>NZ_AP021869.1:973275-1297700 GCF_026001925.1 Vibrio gangliei | reverse complement strand
CTGCTGAAGTTTTGTTTTGATAAACGTGACACGGCGTGAAATCTCAAATTGAGGGTCAATTGAAGGTAGAACCTGCATTTCTTGGCGAATGAGTTGCTCCATGATAATTCCTTAATGTGCAGCAAATTTAAATGAGGAGTTCAATGTCCTTGTATCATATACCCAAGTCACCTCAAGATGCGACCCCAATTGAGGGTATACATTCACTCTAAGTGATATAAATGATAATCTTTGTGGCATTCAAAATAAGCTAAGGAAGCGTATAAAGTGAAGATCGCGGTATTTGGTAGCGCATTTAATCCGCCTACATTTGGGCATAAAAGCGTACTGGAAAGATTGTCGCATTTTGATTTGGTCTTAATGGTTCCAAGCATTGCGCACGCTTGGGGGAAAGAGATGCTTCCATATCCAATACGTTGCGAACTGGTGCAATTATTTATTGATGATATTGCTTTGCAGAATGTACAACTGTGCGATGTTGAAACCCACTTATACGAATCTGAAGCTCAAGCATCTGTGACGACTTATGCAGTATTAGAACAACTGCAAAAAGACTACCCTGAAAGCGACTTAACCTTTGTGATGGGACCGGATAACTTTCTGCAATTTTCTAAGTTTTATAAGGCAAATGAAATTACGCAAAAGTGGTCTGTATTGGCTTGCCCTGAAACCATTGGTGTTCGTAGTACGCAAATCAGGCAAAACTGTAAAGTAGGGCATCCAATCTCTGATCTCACAACAGCCGGCGTGATTCACTATATAAATACTCACCAGTTGTATCAATGAAACCAACGACCTCAATTGAATGTGCAACAACCGTCAGTATAAAAATTATCTGGTCTTAAAATTACAGTGCTTGGTTCGCAATGGCCTGGCAAAGCTGTTGGGCTAATTCATGGTTACCATTAAAAACTGATTCAACTATGTTCTTTGTTTTCATACCTGATGAACGCGCTTTTAGTGCATCTCTCACCTTTAAAGCCATGTGTAATTCAGCGTAATCGATGTGACTTCCGCCTTTATTATCTAGGCTTTTAATGTCTAAATTCTTAATATTGGTGATGGTTTTCATCTCACTGGATAAGAGAGGGCTGAGTTTTGTAAGTTCAAAATTCACTACCTTTAACCATGACTTTTGTTCCAGATCAGCGGAATCAAATGTTGTATTTGCCAATGATTTTAGTAACGCACTCAGCAATTCAGATAGTTCAACTTCACCAGCTTGATAAGAATAAACATTGGTTGAACGGCATGACACTTCTACCTCTAATGACGTGGTATTAGGAAAGTAGGTAACTGCCGACAAACACTCAAAAGGCAGCCACAGTGCTTGGCCTTGCTCAAACACATATTCTTCTTTACCGAGACGAACACAAATGACACCTTGCTGAACATAAATGAGCTTATGTTTTATACTTTTTTTACGAGGCGTCGAGTGCAAGTAAGGGAAGTGATTGATTTTATGAGCAATTAAATAGTTCATGTATTGTTTGTCTGCGTTGAAGAGTGTGGCTAATTGGAATGTATCGGTTTGAAGATTCGGCGCTAAGATAACGCGTTCAGCATGGCTTTTCCAACCTTTTCCTTGGTCTGCTCAGTATCCTATCGAAAAATAGCAGTAATTATGCAAAGCATGCTTTCGTTAAAGTTGAACTTGCGTCTATTCCCAATTTCAACGAATTCATGTACTTTACGGCACCTAATTAATTCGTTTTACGTGGATTACGCCTGTCTATTTCTGGCATATCAACGTAAAATACCGTGTTTATTCATAATAGCAGTAACTTAATGAGCCTAGATAACGACCCATATAAAAACGACCCTTATAAAGACATTCGTCCTTATAACGATGATGAGATCCCGGCAGCCCTTGAGCGCTTAATTAATGATGAAGACTTCATCAATGCCATCATCAAATACCGTTTTTCTCATAAACCCGCTTGGTTTAAAAAGTTGATTTCACCTCTGATCAAAGTTTACTTAAAACTGAAATGGTCGAAGCTGAAAACGGTGGAAGACATTCAACATGAAGTAGAACATTTCATGGATTCCACGCTTGATAAAACAACGAATGGTGTCACTTTTTCTGGTTTAGATAAATTAGATCACGAACAGGCTTATTTATTCGTCTCTAACCACCGTGATATTGCTATGGATCCGGCTTTAGTGAACTGGGGTCTATACAATAATGGCCACAAAACAGTACGTATTGCGATCGGTGATAATTTGCTGAGAATGCCTTGTGCGACAGAAATGATGAAGCTCAACAAAAGCTTTATTGTAAAACGTTCAATTAAAGCACCACGCGAGATGATGAAAGCACTTGGTTTACTGTCTTCTTACATCAAACATTCTCTCGATAACAATCATTCTATTTGGATTGCTCAGCGTGAAGGCCGTGCAAAAGATGGCAATGATATGACCGAGCCAGCTATATTGAAAATGTTCCATGTAGAAGGTCGTCGCCAGAAAATTTCGTTTCCAGATTACATTAAATCACTCAAAATCGTGCCGGTTTCTATTTCATACGAAAACGATCCTTGTGATCTCGATAAAGCTAAAGAGCTCTATGAGATTGAAGTCAATGGCAAATACGAAAAAACTGAATTTGAAGATATTGCCAGTATTGTAAAAGGCATCATCGGTGAAAAAGGGCGGGTACATGTCAGCTTTGGTGATGTGATTAGCGATGATTTTGAAACACCGGAAGCGCTTGCGCAAGAAATCGATCGTCAAATTCATTCATTGTATCGCTTATATCCTGTCAACCTGCTCGCTGCTGGTAAACAAAGCGATGCCATTACCGATGAAGTGGAAGCGCATTTTGCTACTAAGTTAAAAGCATTACCCGAAGGGGCTCAGAAAAAACTTGTTGAAATGTACGCAAACCCGGTACGAAATCAACAAGAGTAAATGTTTCACCTTTTTCCAATAGAGAAGATGGAATCATTACCAACTAAAAAGCAACTGCCTAAACAGTTGCTTTTTTGTTTTGAACGAAGCTTATTTTACCGATTAGCGGTTTAAAGAGCGGCTTTGTAGTTCAAAAATCAATTTTTCAGCACTGCATTCAAATTGAATACGAGCAGTCAATTGTGTCGCGTCATCTGCTACTTCTTCAACTTCATGTTTGTAGGCACGGTTAACACGTTCTGCTAATTGAAGATATGGGTCTAATTGAGCCAATAAGACATCTTTTCCCTGAGCAAAAATAGTCACTTCTGCAACATCATCACCTTCTTTAATGATGAATCCCATTTCTGCACTGCAGCCACAAGCTTCACAAACTTGGTTCTCAGCTACTTCATAATCGGTTTCTGTTGTCATTTCTTTATCCTCATACAAAAACTGTGGGTACTTTACGCCTGTTCGAAGCTGAAAACCAGTAAAATGATGAGATTAAACAAATTGCTCGCAGCGTAAAAAAGTACACCTCATTTGGGCATAATAACCGGAAATCCGTATTCTGGATGAGTCGATATCAAGGTGGATTGACCATAAACGTTGTAAATATTGTCAGGCGAGAGTGTTTGCCAAGCGCTACCATCGGCAACGATATTCCCGCCCTGAAGCAATAAAATTCTATCAGCATACTGTGTGGCTAGATTCAGATCATGTAAGACCACAACCACCGCGGTTCCGGCTTGCGCCATTTGCTTAGCTAAAGATAAGGTATTGTGCTGATGCGCTAAATCCAGTGCTGAGGTAGGCTCATCTAACATGAAAATACGATTGTCTTGCGCTAAATGGAGCTGAGTTAATACACGCGCTAAATGTACTCGCTGCTTTTCTCCACCTGAAAGCTGGGGATAGTGGCGTGATGCCATTGAAAGAATCCCAACTTGCTCCATCTTTTCTTCTGCGATTAAAGCGAGTTCTTTACGTGGTAACCCTAGCGGCAGACCGCCGAGTTCAACCACTTCTCTGACTAAAAACGGAAAAGATAACGTACTATGCTGGGGGAGAATCCCTAAGTGTCTAGCGAGTAATCCCTTATCCCAATCTACGTTCGGTTTACCAAAATAATGCAGACTTGCTTCATGACTTGAACACACTGATTCTCCACAAAGAATTTTTAATAGGCTACTCTTTCCTGCGCCATTAGGTCCTAAAAGAGCGGTGACTTTACCTTGATAGATGTCGAGATTGAGCTGATTCAGAATGTTTTTTTTTCCATAGTGAAGAGAAAGGTTGCGTGCCTTAATGGCAATATCATGCTGTGATGTAGCTTGCTCTTTGGCACGGACAAACACTTTTTTATCTCGCTCAATCTGCTGAACAGGCATTCGTTTAGATAAAACATTCATAGTAAACATTAAATAAAACGTCCTTTTTGCTTAAACAACAGATACAAGAAGAATGGGGCACCGACAAGCGCGGTCACAATGCCTACGGGTAATTCGGCCGGCGCTATTGCCACGCGAGAAAACATATCTGCAACCGTCAGTAATAGCGCGCCGAGCAAAATAGAAACAGGCAGCAAACTGCGATGATCTGGGCCAACTAGCATGCGTCCCAAATGCGGAATCACTAAACCAATAAAGCCGATCATACCGGTAAGGCTGACACAGACGCCAACACCAACGGCGGTTAATAAGATCAAACGACGCTTTAATGATTGGATAGGCACGCCTAGGTGTTTAGCTTCTGCATCGCCCAGCAATAATGCGTTCAATGCAGGGGCTTGCTTAATAAACAAGATAGAAAGCGAAAGTAGGGTAACCGCTGCTAAGCCAATGCCATTCCATGTGGCACCTGCTAGTGATCCCATTGACCATAAAGATAAATCACGCAACATTTGATCGTCTGCAATAAAGTTGAGATAGCCGATCGCCGCGCCAGATAGGGCGCTTATCGCTACACCCGCTAATAACATAATGGTTACGGAAGTACCCATTTGTGATGTGCCTAACTTGTAAACAACAAGAGTAGTTAATGCGCCACCTAAAAAAGCAAATATTGGCACTGCGGCTATATTCATCAATGCTTGAAAGTAAAATGCAGGGTAGTAAACGGATACACCTGAAAACATTACGATCGCTAATGCTGCGCCCAAGGCCGCCCCTGCTGACACGCCGATGATTCCAGGCTCAGCTAATGGGTTGCGGAACAAACCCTGCATAACGGCACCACATAATGCTAAAATGCCGCCAATTAATAAGCATAATAAGGTTCTCGGTAAGCGCACTTGATGGATAATAAGAGAAACATGCTGTGGCAAAGCTGTCGAATCAGCAAAATTTGACGTTATCCAACTTTGTCGTAAAAGACTCTCTGGTAAAAAACTTTGCACACTATGTGAAAGGCTAATTTGCATAGGACCAACGGTAATCGAAATAACCGCCGTCACCATAACCAGACAAAAAAACAGTATAACAATATAAGATAATTGAGCTTGCCTTAGCATATTCGAATCTCTACCAATCCATCACTTACCGGGTTCATTACTCAGCGGGATAAACCAGTGGTTGAATACGTTCAGCTTCTGCCAACGTTTTTAAACCAAGGCCACCCACCAATGCTTTACCATCAATCGTAATGATATTAAGGTGCTTACCTGCCGGCGTTGCCGCTAGCATTGGCATTTTATCTAACACCGCTTGAGCACCGCCCAATTCATCAAAACTGCGTCCACTGACTAAAATCACATCGGGTTGCATTTGCACCATAGATTCAACTGAAATTGGTTTATAAGATGTCAACGTTGAGGCTGGGTTCTCAGCGCCAATTAAACGAATTAAAGCATCGGGTGTAGTATCGCTACCCGCTACATTGGCAGGTCGGCCTTCATGAATCAGTAAAAATAGGGCTTTCTTTTTATATTCAGGTTGATGTGAGCTCAGTGTTTTTACTTGTTGGTGAACTTTATCCTTAATAATCTGTGCTTCATTTTCGGTATCAGTCAGAGCTGCAATTTTATCAATACGTTTATCTAACCCCTCTACAGTATTTTGACTGTTCACAACATCAACAGACACGCCGGCTTGTTTTAATGTATTTAATGTCGTATCAGGCCCCATTTCTTCAGAGCCAATCAATCGAGTAGGTTGCAAAGCCAATAAGCCTTCAGCAGCCAGTTGACGGTGATAACCAACAACAGGCAGCGTTTTATCACTTGGCTGTTGGCTAGTCACATCGATTGCCACTAACTGGGAGGTGGCACCAAGCGCTTCGACAATTTCTGTTACCGTTGAGCCCGCGCTAATGATTCTTTCTTGTGCCACCGCCATTGTCGATCCAGCTATCGCTAAACTGACTAAAGACATGCGAACAAATTTTTGAATAACAGGGCGTTGTCGATTTAAACGAGACATTATTGAGGTTCCTCCATGAGAATTTGGGTAGCTGAAATATTTTGCTCTTGAAGAAAGCCAAATAACTTCACGATTTGTTGAATTTCTGCTTGTTTATCAGCGGCAATGACCACATTACATTTTGGGTATTGCTGAATCATATCGAGTAAATCTTGCTGAAAGTTTTTCCAATCCGCTGACGGCTTACCATCAACCGCCCAGACAGGATCTTGGTTTAATATGTTGATAGTGATCGACTGTTTATCGACTTCCTTGATTTCGGATGTCTCCGTAGAGGGGAGTTGCACATCGAGAGAACTTAATTTCACGGAAGCCGTCAGCATTAAGAACACCATTACGATAAAAATAATATCCAGCAAGGGGGTCAGATCTGGCACTGCGGAAGGGCTCGATTGCTGAGTTTGAGACTTAATCATTAGCAACCTGCTGGCTTGAATTTGTTTTATTGTCATTGATAAAAGAAGAAGCAGGATGAAGATCAACCCCTTCTAACCACAAATTAATACGGTTCATCGCATGCTCAGTCCTAGCAAGGATTCGTTCTGTCCATAAGGTATATAACTGAGCGGCAACAATAGCAGGTAAGGCAATCAATAAGCCTGCGGCAGTTGTTCGCATCGCCAAGCCTAGACCTTCAGCCAAATCATTCGGCGTAATATTTCCTGAACTTGCAGCGACTCCTTTAAACATATCGATAAGCCCAAGAACCGTACCAAGTAATCCTAACAACGGGCTGATCACACCAATCAATGTCAGAACCTTGAGACCGCTTTGCAGTCGGTGACGTTTTTCTTGCAACCAAATAGAAGCAATATCTTCACGCAAAACTTTGCTTACTTGAGATTGAGCCAGTAATACCCCCGTACCTTGATAAATAAAGGCTCTTCGTTGTGATAACTCATAAGAAAGGGCGGTCAGTTCTTGGTGAGCACTCGGCTTAACATTTTTGAGTTTGTGACGGACTTGATTTCGCCCAATAGAGTAACTAAAAACAATAAACACCAAACGGTCGACGACTAAAATAACAGTGATGACAGAACATAAAACCAAAGGCCACGCCATTAGGCCAAGTTGTTGTTCAATATGAGAAAATGACATCATTTTTTAACCAACTTAATTTTTATTCTAATTAATGGATTAATCCAATTTAAAACGAATCGGAATTTGAACACGGTGCGCCATGGAAACTCCGTTAACATTGCGAGGAGAAAACTTCCATTGCTTAATGGCATCGAGCGCGGCTTCATCAAGCATGCTTGCGCCAGAAGAAGACAGTAAGTTTTGCTTGATCTGATTTCCATTTTCATCCAGCCAAATCTCATACATAGCAGTACCTTCAATACCGCGTCGTTGTGCCAATCTTGGGTAACGAGGCTTGGTTGGTGGAGCTAGGAAAGTCGGCTGCTCAATTAAAACAGGTGCTTCACTCACGCCGCTTTTTGATGGCGCAGGTGTCGAGGCCGTTTTTTGTGGTTCGATAGTGTGGTTCGAGTCATGCTTTACTTGTGTGTTCTCTTTTTGTGGAGCGGCTTTTGGCTTTTCAACTGGCGGCTTTGTTTTTGCAACCGTGCTTTTAGCCTTACTGTTTTTAGATTGAGTATCTTGGAGCTTTGCTGTCTGTTTAGGTTTGACTATTTCAGGATTGGCTTTGACCGCTTTTGTCGTTTTTGACACATAGGTAGTTTGACTGGCTTCTTTTGCTGATTGACTCGTGTGTTCAACTTTATGTTGTACTTCATCACGCTTTGGTGATGGTGAAATAGCCTGAGAGGGCACTTTCACAAATTGAACAGCAATAGAAGAAGTTTGATTTCCAGTTGGCATAGCAAACGCATTTGGCACGTCAAATTGAGAAAGGACTCCGACGTGTACAGCAATTGAAACTGTAGCAGCTAAACCATAGCGACCCATGTTCACAGCAACATCCTTATAACCTTATTATCAACAATTCGGCGATTATTGATCACAATCTAAATAATATCAATTATCAATTGCATTATCATTTGGTAAAAATTAAGATGCGATTCATTAGCTAAACTGCAATAAGAAATCACTAAAAAATGAGTAAAGATTAAATGGATAGAACGGAATTAAAACAAAAGGTCGCCGATCTTCTCGATAAAGATCCCAGTATTTTGCCCTCGTCTTTAGCGCAGAATTTTGATGTCAGTGAAGGCGAAATTATTGAAGTGTTACCCAACACCATGGTGACTATTGTTGAGGGCGAACATGCACAAACGATTTTAGAAGGGCTGATTGGTTGGGGTCCAGTGACAACAATTGTCCACTCATTTGGCTCAATATTTGAAGTTAAAGCACCGTTTCCAAAAGGAAAAGTCGCACATGGTTATTATAACTTGATGGGGCGACCTGGAGAGTTACACGGTCACTTACGATTGGATTTGATTGAGAAAATTGCGCTCGTTTCTAAGCCTTTTAGAGGAAAAGAAAGTTACTACTTCGGCTTTTTTGATCAAGAAGGCAATAGCATTTTCAAAATTTATCTAGGCCGTGATGAGAAGCGTGTTTTATTCGCTGATCAAGTTGAAAAATTCAAACAAATGCAAAACCAATTTACTCAATAAGGACATGAAAAATGGCAACCTTATCTGCACCAAACGACACCACAACTGAAAACAGTCAATCTCAGGCAAATGTTAAGCAAGAAAGACTTCAAAATCGATTAGGACCAGAAATACAAGAGTTTCGTCAAGAACGTAAAACCATTCAATTAGCGACGGTCGATACTGAAGGTAAACCGAATGTCAGCTACGCGCCTTTTGTGGTTAACACTTCAGGCTACTATGTGCTCATTTCTGAAATTGCTCGTCATGCTCGTAACCTGATTGCTAATCCGCAAGTATCTTTAATGCTCATTGAAGATGAAGATCAATCGAAACAATTGTTTGCTCGTAAACGTCTGACCTTTGATGCTGTGGCAAGCATTGTCGAGCGCAATGGCGATGAGTGGAATAATGTTATCACTGAGATGGAACAACGCTTTGGTGAGATTATTGCAGGGTTAAGTCAGTTAGAAGATTTCAAAATATTTTGTTTAACGCCAAAACAAGGTTTGTTTGTCAAAGGATTTGGGCAGGCATTTCAGGTGAGTGGGGATGATCTGGTCGATTTTGTCCATTTAGAACAAGGACACCAAAAAATTTCACAAGACTAGCTTTCGTAAGTCTTAGTTTCATAAGACTTAATAGCACAAGACTCAGATTCTTTGTTCACATAATTTAGATATAGAAAGGGAAACCAGCGACGGTTTCCCTTTCTTTTACTTGGGCATCATCAATCACGCTTGGCAATTGGGCGCTTGTGTTGAGTATTTGGGCAGTTTTTGAATTTCAGCCGTTAAGTCTTGAATGCGCGTATTATGAGAAGGATGTGTGGACAACAACTCTGGTGGTTGACTGCCACCCGATGCTTTTGCCATATTCTTCCATAACTGGATGCTTTGTTGAGGGTTAAAACCGGCTTTTGCCATCAAATCAATGCCCATAATATCGGCTTCAGTTTCTTGGGTTCGTCCATAAGGTAGCGTAATGCCGTACTGCACCCCCAACCCCAGAGCACCCATTGTCATCGAGCGGTATTCACTGCCGGCTAAAGCCACATCTGTGATTTGCAACCCGGTATTGGTGATTTGGCTGCGCGACATTCGCTCATTACCGTGATTCGCTAATACGTGCGCCACTTCATGGCCTAAGACTGTCGCCAGTTGATCTTGATTGGTCGCCACATTTAATAAACCGGTATAAACCCCAATTTTCCCACCGGGAAGGGCAAATGCGTTCACTTGTTCAGAATCAAACACGACGACTTCCCAATCATCGAAGCTGTCTTGTTTAGGCACTTGTTTGGTGATCGCATTTGCAACGCAAGTGACATAGGCGTTGGTCTTAGCATTGGTACTGACTTTTTCTTCTTGTTTCATTTGTTCAAAAGATTGGCTGCCTAGTTGTGCCATTTCACTATCAGAAAACAGTATCACTTGGCTGCGTCCTGTGGGTGATGAAGAACAGGCGGAAAGTAAAAGCAGAGCAGAGATGCTCGCACTTGCTATAGTGACTCTCGAAAAAGACAATGTTTTCATAATCTTCCTTAATCCAATAACCATCGTTGTTTAATGTTCATTATAAATAGCGACGGGATATGCCGCAAATTAACAGCTTCACAAAAGAAAGATTTCCTTTGCAGAAAAAACAACGTTTAATAACGCTAATTTCACTGATAAGGAACGTGCTTCTCCGGGCAGAGTAAAACTAGCCGGTCAAGCCAAACTGGTGATTGAAGGTAAGATGTATTTGTAATGTTGGCTTACCCAAGTGTATGTTACAGACTAGGTTACAAACCGTGATTTACACGGAGGTTCTGAAAATTCGATACTTGCACTTATTTGATGATAAGAATAAGTTTGATGATAAGAATAGGCTTAAACAGCTGTTTGATTTTAATCTCAATACTTCGTCACTTACATAAAACAACAATAAATAGGGTATTTATGATCTGGAAAAAGGACATTTCGCTTGCTGCGCTAAATGCAACGTCAAAAAACACATTGATGGAACATCTCAACATCGGATACGTAGAAATCACAGATAACAGTATTTCTGCCACCATGCCGGTTTCCAGCATAACGCATCAACCTATGGGCTTACTTCACGGCGGCGCATCCGTGGTTTTGGCGGAAACCTTAGGATCATTAGCCGCGAATATGTGTGTAGATGACAAATCTTACTGTGTAGGTCTTGATATCAATGCGAATCATATTCGAGCTAAGCGCAATGGAGTGGTGACAGGCAAAACTTGGCCAATTCATATCGGGGTATCCACTCAAGTGTGGCAAATTGAAATTGTTGATGAAGAGCAACGTTTGCTTTGTACTAGTCGATTGACTATGGCTGTAAAAACACGCAAATGATCATCGAATTTAGCCAGGGAAAGATCATTGCAAACTTGTACGATGTTGTAGTTCGATTTAATTCGGTGCCATCAGCCAGTTTGCAATGTCACGTTGATGCCATCAAGTTGATTGGGCGAGGAGCTAATGTCATTACCGCCCATGATGTACAGTGCCAATGGACAGTGAAACTCGACAATGAACATCAACTTCAAAACCTAGCCGACTTTTTAGGGATCCCTATTCAATAAGCAAAGATGTACTATACCCAAGTGACCTCAAGATGCAGAATTCAGAGCTATCATCCAAGTTCTTAGACAAGGAAGATTTATGCGGAATGTAAACACCTTTCAATTAAATCTGACGTAGGCTAAGAGCTTGGATGAAGCTCCCGAAGGGCAAGTTAAAACAAGCTTTATGCTGCGTTAAATTGAACAGAGATAGAATGACTATGATCATATTCAATTCGCCTTGCCTAAAACTTGTTTTATTCTTGCTGAAACTCGCATCTTGAGATTACTTGGGTATAAATGTATGAAAGGGGAAATTTTCAATTCAAATTTTCCCCAAAGCACGGCAATCAACTCAAGAAATATGGCTATAAACCTGCTAAAGTAGGAAAAAATTTTTCGTTCCTAATTGCAGACTTTCCCCTTTATAATAACGGTCTCTTTAAAGGAACCATCCTTTTGATGAGTAGCCATTGCCATGAGTAGCCCACGATTAAGAACCCAATTTGAGCGTTTGTTTGAACATTTTCAAGGTGAAGATTGTGCTATCCAACTTGAAGAGTTAACCGATATTTTATGCTGCACTCGGCGCAACACTCGAATCGTATTAAATAAGTTAGCGGAAGAAGGCTGGATTGAATGGGTACCCGCCGCAGGTCGTGGCAAATTATCTCAGCTTATTTTTAAACGCAACAAAGTTGATGTCAGTGAGAACCTCGCCAAACGTTATTTAGAAGAAGGCAAAATTGAGCACGCTCTTTCTGTGTTGGATAATGATCCCGCACGTCTCACGCAAGTGTTTCAGGGGTACCTAGGATTTAGTCATTTAGAAGGGCAGCAAGTCATCCGCTTGCCATATTATCGACAACTCGCCACGCTGCACCCACATAAACCAACACGCCGCTCAGAGCAACATATCATCCGCCAAGTATTCAGTGGACTTACCAAGCTCGATGAACAAGAACAAGTTAACGCAGACCTTGCTCACCATTGGGATATGCTCTCTCCAACCCATTGGCGCTTTTATTTACGTTCTGGTGTGCGTTTTCATAATGGCGATAGGCTGACGACAAACGATATCATCCACAGTATTGAACAGCTAAAATCTCTGGCGCTGTTTGAACATATTGAGTCCGTTTCTTCACCATCGAACAACACATTAGATATTCATCTGAGTCAATCTGACTATCATTTACCATTATTGCTGACAGAAACCCCGGCTAAGATCATGCAAGCCAGTTGTGAGCGCCAAAGCAATCAACGTAATCAAAGCAATCAAAGTAATGACAATTACGATTTAATCCCAAATGGTACAGGCCCGTATAAAGTCACACGCAACGATAGCGCTCGATTAGTATTAGAAGCTTTTGAGCATTACTTCGGTTATCGACCTTTGATCGAACGCGTTGAGGTATGGGTAATCGATGAAGCACATTCCTCTATGGTGTACCCAAGCTTAACGCATCCAGATACTCCCGCCGAAGGCCAGTTTACTGATGTAGAGCTGGATCCAGGATGTACTTATTTGCTACTCAATCGAAAAACGGGCATCGCTAAAGATAATAACTGGGCTTCTTATTTAGCGCAGAAGTTAAATCCATTTAGCCTAATGCGCGGTATACCTGATCAAAAAGTGATTGAAATCGGGCTCCTTCATGCTCACGGTTTAAAACCAGGTTGGCATCATAGTGGCATCTTGCAATCGCAACCAAAACCGCCATCAACCAGTCCCGATCAATCTGGTGGTGAATACAAAACCCAAATCACCGTTGCGTATCATGGTACGCATCCAGTATTTCCTTATGTTATTCAATCAATTAAGCAATTACTGAAAGAAGATGGTATTCAATTGAAAGCGATTAAATATGACTTAACGGTAGAAAACCCTGATGAAGTCGATATTTGGGTCAAATCAATGGGGCTGGCCAATAACCGTAAAGATGCGTTGATCGGTTGGTTGCTTGGTTATAGCGATATTGACATCATGAGTACCGAAGATAATTTTCGTGATTGGAAGCAAATGGTATCCGATTGGCGCTCCCAACCCGATCATGTATTTCCGGCTAAAGAGCTGGCTAAACAATTGGTTCAGACACATCAATTAATCCCAATGTTTCACTGCTGGCTCGGCGTAAGCCAAGAACAATGCGGCTCATTGCAAAATGCCAGCTGTAATGCACTCGGGTGGTTCGATTTTAGTCAGGTATGGGTAAAGCCAGAATAATTCTCTAAACTCAATGAATAGAAGTTAGGGCCCAGGGAGGAATAAATATGGATACACAAGCTGAAGGCTACGCGGTGGTGTTATCAACCACCAATGATGAGGACAGCCAACAAGACATCATCAACGCATTATTGAGTGAGAATTTAGCCGCTTGTATTCAAGTTATGCCGATCACCAGTTACTATCAGTGGCAGGGCGAAGTGAACCAAGATCAGGAAACGCTCTTGATCATTAAAATCTTGCACCGAAACTACGCTGCGGTCGAAAAAACGATTTTGGCGCACCACAATTATCAAGTGCCGCAAATCGTGATGCTGCCCATTGAAACTGGCTTTCATGAATATTTGCAATGGATTCAAACCAGTTGCCGATCTTAATACTCAATACATAATGGATTTTTATGCCAACCGTTTCCATCTTAGTCGATGTTCAAAATATTTATTACACTACGCGTGACCAATACCACCGTCACTTTGATTACAATGCTTTCTGGGCCCAAGTCATGCAGGGACGAACCTTAGTCCAAGCTAATGCTTATGCCATTGCTCGTAGTGATGAAAAGCAGAAACAGTTCCATAATATTTTGCGAGGTATTGGCTTTGAGGTGAAACTTAAACCTTATATACAAAGGCATGATGGGTCTGCAAAAGGAGATTGGGATGTGGGCATAGCTCTAGATGCCATTGAATTAGCTGAGACTTCCGACGTAATTGTTATTGCCTCTGGTGACGGAGATTTCGAGTTACTGGCAAAACGAATTCAGCAACGGTTTGGCAAGAAAGTCGAAGTGTATGGTGTGCCGGAGTTAACGGCGAATTCATTGATTGAAGCCGCCGATAGTTTTCACCCGATCAAAGACGATTTATTGCTGTGATCATCTCTTGAGAGCTTAAGAGGTCGAATCTTGTTCATTATCGCCAGAAACCAACTCTGGCGATTCCGCTTCTAACGCCATCTTTTCTCGTTCCGCTTTAGAGATGTACTTTGGCTTATTTGATTTATGTAATTTCGAATTTTGCTTCTTCAGACGCTTTTTTAAAATCGAATTGATTTTTTTCTTACGGTTCATGATTTCGCCCTGCAAGTAAAAGGACGCGAATCATACCAGACAAATCAAAGCCTGTAGATGTATTTCCATAATCTTTTCTTTTCATTCTTTAATGACTTCTATATATTCGAAGCCCATTTTTAATCAAGCTCGGATGTATCATGACTTGCGAAATCTACAAAGACTTCATTTTTGAAGCAGCACACCATCTACCGAATGTACCAGAAGGTCACAAATGTGGACGTTTGCATGGCCATTCTTTCTTTGTGCGCTTATATATTCAAGGTGAAGTTGATCCAACTACCGGTTGGATCATTGATTTTGGTGATGTAAAGAAAATCTTTGCGCCGATTTATGATCAACTTGACCATTATTACCTCAATGACATTCCAGGTTTAGAGAACCCAACCAGTGAGGTATTGGCGAAATGGATCTGGGAGAAGGTCAAACCCTTGTTGCCACAACTGAGTAAAGTCGAAATTAAAGAAACCTGTACCGCAGGTTGTATTTATCAAGGTTAATAAAGGTTAGCAACGTGTACAAGGTCAATGAAATCTTCCAGACCATTCAGGGTGAGGGCTACTTTACGGGTGTGCCATCGGTGTTCATCCGTCTACAAGTGTGTCCTGTCGGTTGTTCCTGGTGTGATACCAAGCAAACCTGGGCAGCAGAAGATAACGATGAAACCTCAATGGGGGATATCATCGTTAAACAAGGTGATAGCCCAACCTGGTGTCATGCCAATGCTGATGACATCATTCGGACTTATCAAACCCAAGGTTATACCGCTAAGCATATTGTGATTACAGGTGGCGAGCCTTGTATTTATGACTTGCGTTCGCTCACTCAAGCATTCGAAGCGATAGGGTGCCAATGCCAAATTGAGACCAGCGGAACGTCTGAGATTTTATGCAGCGACAACACATGGGTGACAGTGTCACCAAAAATTGCTATGAAAGGCAAACTAGAGGTTCTGAGCTCTGCATTACAACGCGCTAATGAAATCAAACACCCTGTGGGTACACAAAAAGATATCGACCAATTAAATGCGCTTCTTGTTCGAGCTGAATGCACGCAGAAGGCCAATATTGCTCTTCAACCCATCAGTCAGAAACCGCGTGCAACTGAACTTTGCATGCAAACCTGTATTGAACGAAATTGGCGTTTATCGATTCAAACCCACAAGTACCTGAATATCGCATAACGTTATCTTTTAGCTTGCTAATATCAATAACTGCCACAAACAAAAATCCCCTCCAAGTTCAACTTGCGAGGGGATTTCTTATATTACTTCTGTTGCTAGAGTTCTAGGTTTTTATATTTCTCGGTTGTTACGTTTCTGGTTTTTTATCAGTGAGAATAAGCTTAATTATTCGCCCGCGACAACGCGTGATTTACGCTTGATACTCATTGCAAACATATAAAGAGCTGTTGCTAACAAGATAATAAATAAGAATCCAATTAAGCCTTCTGGATCATTCATCCAACCTTGTGCTGCAACAGGGCCGATCACAGAGCCTACACTGTAAGACAACAGCATGATTTGTGTTGCTGATACAATATAGCTTTCATCTAATCCATCGCAACCAAGACTAATAGCCAGTGGGTAGAGTGAAAACACTGCCATACCCAATAACACTAAGCTCACAGCCAAAATAACCAAGCTAGAACTTAAAGCAGTTAAACCAATAGCAAACACGCCTAGCAAGCAAAACAGTCCCATAAGTAGCTTCTTGCCCATGAATTGGCTTGACCAAGAGACCACAGGTTGAACTAACATCGCGCCCATTACTAATAGCGCCATCAAGCTACCAATCTTGGATGTCGATACATTACGATCGTGTAACTCTAGTGGCATTAAACCGTAAATCGATCCGATTAATAGCCCGGAAACCATGCAACCAATAAGCGCAGGTTTATTCATTTTTAATACTTGCTTCAAGTTAAGCGAAGCGTGGTTTTCTTTAGCAGGTTGCTGGCAACGTCCAAAGCAAAGCAAAAGTGTTCCGACAATGAGTAATGCCAAAATCACAATGAATGGCCACTCACTGTCCATATCAAAAACGCTGATGCCCAGTTGACCAAGCGTGCCGCCACCATAAAGTGACGCCATGTATAAACCAAGACGTTTTGCGCGGCTCTTTTCATCACCAATTAATAGCCATGATTCAACCACAACGAAAATACCCGCTACGGCAATACCTGCCACAAAACGAGCAAATAACCAGGCTTCTTGTGTTGGCACTATCGGCATGACCACAATAGTAAGAGAGAATAACACTAAGAAGAAAATAAATGAGTTTTTATGCCCAACCTTGGCAACAATCGGCTCGATAAACATAGCCCCAAGCAGTAAACCTGCATAAAAGGCGCTTGCTAACCAGCTCGCAGTATCCGTACTTAAACCATATTGATTCAACATCAATGGAATCAAACTCATTAAATAACCAGAAGCCACAGCATAAAGAGACAATGCGGCCACTGGTACAAAAAATGATGATTTTGATGAAGTCATAGGTACGTCGTTCACCGCCATACTCCGCAAGGTTTTAGGTTCAAGAAATTGAAAAAGTAAGGAAATTTGCGGCGAATATGGGGCTTATATCACATCATGTAAAATGAGATTTTTTTGGTTTTACGATAAGAAAATTCGATTGAAGTGGAAAGTGCTACTTTTAATCATTAACCAGTCTAAAAAGTAGCATTTTAGACTGATTTTATACAAAGGTTTTAGCGGAAGATTATTTAGACAGGGCTTGATTCAACCACTGTGAAAACTGGCCTTTAGGAAGAGCGCCATTAATGAAATCTACTCTTTTTCCACCTTTAAACACCATAATGGTAGGAATGCTTCGAATTTGATGCATAGCGGCTAGATTTTGTTGAGATTCGGTATCGATTTTTATAAAACGAGCTTGGCCAGACATTTCTGCTGCCACATCCTCAAATACAGGGGCAAAACCAACACAGGGATTACACCAAGGGGCCCAAAAATCAATCACCACGGGAAGTTCACTTGTTAGCAATGCGGCAAAATTGTCAGACGTAGCGGTAACGGGTTTGCCATCAAAAAGAGGGGACTTACATCGGCCACAAGTGGCTTTATCAGACACTCGTGCATGCGGAACGTTATTTTTACCCTGACAATGCGGACATTGAGTAAGAAAAGTCGACATAAAATTTATTTTATCCTTATATACCCAAGTCACTTGGGTATAAAGCAAAGTATCAGTTTTGTGACAATTATCGTATACTATGCGCACGTTTAAAATAAACAAAAATAAAACAATAAAATTTATAAGGTAACTTTATGGCGAATGTATACGCAGAGATCACTGGTTGGGGTAAATGTCTTCCACCTGCAGAATTGACCAATGATGATTTGAGCACTTTCTTAGAAACATCTGATGAGTGGATTCGAACTCGTACGGGCATTGAAAGTCGTCGAATCAGTCATGTGGAAACTTCCGATCTTGCGACAGTCGCTGCAAAGAATGCAATGCAAGCGGCAGGCGTTACAGCAGAAGATATTGACTGCATTATTGTTGCTACTTGTTCTCCTGATACATTGATCCCTAATATTGCTTCAAAAGTACAAAGCAACCTTGGCATTCAATTTGCTGCCGCTTTTGACCTTAACGCAGCTTGTACTGGTTTCTTGTACGGTCTCGAAACGGCCACTCGCCTTATCCAAGCGGGTAACTACCGTAACGCTATCGTTATTGGCGCAGAGCACCTATCTTTTTACTTAAACTGGACACAACGTGATACCGCAGTATTGTTTGGTGACGGTGCGGGTGCAGTCGTATTATCTCGTCGTGAACAAGAACAACCGGTGGGTCTACAGCAAGCGTCTTTAGGCTGCGATGCAGAAGGGCGAGATATCTTAGCGATTCCTAAATTTGGTACCGCAATGGATCGTTTTGCTGAAGATAACGCTCACTGGAATTTCAATTTTATTGGCCGTGATATTTTCAAGCGTGCAGTAAAAGGCATGAACGCTGCGACACAAAATGTTTTAGACCGCTCTGGCCTAGCGAAAGATGAGATTGATTGTGTTGTGCCTCACCAGGCCAATATTCGTATCATTCAAACTTTATGTGATTTTGCAGGTATTCCTCAAGAAAAAGCCTTTGTTAACATTCAAAAATATGGCAATACCTCTGCCGCAACTGTGCCAATTGCACTTTGTGAAGCTGTAGAGCAAGGCTTTGTTAAACCAAATCAAAATATCTTAGTTGCTGCATTTGGTGCAGGATTAACCTGGGGTGCAGGTTTAATCAAGTGGGGTGACCGCGTTACTCCAGTCGAAGCACAAACCGCAGAACTGCCTGCATGTGAAAAATCAGCGCTTCAATTACTTGAAGAAGCGATTGAGCACTGTAAAGCGCATCAAGAAAAATAATGGTTCTGATTAAGTTAATCCGGATTTATTAAAATAATGGGCTCACTACCAATTCGTTCGTGCAATTGATTAGTGAGCCATTTTGTTTGTACTTAAATTATCTCGAATTTAGGTTATTTATTGGCATGAATATAAGTACGATAACCACCAATCAAGTTTCTTGCCTTATACCCGTTGTTCACTAACTGGCGATACGCTACGTTACCACGTAACCCAACTTGACAGTAAACAACAATTTCTTTACCTCTCGGGAGCTCATCCATACGTTGACGAAGCTGATCAACTGGAATATTGACTGCCCCTGGAATGGAGCCATTTTCAAGTTCACCTGGGTTACGAACATCCAATAGAACTTGATCCGATGTGAGCGAGTCTATCTCATTGAAATGAATAGGGGTTGAATCGCCTTTAATGATGTTATTTGCAACAAACGCCGCTTGGTTTATCACGTCTTTGGCACTGCCGTATGGTGGCGCATAAGTCAGCTCTAAATGCTGTAACTGTTCAACCGTCATGCCTGCACGCTGTGCAACCGCTAACACGTCAATACGTTTATCGATTCCATCTTTACCTACCGCTTGAGCCCCAAGAATTTTGCCAGTAGATGGAGAAAACAGAAGCTTGAGTGATACCGTTTCTGCACCTGGGTAGTAACTCGCGTGGCTAGTCGTATGGACATAGACTTTTTCATATGCCATTTGTTCACGCTGTAATTGTTTCTCGTTTTTACCGACTGACGCTACTGCTAAATCAAAGATCTTACAAATAGCGGTACCTTGTGTGCCTTGATAGCTTTCGTTACGGCCAAACATATTGTCTGCAGCCATTCTGCCTTGTCGATTAGCAGGGCCAGCAAGCGGGACAAGCCCAGGGTTACCCGTGACAAAATCTTGATCTTCAATGGCGTCACCAACCGCGTAAATCGAAGGATCATTCGTTTGCATTTGTGCATTAACCACAATGCCACCAAGCTCCCCAATGTCTATACCTGCATCTTTTGCTAAACGAATCTCCGGCTTAACACCAATCGCCATAATCAGTAAGCCCGTGGTTAAATCCTCACCATTGCTCAAGGTTAATTTCAGATGACTATCATCTAACTGCGTTACCTCTTTTAACGCGACACCTAGACGTAAATCGACATCTTTAGAACGGATTTCACTGTGTACAAACCCCGCCATTTCTTTATCGACCGGTGTCATGACTTGATCCGCCATTTCGATCAATGAAGTGTGTATGCCTAATTGATGTAAAGATTCCATCATCTCTAAACCAATAAAGCCTCCGCCGACAACAGTGGCATGATTGGGTTTATTGTTTTTAATCACATCGATAATGCGATCCATATCTGGAATATTTCGTAATGAATGTGTCAATGAATTATCAATCCCTGGAATAGGCGGCACAATAGGTGCGGCACCAGGACTTAATAGTAAGAAATCATAACTTTCTGCATATTCTCTACCGTCTAATACATTTCTCACCTTAATCGTTTTTGCTTGACGATCGATTGAGATCACTTCATTCATCACGCGTACATCGACATTAAAGCGAGCTAAAAAACTTTCTGGCGTTTGTAATAATAATTTATCCCTTTGCTGTATATCACCACCAATATGGTATGGCAGTCCGCAATTAGCAAAGGACACGTAAGGTCCTCGTTCAAACATAATGATCTCGGCATCTTCACTTAATCTTCTTGCTCTTGCAGCAGCAGAAGCTCCACCAGCAACACCGCCTACGATAATAATTTTCATAAAGACCTCTTTTATATTTTAGTAGTTGCTAATAAATTATAGGCTAATATAATATCTGTCAAATATAATCCAACAGGAGAAACGTATGACTATTCCATGGAATGCATTAGTAGGCGGAATCCTTCTCGGTATTTCAGCGTCGATATTACTGTTATTTAAAGGAAAAATTGCCGGTATTAGTGGAATTCTAAGTGGGGCATTAACCCGAAACAACTCAGATAGAAACTGGCGTATTCAGTTTCTCATCGGTTTGATGCTTGGTGGTTTCATTACCAACGGACTCATGCAACCCAGCTTTAGCCATATTCCCACACAGTACAGCAGTACATTTGTCATGATGCTATTTGCTGGCCTGATGGTTGGAATAGGGACTAAGTTGGGCAATGGATGTACAAGTGGTCACGGCATCTGCGGTATGGGCCGCTTTTCTTTTCGTTCTATTGTGGCGACTCTGACATTCATGTTAGTAGCCGCGGTTGTTGTTTTCATCCGTTTACATCTTTTATAAGGTTGCCCAAATGAAAAAATACGTATTTATTCCTTTATTGTCGGGGCTACTTTTTGGTGCCGGCATGGTGTTATCAGGTATGGCCGATCCTGCAAAAGTCATAGCTTTTCTTGATGTCGCTGGTGAGTGGAAAATCGATCTAGCCTTTGTGATGGGTGGGGCATTGATGGTTTTTGTCCCTTTCTATCATTTCATTATCAAACCACGTGGCCATGCATTGGATAATAGTGTTTTTAGTCTTAATCAATTGAAGAGCATTGATGGAAAACTGATCGCGGGTGCCAGTCTTTTGGGGCTGGGTTGGGGGCTTGCCGGTATTTGCCCTGGGCCTGCTTTAGCTTCTATTTCTAATTTCAATTTCGGCCTGCTTGGCTTTATTGTTGCTATGATGGTAGGGATGATGTTAGTCCATCTAATACAAAATAAATCATAGTTTCTGTTCTATGCTTAGATAAAGGCTCAGATAAAGCCATCAAATTTAAGCGAATGCAAAGGAGGCGCTATGGAAATGCATCAACACAGTTTAGAAACTTTGTTTGAACAGCTGGGTTTACCAAGTTCGCGTAACGACA
Source organism: Vibrio gangliei (assembly GCF_026001925.1). NCBI lineage: Bacteria > Pseudomonadati > Pseudomonadota > Gammaproteobacteria > Vibrionales > Vibrionaceae > Vibrio > Vibrio gangliei. Next base: position 1,275,736 of record NZ_AP021869.1, on the reverse strand, counting down.
TTCAAAAGTTTATTGAGCATTATTCACATAAACTCGATCATACTGCGCCTCTACATACAGCGGATTTTTGGAATCAATCACAATCGGAATTTCTTAAAGAGGCCAAAGAAGAAGATGCCGATTGGGCTGAAGTAGTGGATCAACTTGATACTTTATTGCGCTCTGAGAAATAGCCTGTATTAGAGTGGTTTGTTAAGGGCGCTATAAATACGTTTAACAACGGCAATAGACTCTTCGTTGTCACCGTGCACGCAAAGTGTATCGGCTTGCAGTTCAAGCGTGTGTCCTTTTATCGTCGTCACTGTACCAAAATTCGCTAACTGCATGGCTTGATAAAAAATATCTTCCGCATTGGTATGCACTGCGTTTGGGTGCTGACGTGGCACTAAAGAGCCATCGTCTTTATATGCTCGGTCGGCAAAGGCTTCAAATAGTAAAGGCACATTGTAATCATCCGCAATATCTAAATAAGCACTATTATCTTTTTTTGCCAAGACCATTAAAGGCAACCCTGTTGGCATCACTGCTTGCACAATTGCTTCAAAAATCTCTAAATTCGACATCATATCGTTATATAACGCACCGTGAGGCTTTACGTAATCCACTTGCGTGTCATAAAACTGAGCTAAACTTTGGATCGCACCAACTTGGTAGCTGATAAGGTGAGAAATTTGTTCTGGAGTATGGGGAATAGAGCGCCGACCAAATCCGAGTAGATCTTGATAAGAAGGGTGAGCACCAATACTGACATTATGTTTGACTGCGAGTTGAATCGTTTTTGCCATCGAATCCGGATCTGATGCGTGAAATCCGCAAGCAATATTGGCCATGTGCACATAGGGGATCACGGCTTCGTCATTCCCCATATTCCAATGGCCAAAACTTTCACCCATATCACAGTTCAGTTTTAATTTTGCTGTTTCCAATGTCATGAATTATCGCTCTATACAATGAGTTAACCTCATAATATTGACACTAGAAGGGTATATCTACAAGGTGCAATGTTGTATGGTTAGCGCAATTAAGAAAATCACAAAATTCGAGGATTCCTATGTTTGTTTTAGTTACTGGTGGAATGGGATATATCGGCAGCCACACATGCATTCAAATGATTGAAGCAGGCATGACGCCAATCATTTTTGATAACCTCTACAATAGCAAACCTGCTGTTCTTGATCGCATTGAAAAAGTGTCTGGTGTTCGTCCTATTTTTGTCGAAGGCGACATTCGCGACAAAGCAGCATTAACTCAAGTGTTAACACAATATAATATTGATTCTGTCATTCATTTTGCCGGTCTCAAAGCGGTGGGAGAATCTGTAGCCAAGCCTTTAGAATATTACGATAACAACGTCCATGGCACGCTAGTATTAGTTGATGCAATGCGTGAATCTGGCGTGAAATCACTGGTATTCAGCTCATCGGCTACCGTCTATGGTGATCCTGCCTCTGTGCCTATTCTGGAAAACTTTCCAACCAGTGCGACCAATCCTTATGGCCGCAGTAAATTGATTGTTGAAGAATGTTTAACCGATTTTCAATCTGCAAACCCTGATTGGAGCATTACGCTACTACGCTACTTTAACCCTGTTGGTTCACATCCTTCTGGTGAACTAGGGGAAGATCCACAAGGTATTCCAAATAACTTAATGCCATTTGTTGCGCAAGTTGCGGTCGGTCGTCGTGAATTCTTATCAGTCTTTGGTGGGGACTATCCGACTAAAGATGGCACAGGTGTACGTGATTATATTCATGTTATGGACTTAGCTGACGGACACTTAGCCGCTCTGAAACATGTTGGCAGCAAACAAGGCTTGCACATCTATAACTTAGGTACGGGCAAGGGTAATAGTGTATTAGAAATGGTAGCTGCTTTTGAAAAAGCTTCTGGCCAAAAAGTAGCTTATAAGATTGTAGATCGCAGACCCGGTGATATTGCTGAATGTTGGGCCGATCCAGCTAAAGCAGAGAAAGAGCTTCAATGGAAAGCGACTCGTAGCTTAGAAGAAATGACGGCAGATACATGGCGATGGCAATCAAACAACCCGCAAGGTTATCCTGAAGTGTAGTAATGACATTAAATAAATTCGATAAGAGTTAAATCATTGCTACTGATAAAGGTTATGCTTTCGCGTAGACCATTTTGTTAATACAAAGTGATAGATAAATCGCAAAACAAAATATTAGCAATACATATTGATAACATTAATGGGTATAATTTCTTCGATTTCTATTTGGACTGTCTATTTAGTCTACAAAAATCTAGGGGAAATTATGAGCATGTCATTAGCTCTTATCGTTGCTTTTATCATTGCCGGCGTGGTGATGGTTAAACACGAAAAATCTTTGTCAAACAAAGCTTAATTGATTACAAACCGTTTTTTAAACCCTTTGTTGTAATTGATGTAATAACGAAAAGTCAGCGATTATGCTGGCTTTTTTGTTTTTATTATTAGGGATTTTTAAGGCTAGATAATTTGTTAGACGAAAAAGCCACAGACCGTAATCTGTGGCTTTCGTAACAAACTAAATTCAAACTTAATTAGAATTGATAATCTAAGCTCACACCCCAGTTACGCCCTGGTTGAGAGTAAAAATCTCGGCTAGCAGTAGAGTAACCTGACTCCATATCTGAATATAGCCAGTATTTCTTATCAAAGGCATTAAACAGACCGGCACGCAAAGTTAAGTCATTAATAGGGCGGTAATAAGCAGTGAGGTCAACAAGCGTATAACCAGACACAGCTTCGACGGTTTCATCAGACCAATCATCTTTACTTGCTACCATAGTGACATTAACGAGACCACCGTAATTACGGTTAAGACTATCGTAACCAATTCCTACCACACCGGTCAGCGGAGCAACAGAATCTAAATGTACGTCCTTGTCTTTATCTCGACCTTCAGCGTAGGCGACTGAGAATTTAGAATATAAGCCACGTGGCGCATTAAAGGCTGCATCCAGATTAACAGTTGAAGAAAATTCAATACCGTAAATTTCGGCATTAGCAATATTTTCAGTGGTATAAACATCTTTACCATCTTGCTGCTCACCAGTGTTATAGCCATCAATAAAGTCAGTATAATCATTATAAAACGCACTGATTTCAAAGCGACCTACATCACTGTAACCTCTAAAACCAAGCTCATAAGCTAAGCTTTTTTCTGCTTTAAGGTCGGGGTTAGGATTAAAAATCGCCCCTTGGTTATAGTAGTAGTAAAGGTCTTCTACGCTCGGCGCTTTAAAGCCTTGGCTGATTTGTGCAAAAGTACTGAAATGATTCGAAATGTGGTACACCGCGCCAAGTTTACCTGTGATGGCATCTTCACTATTAGATGGATAATCAGTATCAAACTGTTCATCTGCCTCTGGGTCCGTTCTAAAGCCGTCATAACGAACACCCGCCGTTAACACTAAGGTTTCATCTAAGAAGAAGGCTTGGTCTTGTAAAAAGAGTCCCCATTTTTGCAATGTAGCATCTGGTACACCTGTGCTACCTGGCGTGACAGTTCCTAAATCGTATTTATAATCGGTATTATCCAACGCAAACTGATCATGAATATAAGTGAGACCATAGGTGAATTGGTGATAGCTATTAGCAAATTCTGCCAACTTATCAAACTGAGCATCAAACTGAATTAAATCATCACCTGCGTCACGATAACGCATACGTTTACCCGATCCCATCATGCCAGTTGATGTATCGTAGTTCTTATATTCAGAATCGCTTTGTTGATAGTTCAAAGACCATTTCAAGCTGTCTGCCATCACGTTGCTCATGGTCCATTCATGATTCACACCGACACGTAGACGACTCACATTATCTTTATTGTAGTTATCGGCGTAAGTAATCATTGGCATACCGCTGCCTGGCATCATGATCGAGTAACCATCATAATGTAGCTCTTGCTCGTCATAACGTCGTTGATAGTACTCCGCAACTAAACCAATACGATGATTATCATTCAGACGGTAGTAAACTTTACCTAACAAATTACCGATTTTCTTATCAGCTGGATCAGCAGCACCACGTTCACCGCCAGCCACATCAGCACCAGAGCCATGAGTTTCCGTTTCGCTGCCATCAGCGTAAGTTACGATCAGTAAGGTCTCTAGGTCATCTTGGCGCATTGCCCATGTGGCGGTGTTTTTAAAGGTTTCGTCTGCAGAGGTATACCCTGATTTAATCCCAAAGCGGTTTTCATTTCCATCGGTCACAAGTACATCAGAAGGATCTTTCGTCTTAAATAAAACCGCGCCACCCAAGGCGTCTGAACCATACAAAGTCGAAGAAGGGCCTTTATTGACTTCAATTGCAGTTAATGAATCGACTTCAACCGTACCAGGGTAGTGACGCTGTTCTGTTGCACCAGGGTTATAGGGTGAGGCTTGTTCAACACCATCCACCATGACTTTGATTTTATCGCCTTCAGTACCGCGAATATTGTAATCTGAAATACCAAAGCGACCATGGCCTTGAACTTCCACACCAGGTGTGTATTTCAATGCTTGTTGAGGGTCTGTCGCAAGTTGAGATTCCATTGATTGGGACGAGACAGAGGCAACCGAAGAGGAGACATCTTTCACCGCTTGCTCTGTACGAGTAGCGGATACCACAACTTCTTCAAGTGCAGTTAATTCTTGTGCCGCGTAAGCTGCAGGCGTTAAAGTAAGAGCAATACTACAAGCCAATAATGATGGCTTAATGTTAGTGGGGTACATATAGTTATTCCATTCCCTATGTTGTTGATGGGCGCATTCTAATAAACAAGAATGATAATAACTATCATTTATATTTACTATTTATTTAACAGATAGATTAACATTAATACTGAAAAGCCATAGTTATTGCTTAATAAACAATAACTTAAATGTTTATTCGTTCATGTTTTTCTCATGTTGGCAAAAATTCATAAATGTGACATAAATCACTAAATTAAAGCATTAAGGAAGGAACTTTGAATAACAGCATTACTTTAGAAGCGCTCCATGTGCTTGATGCAATTGCAAGACGAGGAAGTTTTGCAGCCGCTGCCCAAGAGCTGAATCGCGCACCTTCTTCTCTTAGTTATCAAGTGCAAAAACTCGAACAGGATCTGGATTTGGTCATATTTGATCGTTCTGGTCATAAAGCCGTATTTACACAAGCAGGGCAATTTATATTAGAAAGAGGGCGTGCATTAATTGCCGCTTCGAATGAACTGATTTCTGATGCCAACATTCTCGCCCATGGCTGGGAATTGGATGTGACCATAGCCTATGATTGTTTAATCCCAATTAGGACTTTCTTCCCATTACTCAATCAACTGGAAGAGCAATCGAAAACACGGCTAAAGCTGCAAGAAGAAACCTTAGCCGGAAATTGGGAAGCGCTATCTTATGACCGTGCTGATATTCTTATTTGTCCGAAACCGGAACATTTGCCGATTGATGTTAAAGTCGATCCATTAGGTGAGCTGAACATGATATGGGTAGCCGCTCCCGATCATATTGTGCATAAGCGCACGGCTGATTTCGATCAACAAGCACGTTTGAAATACCGAGCCATTGTGATTGCGGATACCGCTAGAACATCCCCGACATTGACGAAAAATCTGTTGGACGAGCAACCGCGTTTAACCGTGAGTAACTTCAACGCAAAAATCGAAGCCTTATGCATGGGGTTGGGAATTGGTACTATGCCAGAAAATGTTGCCACACCTTTGATAGAAAAAGGGCTGCTACAGAAAATACACGGCACAAACGATCAAGCCATGGAGTTAGTGATTGCTTGGCGACGTAATAAAATGGGCAAAGCAAAATCTTGGTGTATTCAATACCTTAAAAAGCACTGGAAACAAGATTATCTCAACTCAAACAGTTGTATATACGATCATTTATAGCGCCAGAAGCATATCAACGATATTGTCTTCAAAATGCGTTTCCGTTTTAAAATTTAATTTCTTCGCTAACTGAACCATGCCTTTATTGGAAGGCATGGTGATACCCGTTAAACGTGCCGTTCCTTTACTTCGACTGTAAGCAATCAATTTTTCCATCAATATTCTTCCCAATCCCATTCCTTTTAGATCGGAGCGGATAAGAATAGAAAACTCAGCATCATAGTTATTTGGATCAGCAATCACTCTGGCGACCCCCAACATCACTTCATGGCCAGTTTCTTCTACTTGAATTGCCACAAATGCCATTTCACGGTCAAAATCGATTTGCGTTAAATTGGCGAGCGCTTCATGGTTAAATTCACCCACTTCTGAGAAAAATCGTTTGTACAAATCCTCTCGTGATACTTGGGTAATAAAGTGAGCCATATTAGCTTCATCTTCAGGTAACACAGGACGCAATAGACAACTTTCACCATTTTTCAATGTTACATGTTGTTCATGTTCAACTGGGTAGGGCTTAATTGCAAGACGCTGACGTTTTTCACCTTGCTTCGCCCTTAATTCAAGCCGGGCATCAATAACGGTAAATTCATCACTGACTGCGAGCAATGGATGTAAGTCGAGACTGATGATTTCAGGATTATCGATCATCATCTGGGAAAGTCGCACTAAGAGCTTACATAACGCAATCGTATCGACGGGGTTGGGTAATTGCTCTAAACGCAGTTTACCCACTCGCATTGAACGAATGACCAAGTAACGAGCGAGCGCCATATTTAGAGGCAGTAACGCAACCGACGCGTCTTCGGCCACATCCCATTCTGTCCCTCCTTGGCCTAACATGATCACTGGGCCAAAAATAGGGTCGGTTTCAATACGAATTCGTAACTCTTGTGAGCCAGCGCGGCTCGCCATACTTTGCACCGAAACACCTTGAATCAAAGCGGCGGGGAACTGCAATGAAGTACGATCCATGATCGCTTGCGTAGCGCTGGCAACCTCATTGGCATTGCGTAAATTGAGCATAACGCCTTGAACTTCCGATTTATGCACAATATCAGGTGATCGTAATTTAACGGCAACTGGATAACCGATTTTTTCACTCACATGTACAGCTTCACTGGCATCAGAAGCAAGCCATGACGGCAATACAGAGACATCATAACTTTTAAGTAAATGAATTATCTGATGAGATTCAAATTGGCTGGTGGACTCTTGAATATGCTGCTGAACCCAATCACGCGCTTGCGCAAGTTGAGTTGGGTTACGAAGCTCAACTGAAGAAGGCGTTTCCATCAACTGCTTTTGATTACGACGATATTCAACTAAATGCATGTAAGCCCCAACGGCGCCTTCTGGGGTTCGATAGGTTGGAATACCGGCTTTAGTAAATAGGCTTCGTGCTTCTTTAGACGTCATTTCACCCGACCAATTGGTCAAGATATTAAAGCGTCGACTTTTCTTATGTGACTGAACGCAGTCGATAACAGCCTGGGCAGTTTCAGTAGGATGTGAAATAGCAGAAGGGCTGTGCATGATCAAAATGGCATCGATTTGCTCACTATCGAGCAGTACATTCATGACATCCGCATAGCGCTTACTATCCGCATCGCCGACAAGATCAATCGGGTTACTGCCAGACCAACTAGAAGGCAGGATTCTATCAAGCTGTTCTTTCGTTTCATCGGACAATGACGCTAACTTTCCGCCACGATGAATTAGCTCATCCACCGCCATCACACCTGGGCCGCCACCATTGGTAATAATCGCAAGCCGCTCACCACGTAAAGGCACGGAGTGAGTAAGCGTCTCTAGGGCAGCAAATAATTCATGGGTATTATTTACACGTAGCATACCAGAGCGCTTGATAGCAGAATCATAAATAATATCAATGCTTTGATTCCCACGAGTGTGTAACGATGCGGCTTGTTGACCTTCGACACTACGACCAGATTTCAACACCAAGATACGTCGATTCCGCGAAGCACTTCGTGCTGCAGACATAAAGCGTCGCGCGTCTTTAATCGAATCGACATAAAGTAAGATCGCTGACGTTTTGCTGTCCATCGATAGGTTATCGAGTAACTCAGGGAAATCGACATCGACGGCATTGCCTAAAGAGATAAAGGTAGAGAAGCCAATTTCTTTATCATTGGCCCAATCAAGTATTGTGGTACAGACTGCAGCAGACTGCGAAATAAACGCGATATTACCTTTAGATGCGGTTACAGGAGAGAGCGATGCATTGATGTTCATCCAAGGTAAAATCACGCCAAGGCTGTTTGAACCAAGAACACGCATGCCGGCTTTCCGAGCAATAGCAAGGCAGGCTTCATCCAGTGTTTGCTCAGAGTCCGCATCTTGCTGATACATATCAGCAGAAACAACAATCACAGCGCCAGTGCCTTTGGCTGCGAGTTGGCTAAAGATCTCTTTGTTTATTTTGGCTTTCGTGCACACAATGGCAAGATCGGGAATGAGTGGTAATAGATCTATGCTTGGATAGGCTAGCACACCGCTTACCGATTTGTATTTAGGCGTAACTGGCATAATAACGCCCTGAAATCCACCATTAAGTAAATTTTGCATCACGATTGAACCTGCACGGAAAGGGCGCTGAGAAGCACCAATCACCGCGATAGAAGTCGGTTTAAGCAATTTATTGAGTGTTAACATGTTTTCACCGTTGATGGATTACCACATATCCTGAGATTCATTTTAATCAAAACCATAACGAACATCTTTCCACAAATAGCTAGCTGTGATCTATCGCTACAAAAATCATCAACGAAAGCGGAAAATGACAAACATATCACTTTCTAATCGCTATTAGCCTTGATATTCATTGATCTCAAAGGCATGATGTGGAAAGAATTTTTTAAATACTTTGGCCTTATTATGAAGAAAATAGCAATCATCTCACTTTCCGTACTATTTTTAGCCGCTTGTTCATCGTCAGACTACGATAGCGAAGTATCAACTGAAACGTATCAAGAGACTTATCAAACCGATGAAGTTCAGCAACCGCTAACGGATTCAAGTGCAGCGCCGTTAGAAGAAGACCTTCATACTCAAGATGTTGCATCAGAACAGCCTCAAACGACTGAATCGGGTAAAAAAGTAGTGAAATTAAGCCCAAGCAGTGAAGATAACGCGCAAGCTGAATCTTCTGCTTCTACGGTCAAAGTTTTCTACCCTGAAGATAACAACGCAGCGCAACCACAATCAGGTAATTTTGTAGTTCAAGTTGCTGCGCTAGAAAACGAAAAAAATCTATTAGAAACCGCCGCTAACTTACCGTCTAACCAACCTAAATGGGAAAACGTTAAAACGGTGAACGGAAAACAATGGCACAGTTTGCTATTTGGTAACTTTACATCATCTAAAGAAGCGAAAGATGCGATTTTACGCCTTCCTATGGAATTCCAAAACATGGGCCCATTCGTGAAAAGCGTTGATTCTATTACTAACTCGCAATATCCAACGCTGAAAAAGTTGCCATAAGTCATAAACTGAATACAAAAACAACAAAGGGGTGCCAAGGCGCTCCTTTTTAATCATATTTTGACTGTTTTATTCAATTTAAGGCTACCCTTAAAGCGATAAAACATTATGATTACGGTAATAGCATTCAAACCAATGACAGCGTCGAAATTACAATGAAAAATATTCTCTTACTATGCGGTGGCGGCTCCTCTGAGCATGAAGTTTCTCTTGTTTCAGCCAAGTATCTCGAACAGCAGCTCCAACTTTCACCTGAATTCAATGTTATAAAGGTCGAAATTAAGCCTGAAGCCTGGTTTGTCTCTAGCGGTGAAAAGGTTGAATTAGACATTGCTCACTCTTGCCTAAAGGGCGATGACCTTACCGCACAACACATTGACTATGTCGTGCCATGTATACACGGTTTTCCCGGCGAAACAGGGGACATCCAGTCTTTACTTGAAATGGCAAATATCCCATACCTTGGGTGCGGGCCTGAAGCCAGTTCAAATAGCTTTAATAAAATCACCTCTAAACTCTGGTATGACGCGCTAAACATCCCGAATACACCATACCGATTCCTAACCGAGAACACCCAAGAATCCCAAGCTATTGCTGAACAAGCCTTTGATACTTGGGGGAAAGTATTCATTAAAGCGGCACGACAAGGATCTTCCGTTGGGTGTTACAGTGTCACCAAAAAAGAAGATTTAGCGGAAGCCATTTCTAATGCTTTCCAGTATTCCGAGCAGGTTTTGATAGAAAAATCAGTCAAGCCAAGGGAATTAGAAGTAGCAGCCTACCAACTCAATGGTGAGCTAGTGATAACCAAGCCTGGTGAAGTGATTGCCCCAGAAGGCGTTTTTTATACTTATGATGAAAAATACAGCACAGATAGCCATTCCTCTACGGTACTTGAAGCTCAAGGACTGACTAAATCACAACATAAAGCTATATATGAACACTCTAAAAAAGTGTTTGTACACATGAATTTAAAAAATCTGTCTCGAATTGATTTCTTCTTAACTCAGGACGGGGAGATTTATCTTAATGAAGTGAATACTTTCCCAGGCATGACGCCTATTTCAATGTTCCCTAAACTAATGGAGCATAATGGCCATAAGTTTAGTGAATTTCTGTCAAGCTCGATCCATGCGGGCATCGCGGATAAAAAATAGAGATAACTTGGTCTGGACAATCTAAAAAGCTGGGGGCTAATCCCAGCTTTTTATTTTTTTGAAAATCAACTGCTCTGATTCAGATAACGCGTATTTCCCAAGATACTGAGCAGGCATGACGATGCTAGACCAGCGGCCAAGATGTTGGATTTGTCTTAAGTTATAGCCTTTTTTATACAAATCTTGCGCAGCGCCAATTCGAGAAGATTGTCCTGAGAACGAAAGATGTGAAGGTAAATTAAGTAACTGGCTCGCTCGCCTGAAAATACGGTATATAGAAGAGTCATTCAGTGGGTCAACGCCCAAATTACCATGCTTATCTATACGGCAAAAAAGAATGCCGCGATAGCTTTCACCTAAGACTTCAAGCCAACGTTGCACTAAAGCTGTCGTACGCTCACTAAGCCTATACGATTTATCTGCTAACAATAATGCCGCTTGGTATGGTTGTGAGAATTGAATATTGTCTACAGTTAACGTTCTTAGCTGACCACGCTTTAACATGCACTCGAACATTAAGCTGTAAATGATAAGATCACGTAGGTCTTTAATAGAATCACTTTTATTTAACCGTAAATACATCTCATCAAGATGATTTCGGGTGAAGGGGGTGGCTTGGGTTGCATCACCTTTTTTCATATTACGAATAGCTGAAAGCACAAAATGAACTTGTCGATGATTCGTTGGCTCGGGTAATGCATGTAATCGATGTACAAGCCCAATGGTTAAACTATAACGACGTATAGAGGCAAACTTTCGTTCACGGCTTTCAGACTCTAAAAACAATCGAATAGCGGTCACAGAGGCGGGCAGTGGGCTAACATGGCGTGAACGACAAAAATCCACAAAGCGGTTCCAATCATTCACCATGGATAGCAATGAGTTATGTGAATACAACCCGACCGTAAGTTGGCTAAAAGCGGCATAGCTTACCGGCTTAGAAAAGCGTTCAATACTTTGTTTTATAATCTCAGGGTTAGTCTGAATTGGGATCTCTTTTCTCATCTCACCGCCTAGATTCCGCTGCTATAATCAAATCCAATATCATAATGAAATTAACGTAAAAATTAGCTTAACACTATCAAAGGCTTGAAGCATAAATTAGTATTGTATTTATCACTATTCAACAAACATTATAGGTAAAGTGTATGTCTCTCGTTTATTCCACAGAAACTGGTCGCATTAAACAAGAAAAACCTGTCGCAGAGCGACCAAAGGGCGATGGTATTGTTCGCATACAGCGAGAAACAAAAGGCCGTAAAGGAAAGGGGGTCTGTATTGTTACCGGCTTAGATATGGCTGACACTGAATTAAAGCTAGTAGCAGCAGAGCTAAAAAAAATATGTGGATGTGGCGGTAGCGTTAAAGATGGCAACATAGAAATTCAAGGCGACAATAGAGAAAAGATCAAAATTCACCTAGAGAAAAAAGGGCACATAGTTAAATTAGCCGGTGGTTAATCCTTTTGTAATAAGCGAATAATCAGTTTTCTCACCAATAAGGTCCACTCATGAACCGTCAGCATATTTTTGAAGGCTCGATCAATCGGGCCTTACTTTCTCTCGCAGTGCCCATCGTATTAGCGCAAATCCTACAATCGGCTTATCAACTAACGGATGCCTTTTGGGTTGGCCGTTTAGGCGCGGCACAAGTTGCCGCCGTTTCAGTTAGTACGCCGGTGACATTTTTAGTTATTGCCCTTGGTGCGGGTTTGGCGATGGCGGGCGCAACATTGTCGGCTCAATACATGGGAGCAGGTAATCAAAAAATGGTGAACCACGTGGCGGCACAAACTATGTTAATGGTAGTGGTCACGGCAATGACACTGGGCCTCACGGGCTATGTGTTATCACCTTATTTTCTGACCTTACTAGGCGTGGAAGAAGCCGTGTATCACGACGCACTAAATTTCATGCATGTGTCATTTATTGGTGTCATTTTTGTTTTCACTTATGCCATGTTCCAATCCATTATGCGCGGCATCGGCCAAGTAAAAGTGCCACTATTGATTGTGCTCGGTACCGTCATTCTTAACTTTGGACTCGATCCGCTATTTATCTTCGGGTTTGGCCAATTTGAAGGGTTAGGGGTGATGGGGGCTGCACTTGCCACTTTAGTCACGCAAGGCATAGCCGCTATCGTTGGCATGTGTATTTTCTTCCGTGGAAAACATGGTATTCATCTTACTTTAAGTAGTTTTAAACCTGATTTCAGTTACATTAAACGTGCCTTTTTCCTTGGTGCGCCGGGTTCTGTTGAACTATCTGCTCGGGCACTCGGCCTAATGATGATGTCATTTCTTGTCGCGAGCTTTGGCACCATCACTATTGCTTCTTATGGTGTTGGCTCAACTATTTTACAAATCGTCACTATTCCTGCGATGGGCTTATCAATGGCAGTATCGACACTTGTAGGGCAAAATATAGGTGCGAAAAACATTGAAAGAGCCTCGAAAATCACGGTTCTTGGTACGATTTGGGGATGGATTGCACTTACCATTTTAGGTATTTTTGCTTATATTTTTGCAGAGCAATGTGTGGCATTCTTTATTCCCGATGATGCGGCCGTCATTGAAAACGGTGCTCAATTTGTACGAACAATGTGTCTAACTTGGGGGTTCATTGGCGTTCAGTTATGCGTTGTATCAGCGTTTAGAGCTTCAGGTAACATGTTGAACACCATGCTAATTTCATTGCTTTCACAATGGGTTATTCAATTTCCGCTCGCTTATATACTGTCAAAACACACTTCGCTAAATTCAGCCGGTATTTGGTGGTCATTTGCCATAACCAATATTATCGTAGCGCTATTTTCTGTTGCTTGGTTTGCTCGAGGGAGCTGGAAAAACACAAAAATTACAGAAGATGATAAGCAAATTGCTAAAATTACCGATGAAGCCTATATCGAAATTGATGAACATCGCTCATAATCGGGTTAGATAACAAAAACGTAGGATAAACTATGTATAAAAAAATACTTCTTATTTCCGCAGCAGCATTAACAGTGACTGCATGCAGTTCAAATGAACCAGCACAAGATCCAGAGTTAAAAGTGAAGTGTGAATCTGTAAAAGTCATTCCAGGTGGATGGAAAGAAACTGAAGTGACCCCGGAAGCCAGACAAGCCGCTTTATTAGCAGCCACAAGCCTAGAAGGCTCTCATTCAGTGAAAGAAGTGCTTTCTGTACAAGAGCAAGTCGTGGCGGGTAAAAACTACAACGTCGTCTTCAGCATTGAAGATGGTACCACTTACGAAACTAAGGTTTACCGTAATCTACAGGGCCAATACAAGATTTTAAGTATCCAGCCTAAATCGTTAATCGATGAGTGTAGTGCGCCAGAATAATCTTTGGAAGGCATAACTAACTCTGTGTAGACAGGTTGATCTATATAACTGAAGAACGCCAATATTCAGCGCAATATTGGCGTTTTTATTATCTATAGAAAATAGCGGAATAGAGAGTCATCAGCAAAAACGGACATAAATGCCCGAGAAGTTTAGCGTCGAACTAAGCCGGTTTTTAGTACCAGAAAAACGTCGAAATATTAAAGAAAAAATGAGAGGTAAAACGTAGATTTAAGCAGATTATAGGAGTAATTCAATACATTTAACGCATAGTCACACCTTATTTAACATAATATACATAATGCGTAGTTAGTTAGTGTCTCATTCAGGCTTGAAACCATGACGGCCAACGCTCCGCAACCCATTGAAATTGCTGATAATCCCAAACCGTTATACTTTTTTGCGATGTTTTCCCATGCTCGTTTTGCTTCGTAGCTTTTCGCTTTATCTGCGGCTAAATATACAAGCACGGTTTCTGTATCTGCACCAATCTCGCTTGCAATAAAAAGTGCTTCATTTTCAGTTAGATATCTAACTCCATTTCTTATGTTTGATAGTTTTTGAGTGCTTATTCCTAAGTCATGCGCAATTTGCTTGTCTTGCACATAGTTTTTAGTCGTTTTATAGGCGTCTAATAGTTCGTTTATATACATTTTTAAAATCTCTCATTTCTCTCTATTGCTCTAATCATAGCCGATCACTATCCAATTTCGGATATTTACAATATGCAAAAATGGATATTAACTATATGCAAATTCGCATATTTGACCGCCTTAGGGGTTCGCCCTTGACGCTTATCCCTTTGGTGGTCACTTCTTAGACCGCTTGGAGGTCTGACCCTGAATCTTACTTTTGAGCGGTCGCCTCCATGCAATTTTTAAAATGACATTTCAGGGGTGTTAATTATGGAAAGTAAACCTTATCTGCATACTAAAATTTTAGAATTTTTTGGTTTTAAACTTCATATCACTGAAACAGATGGCTTGGTTTCATCTGTTTCTGTTAATGATCAGTCTCTTTCTCCCGATTCATCAATTTCTTTAGCTCGTCTTTATGAGCTTGATTCTTTTGGTGAGCCAATTCCAACTTCAAGAGAATTATATTCTTTGGTTTTTGATGGTTCTTTGTACTTTTTAGAAGGCAATGAATTAAACCGTTTTAATTCTTCTTTTCCTCATGAATTTTTAACTAGTTCAAAAGGTTAATTTAAGGGGGCTGTTATGTATCAACTAGTCAGAGACGAACAAACAGGTTTCGAGGAATGGATTAATTTTGTCCCTGTCCAATCGTGGGCAACGGCTGAACATATTCATGATGATCAGTTTATCCGTTCTGGCTTTGTTGACCACACTAAGGGTAATTATCCAAGCCATGTCGATTTGTTCGGTTATGATGAAAACCATATTCATATCCGTGATCTTTCATTTCTAATCAAGCCTACTTTTAACAGTCCTTGTGATGCAGTAATTAAAGCCCTTAAAGGTCACCGTGATTTTTCTGCACACATGAAGCGTTCTTTTATCGACATTCTGAAAAAGAAAGATTACTTCACTGCCCTTTCTACGGTTCAAGCAGCATCAGATCGACTTCATCAAAATGGTTATCCATCAACCATGAGCGATGACCAAATCAAAGAATTAGCCAATGAAAAGGCTGAAAACTTACGCCTTAAAATTTCCAATATGAAAGATGATGTGGATTCATGCTTTGCTTATGTTGAGCATTTTCTTTCTTATTCTGGTTTGGCGTTCCGTGAAGATGAAGTGAAGAAAAAAACCAAAACAGGCGAGCTTTTTTCTCTTGTGAATCGTGCTTGTGATCCTATTTGGTGGCGTCGTCAACTTCGCAGAAAATGTGCTTTGAATGTTGAGCTGGCTGCCCGTGATTTGGAGTTAGTTCAAAAGCATAAGCAAGTGTATTGCTCTGATTTTTCGGTTAACCGTATGCGTGAGCGTAACAAGTCAAACGAAATCGCACTGAAAGAAACCATTGCTTATGATGAAGATGACCCAAATAATTTTTTTACACTTCATGAGTTAAGTGCAAAATCTGTTTCTAATCCTGAAATTAGACGTGCTGAGATGTTCACCCGCTTGCGTGGCTTCGAGGAACTATCAAAAGAGTTAGAACACGATTCTGTTTTCTTTACGGTTACTTCTCCGTCTCGTTTTCATGCTGTATCTAAAGGTCAGGTCAATCAAAAATGGCTCGATGCAGGTTCTCCAACTGCGAAAGATGCGCACAAATATTTAATGCGTGTTTTTGAGGCTTTCCGTAAGTCTATTGATAAACAAGATGTAAAAGTTTATGGCATGCGCATTGCTGAACCGCATCAAGACGGCACACCACATCACCATTTTCTATTTTTTATGAAACCAGAGCATAAAGATTTTGTTATCTCTGAGTTTCAGCGTTTTGCAATGCTTGATTCACCTGACGAGTCAGGCGCTAAGAAACACCGCTTCAAAGCCGAGTTAATCGACAAAGACAAATCAGCGGTTGGTTATATCGCTAAATATCTAAGTAAAAATATTGATGGTCAGCATATTGCAAAAGACCGCAATTCTAACCTTGATGGTGTTCAAGCTGCTGAGCGTGTTGTCACTTGGGCGCGTGTTAATCAGATTAGACAATTTCAATTCATTGGCTCGCCTCCTGTTACGGTTTGGCGTGAGCTTCGCCGTGTTCGTGAAGAGTTCAAACAGGATGATGCTATGTTTACCGATTTAACAGAAGTCGAGCATTTAGCTTTGGAAAATGTTCGCAGGGCTGCCGATTCTGGCGATTGGAAAGCCTTTTGTATTGCTATGGGTGGTATTGCTGAGAAAAATGCAGATGCCCCACTACGCACCGTTTATTCAGTGCCGGATTGTATCGAAAAGTTAATTGAATCCGGTGAGTATTCTGCCACCAAATACGGTGATAAAGCTCAAGCTAGAATTTCTGGTTTGATGTTTAAGCAAGTGTTTGTTGCTACTCGTTTTAGAACATGGAAAACCGAGAATAAAGAAGTATTCCTCAAAGCCTCTCAGAAAATTATGGGCGGTGTTGTTGATTGGTTTGATGCTCTGGAACGTGAGCAAGAATATCAAAGAATGGCTGAGGAACGCTATCAGCAATATTTAGATTTTATGTCTTACAAAGAAGAGTTTGAGTTGTACGCCTTTGATTCTTTTGCTTTTGAAGCGGCTTATTCCTCTGGTTGTTCGGCGCAGCCGGACAGCTAGAGGAATAATCGCTTCCTTGGACTCGTGTCAATAACTGTCGCTCTTAATCTTTAAACAAAACAAAAGGAAATAAATATGAAAATTCAGGGCTTAATTTTGGATGAAACCGACATCATTCAATCTACAAAACTCAATCGTTCAACGGGCGAATCTGAGCAGGTCGCTACTATCAACTTAGTAACGACATTCCCTACGGACACTATCCGCGTTTCAATCTCCGCTGATTTATGGAACAAGGGCGAAGCTGGCAAAGTTTTAAAATCTCTTGTTGGCTCTCGAACTGAATTTCAAATCAAATATAACGAAATGTCTTTCGCGGATGATAAAGGTCAACACCGTTCATTTAATGGTTTCCAGTTGTTCGCATTACCAACACCAAATCAAGCTAAAGGCTAATCATGACTGACGCGCAATTTTCCGAATTATTAGATCACTTAGACAATTTTCAATTGCTTGTCTTTATTGGCCTTTGTTTTGTGTTAATTGCGCTCGGTTGGTTAATCGGAGGTCAACGATAAGCAATGTTATCTATTGAATTTATGACAGGTTCATTTTGTACAGTGTTTCTCCTTGGCTTTGCGATAGGGAAGCAAATTCTTGCTTTCAAACGTGCGGTCGAGATTTCTACAAGTGGTTAATTTATAGGAGATAAAACCATGAAACATTTTAATACTGTAAAAAAATACGTGAACACTAAAACTTTTTCTGTAGTGGCTGTTGCTGCTCTCGGTTCTGTTGGTGCTCACGCTGAATTACCTGCTGGTGCTGCTTCTGCAATGACTGAAATCACCACTTTGGTTGACGATATCATTGCGGCGGTTTGGCCAATTGTTACCGCTTTAACCGTTGGTTTTGTTGGTATCAAACTATTCAAGAAAGGTGCAAACAAAGCATCTTAATTGTTTCTCTCTATGGGCGGTCAAGGCGTCCATATCTTTATACGGATATTTACTTATGACCCTTAAAACAAACTTTTATCTTCTTATTATTTTGACTTTTGGGTTTTCATTTGCTGCTCATTCTGCCGATACATTTGTGACTGGTTATTACTATTATTGGTCACAGGGGGAAGGTAGTTCTCCTGACGAGCTTGCGTCTGCAAAAATATCTTCATTAGAATCATCAGATTTAGGATATCAATCTTATGTTTATTATTTAAAAGAAGCATATTCAAATGGTAACGTCCCGATTGAGTTTTATGGTCTTAATTCACAACAAAATGAAATTTTTCTAACTTCTTTTACTGCAAGGAAAGCTGAATGCACTTCCCAAACATCATATATCCTATCATGTAAAGCTTCTGAGTGTTCAGACGGTGAACAATATAATCAATTTACAAACCAATGTGAGGCAATTCCATTTTGTCAACTTCAATCTACATTAGATCAGATACAAACAGATCAAAATGCTTGTCAATTAAGTAATGGTATTTTTCATTATCAATGCCATAATGGTAATGATATTGTTTCGCCATCATTAGAAACAACCTGTAATGATGGTCCAGCATCTTGTTTAATAGGTTCTTCTAATTGGCCTGAATGCTTGGGTGACTATGACCCTACTTCACCGATTAATCCCCCTGACGGTGGATATACTTCACCTAATGATTCAACGGAATCATCACCAAGTTCCGGTTTTGATAAACCAGAGCCGGATACAGTAACGTCTAATGATTCAACGGATATAGCAGTTGTCCAGGCTATTCAAAATATGAATCGTGATAATAATCAGGCATTAGGCCAAATCAACAAAGATATCAATCAAAATTCTGCGGATATTAAAAACAAATTAACTGATATCAGAAACAGCACTAATGCCGTCGGTCAGTCCATTGTTGATCAAATGAATCAGGATTTTTTGATTGCACAGCAAAACCGCCTATTACAACTTCAACAAAACAGTATTATAGCTAACATTGGCGCTGGTATCTCTGATGCTGTTAATTCAGGCAGCGGCTCTATTGTTGATGCAATTCATAGTGAATCAATGGCTGTAAGAGATGCTATTAGCAGTATCGGCGAATCTATTTGTGATCCATCTACTGATCCTCGTAATTGTCAGGGTGACCATGAACTTAGTTATGGTGACGCTTCTAATTATATTACTGATGCCGCCGATGCAGCTGATAACGCTAGCAATATGGCTTATGATAATGCGGTATCAGCAGCTCAAGCTTTGGTTAATGATTCTGGCACTTCTGAAATTGAAGCTGTAATTAATTCAGATATCAGTTCTTTTATGAACGTTTTCCCATCCTCTGCTTCATGCTCTCCCTTTGCCATTCCTACACCACAGGGCGATATTTCTTTTGATTGTGATTTTTCAGATAAAGCCAAATCTCTAATCAGTTTTATTTTGTATATCTACACTGCGTGGACACTTTTTAGCATTGTCCTTTCTGGTATCACGCCTGCACCTATTCAAGCATCGAATAATAAGGGGTAACTATGCCTGTTTTCCTCATTCCTGCGTTAAATGGTATTAGCAACTTGTTGCGACTGCCTGCACTCGCTGTTTTTTTATCTCAACTTATGGCAACGGTTTTAGGATGGTTTGCTACTCGTTTGACGCGCTCTATCGCCATTAACTTGACTATCCTCACAATGGTACTTGGTTTAACTTTAACAACTGCCCTTGCTCTTAGTGCCATTTTTAACGGTTTATCTTACATAACACCGCCTGAGCTATCGCAAGGCTTTGCCTTTTTTATTCCTGATAATGCTATTCCCTGTATTAGCGCAATTTTTTCAGCTCGTGTTATTAAGTGGGTTTGGCAATGGCAGTTTTACGCTATTAACAAGGTGACGGGCTAATGGCCGTTTATTTTGTTACTGGTAAATTAGGTGCGGGCAAGTCTTTAACTTCGGTCGGTCGCATTCGTGATGCGTTTTTACGTGGTGCACCTGTTGCCACTAATCTTGATATCAATCTTCGATTCATGCTTGGTCGCAACAAGAAAAATACTCGCCTTTTACGTGTACCTGATAAGCCAAGTCTCGCTGACTTTCACGCTATCGGTAAAGGTAATACTACTTACGATGAACGCAAAAACGGTCTTCTAGTGCTTGATGAATGCGGCACCTGGTTTAACTCCAGAACTTGGAATGATAAGAGCCGCCAAGATGTGATCAACTGGTGTTTGCACGCTAGAAAATTAGGTTGGGATATCATCTTTATTGTTCAAGATATTTCCATTGTTGATAAGCAAGCTCGTCTTGCTTTGGCTGAACATACCGTTTTTTGTCGTCGTCTGGATCGTATGCAAATACCCATTATTTCAACCCTTATCCGCATTGCTACACTAGGGCAATTAAAACTCCCACTGCCTAAGCTCCATATTGGGATTGTGAAATATGGTGATAACGTCAACTCTTTAACCGTGGATAAGTGGTATCTGTGGGGCACTGACCTCTATCACTCTTACGACACAAAACAAGCCTTTTCAGACCATTATGAACACGGCACTTATTCTGTGCTGCCTCCCTACTATACGCATGGTCGTTATACCGTGCCCTATACCCTGAGAAACATCATGCGCATTACTAAAATTTATGCTCGCAAATATTCCCGTTTAATTGCCCTAACATTTGGCGCGTTAGCTTCTGGTTTATTGGTTTATTTCTTTGCGCCACATAATAAGCCTGAGTTAGACGCTGTTATTACTCAAGCGGTTGCTGAAACTAAGCCGGTTAATTTTGATTTTTCTGGTTACAAAATAGTGAGTTATATGCACCTGCCTGACGAACCTATCTATTTTGTGCTTGATAAGTTAGGACGCCGCATTAACTCGCATGAACTTGAATCATTGGGCTATCAATTCAACGCTCAATCCCGTTGCAATATCACTATCAGTCAAGGTGAACAGCATGAAACGCTTACTTGTTAAATTTACCGTTATTCTCTGGTTGGTGGTCTCGCCTATTGCCTTTGCTGCTGATGAACCAGTGTATGAGACCTCAAATCTTTCTATCTCTGAATTTGTTGCATGGGGCGCACGAAAACTAGACCGTCCGATTGTTCTATCGCAAGGTGTGACGGGTTCGGTTAGCTTTACCGCTCCCAACTTGCAGCCGTCCGAATATGCCTCCTTTTTTAATAACGTTCTCAACTCTCACGGCTACTTTGTTCAATATGAAAATGGGTTGTATGTGGTCAAGCCTAAAGAGGAAGAGATACAAGAAATTGAGCCCTCCCTTGTCAAACTTTATCGACTGAATCATGTGCGTAATTCCAAGGTGGTCGATTTGCTTAAATCCACTTTATCAGCGACGGTGACGCAATCCATTAAAGGCAATTCAGCAACAGGATTTAGCGCGGAATTACTCCCAACCACTAACGCTGTGATTGTGTCGGGAACGGCTGACCAACTCGCCAAAATAGACGCGCTTGTGTCCGGTATTGACCAACCACAACGACAAATTTTTATTGAGGCGGTTATCACTGAAACCGCATTGGATAACTCGCACGAAATTGGTGTGAATATGCAGCTGGCACTCGACAAGGCCGGATTTGTTACTAACACCACCGCCATTGACTTGCTTACCGATAATGCTGCTATCTTTTCAGGTGGAGATTTTAACGCGTTAATCAAGGCGGTATCGACTGACCAAAACACAGAACTGTTATCACGGCCAAATATGCTTATTATGGACAGGGAACGCGGTTATATTACAGTCGGTCAAAACGTGCCATTTTTAACGTCAACTGAGGCGACCGAGGGCGGAAATATTATCCAGTCTATTGAGCGTCAAGACGTAGGCGTATCCCTTGAGGTTGTGCCGCACGTCATCAATGATGAAATAGTCCTGCAAATCAATCAGGAATCGCAGTCCGTCAGCAATTCGTCTATTGCATCGGACATCATCACCAATAAGCGGACACTGCAAACCGTAGTTAAGGTAAAGGACAAACAAACCATCATGTTAGGCGGCTTGATTTCCAATGATGAACGCACCACACAAACGGGCGTACCTGTCCTGATGGATATTCCTTACCTTGGCGCACTGTTCCGTTCCGACAGAACCGAGAAGACACAACGAGAATTGCGGATAGTGATTAGAACGACAGTTTTATAATACAAACACATTGATAAGATCGATAACACTTTGTTATCAATGATTTTTGCGTATAATTCCTCCTTGTTTTTATTTCATGAAGGGAATTATTGTGAAAAAATCAAAGGTAATAGGTTTAATTTTAAGTGCTTCAGCTATGCTTTCCGGTTGTGGTTCTGTTAATAATGCACTCGCGGAAAAAAGTACAACGGTTGAGTATTATAGAATTTTCAATGTAGAAACAAATAGTAATAGATCGGCTGTAATTAAAGCTGCAAGTAATGGGCTTGGAAGAAATATTAATTCTGCAAATGAATCGACGCCAATCCCAAACTTTTCAACGCCTCCTGAACAATCTGGTAGATTTCATTTAGTAAACCCATTTGCAGGATCTAACATGGCTTCTTTAGCCGCCGCAAATGGTGTATCTTTAAAAATAGCTACATGTGATGGTGCAGTCTGGGTTGCTCAAGCAACACGTGAGATTCAAGATAGTAGCACATTAAAATTGACATCGTGTTTATGGCAATATAAAAACGGATACCATTTGGATGTTTATGCGTCGTTTAATAAACAAACGGGTGGCTTAATGCAAATTAGTCGAAGCTTGTCTGATGCAATGGTAGGTACTTCCGAAGAGTGGACGGAAAAAACATTTTTAGATATTGTCAGAGAAATAAGAAAAGAAACAGGTGCAAAGATCACGTATTTAGAAGGTTATCCCGAAATGCATGGTACACCATGGTTAGATACTGAAAAAAATATTTAAACTATCAAAATAGTTCAATTTATAGAGTATAGAAGTTGCAACAATTAAAGAAAAATTTATAATATTTTCATACTTTGAATTCACACTCTTAGTTTTATGTTGTAATTTTCAAAGTTACAGTGTTCGCAGTTTGGTGACTCTTACTGCTTAGGCATTGCAAAGAAAGTCAGTCTCCATTAGGTCTGACTTTTTTTGTTTCAAAATTTTGTAAAAATCATCAAATTCTATAACAAATCTTGAGTTTTTAGCAGTATGTCTTTTTTTGAATTCATAAATGACATACTTTTTTATGGCGAAGCCATCCAAGCCCACTCACTAACGTTACTGTATTCGCTTGATTCAACTGGGCGAAAACCTGCATTCACAATGCAACAGAAAAACACACCTCTTTACTCTAGAATCAAGCCTTGCAGAGCCTATCCACATCAATGGCGATTTATGCCACTGCAACTCAGCTACCTGCCCATTTAGGTTACATGTTTTTTTATACAGGTTAATTAGCCGAAGAAAGCAAAGCTCGCGCACCCTGTATAGTAATACGGGGTGAAAGTCTCACCCCTTTTACTTACTTGTTTTTCATCTTTATGGCACTTATCGCGCGCGCCATTTTTAAGAGGTGTGTTGAGGTTTTTATTTCGAGTTCGGATTGTATTTCTATTAGAGCCAATCCCATTAGAATTTGTTGCGGTGTAGCTCTGTGGTCGTAAGGTGTGATTAAGCAGTTTTTGTTCATTTTGAAGCCTTGCCATTCATCAGCATGGCTTAATTCTCGCCCTGAATACATTCTCATTAGCCGTTTGCACTCTGGCGGTATGGGTTTTCCCTTGTCCCAATCCGTGACCGTCCTCACAGTTTTGAAACAAAGTATTGCGGTTTCTTCTATAGTTAATCCGCACTCAAATTCACGAAAAACGTAGTTTTTTGTCATTTCGTGATACTTCATAGTTATAACCCTTTAAAGGGCTATATTGTACAGTTATGTTTTTTAACGTCTTATTTACCGTAACCTGACATAATGCGAACCTAATCATAATCACAAGATAAATCAACAATGCTGCAACAGATAACTATTTACTTAGCAAGTTAACTACTTCATTCGCATACAGAGCTAAATCTCCTTCGGTGAAATCTCTTGGGTTATCCAAGATCATTTAGTTCTGTCTGTGATTAATATGTGGCAATTACAAATCGATGGATTAACGAATGGTTACTTTAAACTCTCGTAATACGCTGCAATGTTGGCAATATCTGCATCGTTTATTGTGGCTGCCATTGGTGACATCACAGGATCTTTTCGTTCGCCGCTTTTAAACGCTTTCATCTGCTTTTCAAGATAAGCCGCATTTTGTCCTTTTAGATTAGGATAAGTTTTAATTGCGGCTTCACCATTGGCACCATGACACGAGGCGCACATGGCGGTTTTTGCTTGTCCAGCAGCAATATCCGCTGCGTAAGTAAAACTTGATGTTGTGGCTATCGCACATAGGGAAAGAAGAACAACTTTTTTCATAAGATACCTCTTGTTTATTTCACTTTACTGTAAACATCAATGTATACAATTTAGCAATATAAACGTCAATATCCAGTCGAGACAATAAAATTTTTATCTCGATCACGCCAATCAATGGGGAAAATAACAATTTAAGCCCTTCTGACTCTATTAAAAGTCGAGCAATTTGCTTAAATCTGCCTTGATGCTGTTTACTTTCTTACTGGCTTTTTCACTGCGCGACGCTTCTGTGACCAAATACTCAATCGCTTCAGATAATGTACAACCGAGTTCCTGTGCTCTTTCGGATAGTTTCTCCCAAACAGCGTAATCTAAATCGATTGATTTCTTTTTGGTATGAGCATGCTCACCATTAAAATGACGCTTACGCTTGGCGCGTATCGCTTGTTTTAGCTTATTATCAAGCTCAGGATTCATGTGTTCATCAATCCAGGTAAGAACTTGTGTTGGCTGGTGTTCTAATCGTTGTAAATAAGTAATCGCTGCTTGAGATTCACTGGAATCTTGGTAGCGCGTAATCGCTTCACCGTCTTTCCATTTCCGAATCAGATATTGCCATTTCCAACCACATTCTAAGTTTTCAAGTTGTTGATATTTCATTTGTCTTCCCTAATAGACATTGCATGGTGACAGCGTAACTAAAAACCATCACATTCTCAACGTTTTCCGTAATTTTTAATCATAGTCTAGCTTGATAATGCTTTATGATAACAGGCTCTCAAATCGTGGCATTGATGCAGACTTTCAAATGATTGAGAGAAGCATAAACAGGTATAAGATTAAGGTATTTTTCTATATAATTCTTAACCTTTATCCATATACTGAATTTTTATAATGATCAAAGAGTCTTGGCAATCCGTTATTCCTAATTTTTCTCAATTCGAAGATACTCTAATTCAAAGTGATAAGCTCCCTAGTCTATCCTTCTTAGATCTTCAGCCTAGACTTAAATCTACTTTGTTGCATTTCGAACGAACCAATTTCCCTCGTATTTTGTTTATTAATGCGCCGGATAATTACGTTTATCGCCAGCAATTATCTGAATGCTATAAAAATCTTAGCTCTGACATTGCGAGCAAACCTGTCATTGTCAGTGAGAGCCTGAGCCCAGAAGATCTATTCGGCCAATATCAAATTGAAAACGGTGAAATTAGCCATACTCGACAAGGCCTACTTGATCGCGCTCATGGGGGCTATCTTATTGTTTCTGCTAATTTAATTATTGCGAACCCTCGTATATGGCCCAAGTTCAAAGCGGCTGTTTTAGGCAATGCTTGCAGCCCACTACCCGCTAACTCTAAGCATGTCATCAGCCACCCACCAAAACATCACTACGATGTGAAACTGGTCATTGTCGGTGATCGTATGCAGTTGGGTGATTTCGAAATGTTCGATGCCGATATGAGAAGCGCGCTGTGTCTTTTTACAGAAATAGAGCTTGATTATCTGATTACAGAAAATAGCTTCAGCCAGTACATCGGTTATGTAAAAGGGATTCTCACACAATATAACCTTGGCTCTTTTGCAAATACGGCAGCTTGGCACTGGTTACTGATTCACGGCGCTCGTGAAACAGAAGACCAACAGCGTATGCCTTTATGCCCTATTTGGCACCGAACTTTGCTTACAGAAGCACATAACCTGACTAACGGGCAGCCTATTACTCACCAACACTTAACTCAAGCAATTGAACATAAGAACTTCCGCCAATCCTATCTTCCTGAGCGTGCTCTAGCGGATATCTTGGAAGGACAAGTTATTATCGAGACGCAAGGTGAACGTGTTGGTCAAGTGAACGGTTTGACCGTAATTGAAGTACCTGGCCACCCAGTTACTTACGGCGAACCAGCTCGTATTTCTTGTGTTATTCATTTTGGTGATGGTGATATTGCTGATGTGGAGCGCAAAGCTGAGCTTGGAGGCAATTTACACGCCAAAGGTATGATGATTATGCAGGCTTTCCTAAGTAGTGCATTAAACCTAGATGAACCACTTCCTTTTGCTGCATCTATCGTGTTTGAACAATCGTATTCCGAAGTGGATGGCGATAGCGCTTCATTAGCCGAATTGTGCTCGCTAGTCAGCGCCCTATCTGAGTACCCAATCAACCAACAAATCGCCGTTACTGGCGCAGTAGATCAATTTGGCCGCGTGCAAGCTGTCGGCGGTTTAAATGAAAAAATCGAAGGTTTCTTTAAGGTATGCCAACATCAAGGGTTAACAGGACATCAAGGTGTGATTTTACCTAAGTCGAATCTGAAGCACTTATCATTGCAACATGACCTTGTGCAAGCGATCAAAGATGAACAATTTCATATCTGGTCAGTTGAATCAGTTGATGAAGCGTTACCTCTCATTTTTGGAAAAGCATTTCGTGGTGATGAAGAAGAAACTATCCTTAAAAGGATTTCAGAGAGAATCGATCATTTCGACAAGCACGATTCTGCACCGTGTGGACTACTAAGCAAGTTCAAAAATCTCATTGGTTTACACTGATCGGACTTGTTTAGCGTACACGTGTTCTCTAAGATACACGGACTAATTTTGGAGTAATTAATAATGCAAAACAAACGTAATTCGTACACACGTGAAGATCTTTTAGCATCAAGCCAAGGAGAGCTTTTTGGCCCAGGTCGCCCTCAACTACCAGCACCAAACATGCTGATGATGGACCGCATCGTAAAAATTACCGATGAAGACGGTTCTGGCACTTTTGGTAAAGGTGTGATTCTTGCTGAATTAGATATTACTCCTGATCTTTGGTTCTTTGATTGCCACTTCCCTGGCGACCCTGTAATGCCGGGTTGTTTAGGACTTGATGCAATGTGGCAACTTGTTGGTTTCTTCCTTGGCTGGGTTGGCGGCGAAGGTAAAGGTCGTGCTTTAGGTGTGGGTGAAGTTAAATTCACAGGTCAAATTTTACCTACAGCAAAAAAAGTTACATACGAAATCAATATGAAACGTGTTGTTAACCGTCGCTTAGTCATGGGTCTTGCTGATGGTCGCGTTTTGGTTGATGGCAAAGAAATCTATGTTGCTAAAGATTTGAAGGTTGGCTTGTTCCAAGACACCTCCTCTTTCTAAGAGATTCATTATTTAAAATAAGTCAGCGTTATGCTGATTTATTTTATCCAACACATCCAGTTATAGTGCATTAAGTTATAAAAATAAAGGCTCCTAAACTGGAGCCTCATGAAATAACATCTTACTTAATAAGTCCTGACTGCCGATCGTCTCTTGCGTCTCGCCAGCCTCCTAACCAATTCGATTTAGCATCCGTTTGCTGATATGGACAGTCATCCATCGACCTGCCATTAAGACCGGCTTTATAACCTTGAGATTGCGCTCTTTCTAGGCGATCGCGTTTCTGTCTCTTCATAGTACAGTCCTCTTACTTTGATCATTACCAAAAAACGACTATCTTGTGGCAATTTTATGACACCACTTAATAAGCATCGATCAAAGCCTGAGTTTTCTCAAGGTAAAAAAAAACCGAGGCGCATTTTTGTGAGCCTCGGTTCAATATTACATTTTCATTTTGCGTCTTCGGAAACTTATTAAGCCAAGCATGGTCAGCATGAAATAACCGAGGCTACCAGCACCTTGTCTTTCTACTGGCGCATCGCCCTCACCACGAGTTTCAATATCCGCTGCCGTTGCCCCTGCAATTGGTACCAGCTTAACTGCGACTAATTTTTCATCTATATTTCCATCACCACAGTATGAATTATGAGTCGTATTATCATAGCCACCAGCACAGTAGTTAGCTGTTGCTGAAATCACTCCATCATCATTAATACCGGTTGCATTTACAATACGATAGGCATTATTCGCATCAGAGATTGAGCTATCACCATTGTTATCTCCGTTGGTTAAATTATCTAACCACCAAGCTTTCCCTTGGAACAAGGCTAAACGGTCAACATTTGTCCCTGTTGTTAAGTTTAGAGGATCAATAAAACCACGACGACGTCGCTGTTTACCATCCACTTCACGGTTGTCTTCAGCATCAATTGAACCAACAATTTCATTGTAGTTATTAATCGCATTCGCTTCACCACCGGCACCTTTGAAGAAGATGTCGCCACTTAGGAAAACAGCTTTTGGCGCAGATGATGTACTACCTTCTGATGCATCCGTATAAAATAGTCGATTATTGGCTGCACCATTTTCAGGCTTATCACCCTGGCGCTTTGCTTCACCTATTGCAATTAAGTTTTTGTTTATATCCTTAATCAAACTATTGCTATAGATGTAATCATCACCTTGCTTTACTTCGGCACCTGAAACAAAAACCGTATCCCACTGGTCAGCAGCAGTCGGTGAGCTAAAGCTTGATTTAGGGTAAAAAATAGACGCTTGCATCAAATAGTTGTCGTCATGGTCAACAGTATTAAAACCACCTAGCACAGGTTTTCCTGAATAATCTCCTTCCTCTGGAACCGTAGCAGTACGCGCACTCCCCTGAGCTGCATAATCATCGTGATTAGGTGCTGTAAAATTGCTCCATGGCGCTACGGTGACACCACTACCATCTGTAGTCCATACGTATGCTTTAGTTGCAAAGGCAAAGTTTTGGCAATCTTCTAGAAGCACTGGATTTGGATAATTAGTTGTATCGGTACATTTACTTAAATCATGACCATCGTAATTTTTATTATCATCGTCATTATCGAATGGTGCTACTGAAGCTGAGCCCACAACATAAATTGAGCCAGCAATCTCAAAGGAATCATATGCGAAAGTACGACCCATTTGTTTTACTATCGCATCACCGTCTTGTTTTGGAAGCAGCACGGTATCACCATAAAAGCCACGTTGACGATATTTAAGTACACTATTATTACTACCAACATAATAATAACCACTACTTGAAATGCCAATTGGAGTCCCATCTTCTAGAACTTTATTCACAACAACATTAGCAGTACCATCTTGTAAAGTACCACCTGGAACCGTGTAGCTAGTGTCCTCTGGTGCAGCTACCTCTTCACCATTAACAAAACCAATGGCATTACGACCATTATAACCTTGATAAAAAGCACGACGCTCTTGGCATAAACCGCCAGTTAAGCTGTAATCACAAGCCTCTTCATCGTTATCTGATGTCGCGCCAAACCACTGTTTTTCAGCCCAAGTTTCACAAGTCGAGTATCCTAATTGGTTATAACAATAGTTACGAATATCTCTTAAATCTTGATAGGTGAATGTATTGTCCATTTTAAACGGCACTTCATCACGATAAGAAATACCGTCCTCACCTTGGCGAGTATCGCCTCCTAAAAGGTAATCATCACCCGTTCCACAATCAGTGGTAAAACACCCTAATGGATTATCCTCAGAAGCAACTGGTGATTCAGGATCGCTAATCGCACTTGAATAGACTTTATTTGCATCAACATTAGAATCAACCGGCACAATTTGATAAAGCGCCGCCGATGCGGAATTGGCTGCCATTAATGCAGCAGCCACCATTGATAATTTGAAAATTTTATTTGGCATTAATTAAACTTCTAATCCGTTAGCCCTGCATAGATTCAAGCTCTTCCCAACGCTCGAATGCAGTTTCTAATTCTTGTTCAGCAGCGCTCAAACGAGCCAAAACCGCTTGGGTTTCATCACTGCTCTGGGTGAAAAAGTCAGGCTGATTAACCTGAGCTTGTAATTCTTCAATTTCACTTTCAAGTTGCTCTAAAACTTGAGGGAGTGCTTCTAGCTCTCGTTGCAGTTTATAGGATAACTTCTTCGGTTTGTTAGCAGCAGGTTGAGATTTGGGAGTTTCCTCAACTACTTTAGTTTCTTTTGCTGCTTTCGTGTTCGAATCTTGGTTATCCGTAACACCACGAGCGAGTAACGTTTGGTTTCTTTGCTCTTGCGCATCGTGATACCCACCAACAAACTCTTCAATTTTACCGTTACCTTCAAAGATCCAACTTGAAGTCACGGTATTATCAACGAATTGACGGTCATGGCTCACCAGCAGCAAGGTCCCTTGATAATTGGCAAGAATTTCTTCCAAAAGTTCCAATGTTTCGATATCTAAATCGTTGGTTGGTTCATCTAAAATCAATAAATTGTTCGATTTTAAGAACAAACGCGCAAGTAATAGACGATTTTTCTCACCACCAGACAAAGCTTTGACAGGTGTACGTGCTCTTTTCGGTTCAAACAAGAAATCTTGCAGATAACCTAAAGCATGACGAGTGCGCCCACCCACGGTCACTTCTTGTTTACCATCCGCCAAGTTGTCCATCACCGTTTTTTCAGGATCTAGTACTTCACGGTATTGGTCAAAATAGGCGACTTCTAATTTAGTGCCGCAATGCAAACGTCCAGAGTCAGGTTGAAGTTCCCCTAGTAACAATTTTAAAAGAGTACTCTTACCACAGCCATTTGGACCAATTAAGGCAATACGATCACCACGCATGATGTTGAAACTGAAATCATCAACAATCGTTTTACCATCAATTTGATAATGCAGATTTTGTGCTTCAAAGATGATTTTGCCAGAGCGATTGGCTTCATCAATCTGAATGTTAGCCTTGCCCTGCACCTCACGTCGTTCTGAACGTTCTTCTCTTAATTTTTTCAGTGCTCTCACGCGTCCTTCATTTCGAGTACGTCGAGCTTTAATGCCTTGTCGAATCCACACTTCTTCTTGAGCAAGCTTCTTATCAAACTCGGCGTTCTGCATCTCTTCAACACGCAACGCTTCTTCTTTATCGACCAGATACTGCTCATAATTACCAGGATAAGAACTTAACTTGCCGCGGTCTAAATCTAAAATTCGAGTCGCCATTGACTGAATAAATGCACGGTCGTGCGAAATAAATACAATGGAACCTCGGAAGTCTTTCAAAAACGCTTCTAGCCACTCAATCGTAGTCACATCTAAATGGTTAGTTGGTTCATCCAGTAGCAATACATCGGGATCACACACTAAAGCACGAGCTAATGCGGCTTTACGTTGCCAGCCACCTGACAAGTTAGTCAGTAATGTATGACCATCTAGCGAAAGCGACGTAAGAATATTTTTGATGCGGTCTTCTAAACGCCATGCATCATTGTGATCCAGTTGCTCTTGTATCTTAGACAAACGGTTAATATTTTTCTCTGACGGGTCTTCCGCCATTACATCTAACTGATGCTGATATTCCTTTAGCAATTCGCCGACTTCAGCTAACCCTTCTGCCACATAATCATAAACCGTGCCTTCGGCATTTCGTGGCGGATCTTGCTCTAAACGCGAGACGATAACGTCTTGTTCGATTTGAATCTTACCGTCATCCATGATGATTTCGCCGGCAAGCACTTTCATCATGGTGGATTTACCTGCACCATTACGGCCAACAAGACACACGCGCTCGTTCTGCTGCAAAGCAAAATCGGCTTTATCAAGTAATGGATGATCGCCAAAAGCTAACTGGCCATTATGAATGGTAATTAACGCCATGTATTTTTTAACCACGCTTGTAATTCGTCTAAATTAAAAGGCCAGCCTAGTTCACTTTGAACTGAATGATGATTGGCTGACACTTCTTCTGAGTGGGAAATGAACGCTATAGACAACACTGGGATAGTGAGACCGTAACGAGAGTAAAGGTCGTCGTCATAAGCAATATCAACCACTTGTGTTACCTTATCGAGCGATAACGACTCTAGCATAGCGTAGGCTTGCTCGCATAGATGACAACCCTGGGTTGAATATAAAATCAGCATCCTTTCCCTTATTTACTTACTGTATCTATTTGTTACTTCAGCTATTGGCTGATGAGTTGTGTGTAATGATCCAACAATTATGGATGTGCTTATTACGAGCAAAATCCAACGGTAAGGTCTTAGCTGAGATGTTTTCAGCTTTCAGTTCAAGCCTTTCAATGCCTTCCAGATCCATTTTGAATAAACGTTTGTTATTTGAAAACACAACGACCGCATCTTCACGCATCAAACGTTTTAAATTTTCCATCAGCATCAAGTGATCACGCTGAATATCAAACGTCTGTTCCATGCGTTTTGAGTTAGAAAACGTAGGTGGATCAATAAAAATCAAATCAAATGTACGATCTTCATGTTGAAGCCACTGTAAACAATCCGCCTGCTCAAACTGATGCGCTTCGCCAGTGAAACCATTTAGCTCCATATTACGCTGCGCCCACTGCAAATAGGTGTTCGACATATCAACCGTAGTCGTCGATTTTGCGCCACCAGCTGCCGCATGAACGGTTGCACTGCCGGTATAGGCAAACAGGTTCAAGAAATCTTTACCCGCCGACATCTGCCCAAGGCGACGTCGTGTTAGCTTATGATCCAAGAACAGCCCAGTATCGAGATAATCTTGTAAATTCACTAACAACTTCACACCGTACTCATTGACTTCAAGGTATTCAGAGTCTTGAGAAAGTTTCTGATATTGACGCTTACCTTTCTGTTTTTCTCGTGTTTTGAGCGTGACTTTGTTTGCATCTACGCCCAAAACTTGAATCGTAGCACGGATAATATCCGTCAATCGGCGTTTCGCGACTTCTTCTGGAATCGTTTTAGGCGGCGCATATTCTTGGATGATGACATTGTCTAAATACAAATCGATAGCGACATTGTAGTTTGGCAAATCGGCATCATAAACACGATAACAATCGAGCTGCTCTTTCTTCGCCCACTTGCCAATTTTTCCCATATTCTTCTTCAAACGATTGGAAAAATCAGGTGCGACTTGCGCTTCAGCACTATCAGAATGACGTTCAGTAACTCCATTAGGATTCACACGAGCAGTAATCGAGTAGTTTTTTTGATGACACGGTAACGCACCGTTGTTCAGTTTATACTGCTTATCCGCTCGCATGCGTAAACAGCTAAGCAATTCTTCACTGGATGAAAAGATGGATGCATTACTCCCAGCGAATTCACTCTTAAGTTGAGCACCAAAGGCTGTATACAGAGCAATTAAACCAGGCTCAGTTCCTAAGCGCTCACCATACGGCGGGTTACATACGATAACCCCCTGCTTAAAACCTGCTGGCTTTTGCAATTTAGCCGCATCACCCAAACTAAATTGAATCACACCTTCGAGTCCAGCGCGTTTTGCATTGTCTTTAGCGGTTTGCAATACACGCGGATCGTTATCAATACCGAAAAAATGATTCTCAGCTAGCGATTTAATCCCTTTACGCCCTTGAACGCTGGCTTCAGCTTTAATTTCAGCCCAAGATTCGCTATCAAAATCGTATAAAGATTCAAAACCCCACTTAGTTCTTTGAATACCAGGAGCGACATTCGCTGCCATTAGAGCCGCTTCAATGATCAACGTACCGGAACCACACATTGGGTCGAGCAATGGTTGAGATTTATCCCAGCCACTTCGGCTCACGATTGCACAAGCCAGTGTCTCACGCAATGGAGCCGCACCAGCTTTCAAACGATAGCCACGTTGATGCAACCCTTGCCCCACCATATCAATACCAAGAATGGCACGGTCACGGTGTAAGCGCACATGAACACGAAGATCCGGCTGATCTTTGCTGATCTCTGGGCGCCCTAAGTCTTTTTTGGTGAAACTATCGACGATAGCGTCCTTAACTTTCATAGCACCATACTGACTGTTTCGAATCTCTCGGTTTGTTCCGTTGAAATCGACGATGATGCGCTTTTTCACAGAGAAATACGCTGACCAATTCACCGCTGATGCCGATAAATACAGATCCATATCATCATTACAGTAAAATTCAGAAAGAATCAGCACAAAACGAGAAGCAAAACGACTCCACAAACAACAGCGATAAAGTTGCGCTTGATTGGCAGTAAAACGCACCCCTGCTTGAACCGGTTTTGCATCCGTGATCCCAAGCTGGGTCAATTCGTCCGCGAGTAAATTTTCAAGGCCATTTGAGGTAATTGCTAAATATTGATTCATTTTGACTTCAGTACAGTGATAAATGGATGTGGATTATATAACGAAAGCCCTCATAGATGCGACCATCAAGCCATGAGAACACTTGAATATATTGAAACAATGGACAAGAAACCGCCGCTTTCATTCCCCAGAGATGTTTTCAGCACAATTACAACACTTCAAAGCACTCGATTTTTCACACGACAAAACTAGCAATACCTTTAATAGCAAAATGAACTCCACGCTTAATCATTAACCAACATGAATTCAAGTCATATTTAAAACCAATAGTTACAAGCATAGTGAGTACTTATTCACTAGGCAATCACACAAAAATCTGGTCTATACCAATGCGATTTTTACAGTGTAAATTTATTACAAAATGGCAGAAAATGAGGAATAAATGATGTAAGAATGGATTTTTACTTAAGGATTTAGTGCGTATTTTTATCTATTTGAGGAAAAATATTTTGGACATTAAATGCACTTTTTTGCGCTATGTCTCACTTTATACTGAATTAGATGTTGTGGTTTTCACCACCTTCCGATGAATTTTTGAAAGGATTAAGGCTTGGGCTCGCCACTTGAAGTGAATTTTTTACAAAAAAAAGCCGGCACTATGGCCGACCGAATGAACAACAAGGAACGAACTGGTTAAACGTATGCCGAGGCAGTTACCCTACCATGGCATAGGTTTCATAATGACTATGCAAGTTAGCTTTAGCAAACCTATCGTGCATCACTTTTATAGGTTCGGCGAATTTGAGCGTTTTGGATTCTGTAAGACTGAAATCACGCAAAGAGACAGAAATACAAATGCTCGCAGTTTCTCCTACCTCGACCACCATAAAATGGCCTTCTGAATAGCAATTTCTTAGATGGACGATTTCCCCTTCTTCAGGGGTAAAATCGCCCCCTTGTGAAGAGAAGAACCAACTTTTAGGCTGAACTGGCTTATGAAAGCGTCTAGCTGCAACACTATTTAATGCCAACTCAGCCTTGCGCGGCTCTGATAACGGTAGAACATCCACCTGTTGTTTGAATTTGTGGTAACTCGATGCATCATCGACAGAAAACTCATTTTCTTGAAATGCACTGTTGATAAGAAGTTTTTGAGGAAGATTTACGCTGAAAACCATGTCCTGCCCAAGATCCAGCATAAGGGACTTGTTGGTCTCATTGTAATACCATTTCCATGTATCACTCGGTTTAAGCATTGTTCCAGCCTCTCAAAAAAAAAGCGAAATAGACACTTCACTTCTCGTCTATCCGTTAAGATGTTCTTTGATTGTACAAACGGATAAACAAAAAAAAAGAGGAAAACTTAGTTCCTCTTTTCAGGCTGAAATCATTTTTTCATTAAAATGAATACTTGATTTTTATATATTTTTCACAATCTCTTTTACAAGCGCTGGACCTTTATAAATAAAACCAGAAAATACTTGTACTAATTTCGCACCTGCAAGCATTTTCTCTTTTGCTGCAATGTATGAGTCAATACCACCAACACCAATAATTGGGATCTCTTCACCAAGCTCTTTGTATAACTGACGAATCACTTCTGTACTGCGAGACTGTACAGGGCGACCACTTAAGCCCCCCGCCTCTGTTGAATTTTTCATGCCATCGACCAAAGTACGATCCAATGTCGTATTCGTCGCTATTACACCATCGATTTTATATTTCTTTAAAGAATCACAAATTTGCTTTAATTCATCATCCGTCAAGTCTGGTGCAATTTTAAGTGCAAGCGGGACATACTTATCATATTGCTTAGCCAGTTCTGCTTGTTTTTCTTTCAATGCCGCCAATAGTTCATCTAAAGCTTCACCATATTGTAAGGTTCGCAATCCTGGCGTATTTGGCGATGAAATATTCGCAGCAATATAACCTGCGTATGGATACACTTTTTCCATACAGATTAAATAATCTTCCGTGCCCTTTTCGATCGGTGTGTCTTTATTCTTACCAATGTTGATGCCTAACACCCCATCAAAGTTCGATTTTTTAACATTTTCAATCAGTGCATCTACACCTTCATTATTGAAGCCCATGCGGTTGATGATCCCTTCTGCTTCAACAATACGAAAACAACGAGGCTTTTCATTACCAGGCTGTGCTCGCGGTGTCACTGTGCCGATTTCTAAGAAACCGAAGCCCATTGCACCGAACGCATCAATACATTCGCCATTTTTATCCATACCGGCAGCTAGACCTACTGGGTTCTTAAACGTTAAGCCCATGACTTCAACAGCTCGTGTTGGCAAGTTTTGGCGGAAGAAAAAGTCTAGAGGAGTGCCATTTAATCTTCTTAAATTTTTAATAGCCATTTCATGTGCCGTTTCAGCACTAAATCTAAATAAGCCAGCTCTGGCTATACGATAAAGCATACTTCCTCCAAATAAGATCAAAAAAGCCCCGAAAAATCCGGGGCGAAGTATACCTTTGTTACACTCGTTATACCAGTTGCAATCGTTTGCAGTCAGGTTAACTCATGTTCACACTTAGTGCTTGAGTGACTGATTTGCGGCACAATTTAAATTCAACAACATCAATTCTCGCAACGCTACTGAAAATTTAGCAAATTCATGCGCCGCTCCGACTTTGAACTCATTAAGAATACTTTCCCAACGCTCAATAGAAACTTGATTCGTCTCTATCCATGCTGAAAGGTTCGT
Source organism: Vibrio gangliei (assembly GCF_026001925.1). NCBI lineage: Bacteria > Pseudomonadati > Pseudomonadota > Gammaproteobacteria > Vibrionales > Vibrionaceae > Vibrio > Vibrio gangliei. The sequence continues at coordinate 1,238,724 of NZ_AP021869.1, read as the reverse complement.
ATCCACATCTTCTGTTTCTCCACAGGTAATAACTTGCTGAGTTAATTGACGTTGTTGCCAATCTAGATCTTCACGGAATGTAGCTCTCGCCAACGCTTGCCAGTGATTATCAATCGGTTGATTATTAATTTGATTTAAGAACCAATGCAGCGATAGACGATCCCCAAGAGTGAAATAAAGCTTGGCTGTGTGATCAATAGACGATCCACTTTCCGCTGCCACCGTAGCAATATCTAATGATGAATATAAACTGGTTAAACGTGAGATCGTATTGGCAACCTCTTTATTCACACCCTGTTTTATCCAATCTTTTGCTAACTGGTTATGCTCTTCGACTTCAGATTTAACCAAATAAGCATCAAGATCATTTTGGATACGCTTCACGTCCGCTTGGAAATGCTGAATAATGTCGCTAACACTTTGTTTTAGCATGCGATTACGTAATAACCAACGAGATGAACGACGTAAAATCCGACGCACGAACATCATTAATTCATACTGAACTCCTGCTGTGGCCACATTATCGAGTGAACGGATTTGCTCAAATAAAGACTCCGCTGCAAAGATCTCACGTGCCGCAACATAAGCATTAGTAATATCGACAACGCTGGCACCCGTTTCATCTTGCAACCGTGAAACAAAATTGCAGCCCATTTCATTCACCATTTGATTTGCCAATGATGTCGCTATCAATTCTTTTCTTAATGGATGCGTATCCATCTTATCTTTATAGTGACGTTGTAACTCGGATGGGAAGTATTTAATCAAAAGCTCTGCATTAGCTGTATCATTGGCAATTTCATCACATGCGAGTTGCTCTTTAAGCACCATTTTCGAGTATGCAATGAGAACGGATAACTCCGGTCTAGTGAGGCCTTTACCGTGTTTTTCTCGCTCAAGTAAAGTTTCATCGTCAGGAATGTACTCCAGTGCACGATCTAACTTACCCTGCTTTTCAAGAGCATGAATAAAGCGAATTTGCTCTTTTACCTGCGCGGTCCCTTGATGTTCGCTGACTGAAATCGATTCAGATTGACAATAGGCATCTTCTAACACGATGTCTGAAATATCATTCTCCATACGGTTAAGCAATTCATTACGTTGCTTAATGGTGAGATCGCCATTACTGACCAAGCTATTCAGGAAGATCTTGATATTCACTTCGTTATCAGAACAATCCACACCGCCCACATTATCGACAAAATCAGTATTAACACGGCCACCAGCTAAAGCAAATTCAATACGGCCACGCTGTGTCATGCCAAGGTTGCCACCTTCGCCTACCACTTTAGCCCGTAATTCACAGCCGTCGACACGCAGACCATCGTTCGCTCTATCTCCGACTTCAGTATGGCTTTCACTGGACGCTTTCACGTAAGTCCCAATACCACCATTCCATAATAAGTCGACTTTCATCTTTAAAAGTAACTTGATTAATTCCGTTGGCGTAACGGATGGCTTTTGCGTCCCCACCATTTTTTGGATCTCTGGTGTCAATGTGATCGACTTCGCTCGTCTTGAGAATACGCCACCACCATTTGAGATCAAACTCGGATCGTAATCCTCCCAACTTGAGCGAGGTAGCTTGAATAAGCGGTCACGTTCGATCCAACTTTTCTCAGCATCCGGATTGGGATCAATAAAGATGTGAAGATGGTTAAATGCGGCTTGCAGACGAATATGCTTAGAGAGCAACATACCGTTACCGAACACATCACCCGCCATATCACCAATACCAATACTGGTAAAATCGGTTGATTGGCAATCGATACCCATCTCTCTGAAATGACGCTTCACCGATTCCCAGCCACCTCTTGCGGTAATACCCATGGCTTTGTGGTCATAACCATTTGAACCACCTGAGGCAAAAGCATCACCTAGCCAGAAGTTATATTCGGCTGAAACTGCATTGGCAATATCAGAGAATGTCGCGGTGCCTTTATCGGCAGCAACCACTAAATAGGCATCATCATGATCATGACGCACAACATCTTTCGGCGGAACCACTTCACCATTGATGATATTGTCAGATACATCGAGTAACGCACGAATAAATCGCTTATAGCAACGTTGACCTTCCGCAAAAATTTCATCTCGATTGGTTAAACCGGCTTGACGCTTACAGACAAAGCCACCTTTTGCACCAACAGGAACAATAACGGTATTTTTCACCTGTTGAGCTTTCACAAGGCCTAAGATTTCAGTACGGAAATCTTCTTGTCTATCAGACCAACGCAAACCACCGCGTGCTACTTTACCCGCTCGTAAATGAACACCTTCTACATCTGGTGCATAAACAAAGATTTCAAACTCAGGTACCGGAGCAGGAATTTCGGGAATTTTTCTTGGTTTCAGTTTTAGTGATAGCCACGGTTTCGCATGACCTTGATCATCCGTTTGGAAATAGTTGGTTCTGATTGTTGCTTGAATCATTTCCATATAACGGCGGATGATTCGGTCATCATCTAAGCTTTCAACTTTCTCTAATTGCTCTTTAATCAACGCAATCAGTTTGTCTTCCGCTTTACTGCGAGATTTTACTTGTGGATCAAAACGCTTAATGAATAATTCGACTAAGGCTTGTGCTAATTTAGGATGACACGACATAGTGTCTTCAATATATTGCTGACTAAACGGAAAACCTACTTGTCTCATATACCGAGCGTAACTACGAAGAATCGTCACTTCTCGACCCGTTAGTCCTGCCGATAAAATCAGACGATTAAAACCATCACTCTCTAGCTCTCCACTCCAAATCGCAGCAAAGGCTTGTTGGAAACGATCTCGAGCTTCCGTAAGATCCACTTTTTGATCACCACGATGCAACATGGAGAAATCTAAGATCCAAAATACCGTGCCATCTTCTTTTTCGATCTCATAAGGCGATTCTCCGATCACGCGTAGCCCTAGATTTTCTAGCATCGGCATCACATCAGAAAGATGAATAGGCTCTTCTTTGTGGTACAACTTTAACCGCACCGCTTTGGAATCCTGCTTCTCTTCTTGTGGTCGATAAAAGAGCATGCCCAACTTATTGTCTTCGTTTAATGATTCAAGCTGCTCAATATCGGCAACCGCAGTGCCTCCGGCTAAGGTCTCTTCTTTATATGAACGAGGGAAAGCATCTTTGTATTGTTTAACCAATTCAGTACCTTGATTCTCACCGAAATGGTTCATGATGAATTGAGAAAGGCGATCATCCCAAGTTGAAGATGCTTCCATCAGATTCCTCTCAATATTTTTAACGTTAATATCCTGATTGGTGTTATCTACACGGACAATGTAGTGGGTTCTTGCTAGCGGGCTTTCTGAGAAAAACGTGGTAAACTCAACTTCCTGCTCACTATTAAAGTATTCTTTAAATAGCTTTTGAGTTTTATGTCTTAATTCCGTGTTATAGCGTTCTTTCGTAACATACACCATGCAACTATAAAAACGTCCAAACGGGTCTTTCCGTACAAACAAACGTAAAAGATCACGATCTTGCATTTGAACGACGCCCATACCCACTTCAAGCAACTCGGCTTCTTGCGCTTGAAGCAACTCATCTCTTGGGTAATTTTCTAAAATATTATGCAGTGCTTTCCAGGAATACGAGCCTTTCAAATAACCACTTGAATTTAAAATTCGGCTGACTTTATCGCGAATAAGTGGAATATTTTCAACACTTTGGTTATAAACCGCAGAAGTATATAAACCAATAAACCGATGTTCGCCAATCACATTACCTTTGTTATCAAACTTCTTGATACCGATAGAATCCATGTGCGCAGGACGATGAATCGTTGAAGCTGTACTGCCTTTAGTTAAGATAAGTAACTCGGGTTTTCTCGCTTCTTCTTTTGCAGATTCACTTAACTCCGATAACTTATAGCTTCTCACTCTTTCTGGCTTGGTAAACAAACCGTATGCTGCAGAACTTGATGGAACAAGCTCGAAATCCCCTTTTACTGGGTTGAGATCGAACTCTTTATAACCCATAAAAGTAAAATTATGTGCCCCAAGCCAACGTAAAAAGGCAAGACCTTCCTCCATACGTTGTGAGTCAATGGGTGTACTATCGCGATTTTTTTCGGCTTCTTGAATTACTTTTTCCAATTGGGCAGACATGGATTGCCAATCTTCAACAACTAAGCGCGTATCTCCCAAAACATTCAATAACTCTTGTTTCAAACCATCCATTCGTTGTTTATCGTTCACCCTATCGATTTCAATATGAAAGAGTGACTGCATTTCACCAACGTCTTGATTGATACCTATAATATGTTTTTCACTGCGGGCAACTTTGGTTGGGGCATTTGCCATAAAGTGACTAGTAAACCCTAAGCGGTTCAATGCCATCTTAATAGAATCAACCAAGAATGCAGAATCAGGCACCACCACTTCCACGACAGTATGAGTCGATTGCCATCCCTGTTTTGCTAATGTTGGATTGAATACGCGTACAGAAACTTGGCTTTCATCTTTTTCAGCCACATGCTGCCATAGACTGACAACCGCCCCGTATAAATCCGCTTCATTTCGTTGAAACAAATCATCTTGTGACACATTACTGTATAAATGTTCAGCTAGCGCTTTAACTAATCCTTGAGTCTCATCATCTAGCTTGTCTTCAATGAGTTGGTAGACTTTTTCCAATAAAACAGGAGTGACTTTTTCTCTCGTCGGCATATCGATACTCCACAAATGGATGTTTTTTTATTATGTGTATTCACGTTATGACTATTCTCAATCGTTAAGTTCAACCTCACTCTTTTGTTACCTAAATCTCATCTATAGATACAAAAGATGAATCGTTGCAAAATTGCTGAGAATGCACAGCGGTATTGTAAGAGTAGTATTGTTAGAAAGTTAAATCTTTTCCAAGCAACAAACAGAGTAAAAGTCGAATATGTGACTCAGGTACACAATAAAAAATCTAGACATAGACATTAATACAAATCAAATAGCTACACGATATAACCAAGGCGGAGTTTTGAACTACCCTTAGTTGTGGATAAACAAAAAAAAACAGCCCAAATGGACTGCTCTAAAAAGTAGAAAATATGAACGATTTTAAAGATATGGAAGCTTCCAAAGATATGAAAGCTTCTAAAGGTATAAAAGCTTTTAAGCTTCTAACGCCTTATTAATCTTTTCATATAAGTCTTTAGCTAAGTTATCTAACCCCGCCAGTTTTTCTAATTCCACTCGAATCAAATTTTGACGAGTATCATCGTATTGACGATATTTTAATAGCGGGTCAATTAATCGCGATGCCACTTGCGGATTGCTTTCGTTTAAAGTCACCAATATTTCACTGGCAAACTGATAACCTGAACCATCAATCGCATGGAAATTCACAGGGTTTTGCGCAAAGAATGCCCCAATTAAACTGCGAGTGCGGTTCGGGTTTTTAAGGCTAAATGTTGGGTGCGACATGGTTTGCTTAATCACATCCAATGCATTATCTGCAGGATTGGTGCCTTGCAACATAAACCATTTGTCCATCACCAAACCATCATGGCTCCACTTATCACTGAAATCTTTCATCAGAGATTCACGACAGCCTAGTTGTGCTTGGTTTGCCGCGCTCATCGCAGCCATGGTATCTGTCATATTATTCGCTGACTCATATTGCGCAGACACCAGTGACTCACCCTCATCAGTTACCGCCAGATAAGATAAACACACATTTCGAAGCGCACGTTGACCAATAGCCGCATGTTCAATGGAATATTTATCTTGTTTTAAGCTGTGATACATTGCGGTCAACTCATCCACTAACTCTGCCGCAATCGTACGTTTGATGAAACCTAACGCTTTGGCGATGGCATCAACGTCAACAGGTTTAAACCAACCCGCCACTTCATTTTGGCTTGGTAAGGTTAGCATTTCGGCAATGAAAGCGGGCTCAAGTGATTCGCTTAATAAAATACCTTTAAATGCGTCAAGAACAGACTGAGGCAATGCCATTTCGTCATTAGCTTGGCATGCTGCAATATTTTGACGTAAGTATTTTGCCAGCAATGTTTGTCCTGCATCCCAACGAGCGAATTCATTTTGCGCTTGATTCATCAAGAAAACCAAATCTTCATCTTTGCTGTGATAGCCAAGTTTCACTGGCGCAGAGAATTCACGTAATAAAGAAAGGATCGGTTCTTGCTCTACATTTTCAAACACAAATTGCTGAGTGTCTTGAGTGAAATCTAAAACATTACCAACCGCTTTGCCTTCAATGATCATTGGAATCACTTCACCATCAGGTGAGTAAAGTTCTACATTCATCGGAATGTGCAATACTTGTTTATTTGGCTGATCCAATGTCGGCTCAGTTTTCTGACTCAAAGTTAAAGTAAAGGTCTTAGCTGCTGCATCATATGCAGTATTTGCCGTCACTACTGGCGTACCCGACTGGCTATACCACAAGCGGAACTGTGTTAAATCGACACCAGAAGCATCTTCCATCGCCGCAACAAAATCATCGCAAGTTGCCGCCGTGCCATCATGACGCTCAACATATAGCTTCATGCCTTTTTGGAAACCCTCTTCACCCAATAAGGTGTGGATCATTCGGATCACTTCACTGCCTTTTTCGTATACAGTCAAAGTATAGAAGTTATTCATTTCTATGACTTTATCAGGACGAATTGGATGAGACATCGGGCTCGCATCTTCCGCGAATTGAGGGCCGCGAATAATGCGGACATTGTTAATGCGATTCACAGCGCGTGAGCCAAGATCGGATGAAAATTCTTGATCTCGGAATACGGTCAACCCTTCTTTCAAGCTGAGTTGGAACCAATCACGACAAGTAATTCGGTTACCCGTCCAGTTATGGAAATATTCATGCCCAATCACAGCTTCAATACCTAGATAATCCGTATCGGTTGCTGTCTGATCGTTTGCCAAAACGTATTTAGAGTTAAAGATGTTTAGGCCTTTGTTTTCCATTGCCCCCATATTGAAGAAATCAACGGCAACAATCATATAAATATCAAGGTCATACTCTAAACCAAAGCGCTCTTCATCCCACTTCATCGCATTGATAAGAGACGTCATCGCATGCGGTGCACGGTCTAAATTGCCTTGATCCACATAGATCTCAAGCTCGACATTACGCCCTGATTTCGTCACGAACTTATCGCGTAATACATCAAACTGACCGGCGACAAGGGCAAACAAATAAGATGGTTTTGGATGCGGATCAGACCATTTCACCCAGTGACGGCCATTTTCGAGCTCACCTTCATCGATACGGTTACCATTACTGAGTAAAAATGGATTGGCCGCTTTATCAGCGATAACCGTGGTGGTGTATTTGGCTAAAACATCCGGTCTATCAAGAAAATACGTAATTCGGCGAAAACCTTCGGCTTCACATTGGGTACAAAAAGCACCACCCGATTTATACAGCCCTTCTAATGCCGTGTTGGCAGACGGATTAATGTCTGTCACCACCGTCAATTCAAACTCATTAGGTAATTGGTGAATATGAAGTTGAGTTGAGGTGACTTCATAGTCAGACCAATCTTCACCATTAATCTGCAAACCAGCCAGCGCCATGTGCTCGCCTTCCAGAGTCAGCGTCGTTGAATTTCCTTGCTTTAAGACTTTGGACACAGCGGTCACTTTTGTTTCTTCATCATAAAGATCAAAAGTTAAATCAATATCGGTAATAGTAAATTCTGGTGCGGTATAGTCTTTGCGATACTTAGCTTGCGGCTGGTTTGTCATATAAATACTTCCTTTTCATATTCGAAAAAAATCCAAACCATTCTGACATATAATATTAACCTTGCCCATTGAGACATGTGACTAAAGCTAGTGATTGTAGTAAAAATAATGAATTTGAATGTTTTATATTCAAAAATCAGTCTAACCCACCACGGTGAAAGGCAATGTAGGTATCTGAATCTTCATTGGTTAAGAAAAGTTGATCGCGCTTAAGAGCAAACTGCGATTCCTGCTCACCATCATCGAAAATAAAATAGATATTGTTATCTTCAATGTAGTACACGCCGTCACGATATTTTTTCATGCCCGTATAGGTAAAGGATTGAATAGAAAAATAAAAATTAGGGTAAAGAACCAAATCAATTTCAGAAATTTTACTGGCAGAAACATCATCACCTTTCACCACGCTACTACGCCAATAACCAGACAGATATCTAGGAAGAATTTTCGTCATGGTGACGCCATTCAGTATGAGCTGGCTTGGGTTTACATTGTATTCAAAGGTTTGAGGAGACGAGGAAGATAATCCAATAACCAGATTATGTTCATCCGCAGAATAGTCACCAGACCACGTTTTTACGGTATGATCTTTATTTCTTACCCAAATTCTAAAACGGTAATTGGATTCCAATAACAAAGTTATAGAAAGAAACTCATCACTATTTCGGGTTTCTAAGTTTGGGTTGATGATGTGCCATTTACCAATCAAAAATGGGGTTTCAAATAAAAACATATCATGCTTGATTGGAGGATCGATGTTGGCAGCCCCAAGAGTTAAACAACTTAATAGCATAATGACACTTTTCATTGTTTGCCCTCTAAGCTGATTTGAATGATACCCACTACATAAGGTCTCATTTAATCTTAGATGGCAGATCTCTTAGCCGCAAAAATAATCACTTTTTATTAAATCTATCAATATGATATGAATGGAAAATAGTGGATAAAATTCCTAAATAGAAAAACAAAAAACGAGACTAAAATAGTCTCGTTTTCATATTATCTTCATCGCTTGTATGAAAATGGCTTAAGCATTAGATAAATCCGCTGTGATAGCAACCGCTTCATCTAAATACGCATCAGGCGCCTCATAATCTTTAGGAATGTCATCCAAAGATTTAAACGCTGGCTTATTCGCTTGTTTCTGGCGAAGATTCACACGCTCTAAACGCTCTTTATCCGCCTTTTCCACTTCAGCTTCACGATATTTTTCGTTCAGAGAAATCGTCGTATCGTCTTTTTCTGCTTGGTACTTAGCAATGTCTTGGTTAATAAATTTAAACTCAAGATCGTTTGCAATGCGTTGTTGATGCAATTGCTCAAGTTTCGCGACTTCCGCTTTTAAGTCAGACTTTGATTCTACCTGTGTATAATTGGCAGCAGGAATTTGATCCCATGGTAAAGCATTGTCTTCCACACTTTCACCGGTGTCCTCTGGCGCTACCGCACTCGGGAATGGAATGTCAGGAGCAACACCTTTACGTTGTGTACTACCACCGCTAATACGATAGAATTTTTGAATCGTATATTGCACATAACCCAACTCTTGGTCAAAAGTATCATAGATATGTGTCAATGAACGGTGCTGCTGAACCGTACCTTTACCATACGAATTCTCGCCAAGAATAATAGCGCGATCGTAATCTTGCATAGCAGCGGCAAAAATTTCAGACGCTGATGCGCTGTAACGGTTGATCAAAACTGTCAATGGACCACTATAATTCTCAACGCCATCGGTATCGCTATCAACATTAACTCGGTCGTAACTATCACGAACTTGAACCACTGGTCCTTGAGTGATAAATAAACCTGAAAGCTCAATCGCTTCAGTCAACGCACCACCACCATTATTGCGCAAATCAACGACAACGCCATCAACGCCGCCTTTATTAAACTCTTGTAATAATTTATTGGTGTCTTTCGCTAAGCTGACATAGAAACTTGGGACTTCCAGAACTCCGATTTTTTTGCCATTCTTTTCAATCACTTTTGATTTAACGGCACGGTCTTCTAGACGAATCTTGTCTCGCGTAATTGTGACAACGTGACTTTTTGCATTCTTCCCTTCTGGCAAGATCTGCAAATGCACTTTGGTTCCTTTCGGACCTTTAATTAATTGCACCACATCATCAAGACGCATACCGATGATGTCGACCATTTTCTTACCATCTTGACCAACAGCAATGATCTTATCGCCTTCCGACAATTCTTTCGAAGTCGCGGCAGGACCACCAGTGACTAAAGAGCGAATAATCGTATAATCATCTTCTGATTGCAGTACTGCCCCAATACCTTCTAGCGACAAGCTCATTTCAGATTGAAACTCATCAGCGGTACGTGGAGATAGATAACTCGTATGTGGATCAATTTGACGAGCAAACGCATTCATATAGATTTGGAAGACATCTTCACTATGAGCCTGAGTGATACGTTTAATTGCATTATTATAACGTTTCGTTAGTAACTCTTTAATTTCAGGCCATTTTTTACCTGTTAATTTAAGATTCAATGCATCGTATTTTACACGTTGGCGCCAAAGCTCATTCACTTCTGCGGTATCTTTCGGCCAAGCCGCTTTTGATCGATCAAGCTCCATTTTCTCATCAGTATCAAATTTGATCTCATGATCGAGAAGCGTCAATGCATAACTAAAACGCTCATAACGACGCTTCATCGACAAATTGAACATGTCGAATGCGGCTGTGGTATCACCCGATTTCAGTTGATCATCAATTTCAGTTTCAAATGGTTTGAAGCTATTGATATCAGCTTGAGTAAAAATATTACGGTTGTAATCAAGAGATTCGAGATAACGATCGAAAATGCCTTTAGAAAATGCATCATCCAGATTGAAGTGCTTATAGTGAGAGCGAGTAAAACGGCTCGCTACCCTCTGACTGGCAATGGCATGCTGAGTTTCAGGAGAAAGCGTTGGAATTTGAGACTCGCTGATCGTTGGTTGAACAGCAAATGCAGAGTTTGCTGCTAGCGTTAAGCTAGCAGCAAGTAGTGAAACTTTTAATCGGCAATTCATGCGTAGGAATATCCTTTCTATACGCGTAAGTGCTCCGCTTTTACGACCATTTGTAAGCCGTTAGCAAGACGGACACGCACATCGTCTTTATTGATCTCAACAATCGTTGCTGCCATATTGCCTTGTCCCATGTTTACATTGATGTTTTTGCCGATGACGACTTCATCTGACGTCAATTCACGAGTTTCAACAGGCGCAACTTTTTGAGTTGTTTTTTTCGATTCAGGTTTTGGCTTACGTGGCGCTTTTGGTGTTGCTTTCGCCTTCGCTTTTGCAACGCGTTCTTCACGGTTCTTTTCAGCTTGTTCTTTACGACGCGCTTGTACACGAGCTTTACTTTCCGCTAATGTCGTTTGAGCATGTTCTACATGTTCTGTTTCTAATTCACCGCATGCATTACCATCAAGGTCAACACGTGTAGCACCTAATTTCACGCCGTGAAGGTAACGCCAAGAAGAAGTATATTGACGTAACGCAGCGCGTAATTGAGTTTTACTTACTTTAGGGTCATCGCTTAGACGTTCAGCAAGATCTTGAAAGATACCAATTTTTAAAGGCTTTGCTTCGCCTTCTAAAGTAAAGCATTGTGGGAAACGTTCAGCAATATAGGCAATCACTTCTTTGCTGTTCTTTAACTTTTCAGTGTTTTCCATGAGGGTTCCTGGTTGGTGCGGTCTCATTCCGCACGGGTGTTCATATAAATAATTCAGGCTATTATAGTGAGATGGAAATGAAAAACCACCAACACATGCAAATTAACACCAGTTATTATACCTAAGTGGCGTTAATTTGTGTTTTCCAAGTCTAAAAAATCATTTTGCATCATGATGTGATTGAAAAATCTCTTCCACTTCTTTCATCATTGCAACAAGACCCTGCTCATCGATTTCAGAAAAACGCCCCACATTTGGACTATCAATGTCTAAAACGCCAGCCACTTTACCGTTGACTGTAAATGGAATCACAAGTTCCGAATTACTTTGCGCATCACAGGCAATATGTCCTTCAAATTGATGAACATCGTAGATACGTTGCACGGCATTCTGCTCAACGGCAATTCCACACACACCCTTGCCAACGGCAATGCGCACACAAGCAGGATTACCTTGAAATGGACCCAATACCAATTCGTCATTTTTAAGCAAGTAAAAACCAACCCAGTTGATCTCTTCTAACTCCATATTTAATAACGCACTAATATTAGATAAGTTAGCAATAAGATCCGGTTCAGACTCAATTAATGCTTTTACTTGAGCGGTGATTCGTTGGTACATCTTTAAACTCATGCTTTATTTTCCATATTCAAACAATTTTACGTACAATGCCTTAAACCTAAAAAGGAATCATTATCAAGTATGCATTATGACAATCGGCACGTGATCAATAAACAGTGGTTATTGACTCAGATCAAGAATCACAAGGGTAAATTAATCTTTGCCAATGTGGTAGCAATTTTCGCAACCGTGATCAGTGTGCCCATTCCTCTACTCATGCCACTCATGGTTGATGAGGTGTTGTTAGACAAACCTGCTTCCGGTATTGAAGTCATGAACACTCTATTACCAACGTCTTTACAAAACGCTACAGGGTATATTTCATTTATTTTCTTGATGATTGTGCTGATGCGTACCGCCAGTCAATTGCTGAACATTTTACAAAGCCGACAATTCACCCTGGTATCGAAAACCATCACTTATCAAATACGTTCCAAAATGATTGATAAACTTGGGCTTATCAGTATTAAACAGTATGAAACCCGAGGTAGTGGCGGCATCAATTCTCATCTTATTACGGATGTGGAAACCATTGATTCCTTTATAGGCACCACATTAAGTAAATTTGTTGTCAGTTTCCTCACGGTGTTTGGAACGGCGATCATTCTGTTATGGCTCGATTGGCGGCTAGGTTTATTCATTTTGCTTGTTAATCCAATCGTTATCTATTTTTCACGCAAACTTGGCAGTAAGGTCAAACATTTAAAACAAAAAGAAAATCAGTCCTTCGAGCGCTTTCAGAACCGATTGATTGAAGTACTGGATGGCATTTATCAATTACGAGCCTCAAACAAAGAAAAGCTCTATCTAGAACAACTAAAACGTCAAGCGAACGATATTCGACAAGATGCGGATAAATTCGCTTGGCAATCAGAGGCCGCCGGGCGATTATCATTTCTTCTATTTTTATTAGGGTTTGAACTATTTCGAGCCGTTGCCATGCTGATGGTGGTGTTTAGTGATCTCACTATCGGTCAGATTTTTGCCGTATTTGGCTATCTCTGGTTTATGCTTGGCCCAGTACAAGAGTTGCTCAGCGTGCAGTTTTCTTGGTACAGCGCAAAAGCTGCATTGCAGAGAATTAATTTGTTATTGCAAATGGAAGAAGAGCAGCGCCCAGCCTCCACCACAAACCCATTTCAAGCCGGCAAAGCGATGGATATTAAAATCAAAGAGGTTTGCTTTGCCTATAATAAGGAAGCACAGGTACTCAACCAACTGAACCTTACTATTCCTGCTGGAAAAAAAGTGGCTCTCGTTGGTGCAAGTGGAAGCGGTAAATCAACATTAATTCAGTTATTAATTGGCGTTTATCAACCTCAGCAAGGGCAAATACTTTTTAATGACGTGGATGCCACAAAAATTGGTTTTGAACAAATTCGTGAACAAATAGCAGTTGTATTACAACAACCTATCCTATTTAATGACAGCCTAAGACAAAACCTTACATTGGGTAGTGACTACCCTGATGAAAAACTGTGGCATGTCTTGGAAGTGGCGCAACTTGATGATGTAATTTCACAATTATCAGATGGGTTAGATACACAAATTGGACGCCAAGGCGTACGTTTGTCGGGCGGTCAAAGGCAACGGCTTTCTATTGCTCGAATGTTGCTTGCGGAGCCCCAACTTGTCATTTTAGATGAAGCAACTTCGGCACTTGATACCGCAACCGAGTCACGTCTTCATCAAGCCATGAATACATTTTTAAACGGCCGAACCACATTGATTGTCGCGCATCGTTTATCTGCGGTTCAACAAGCTGACTTCATTTATGTATTAGAAGATGGGCAAGTCACTCAGGCAGGCACACATCGCGAGTTAGTAGCTCGGAAGGGATTGTATCAAACGTTATACGGTAACGTTTCAAGCGCCATATCTACTTCCTATCCAGATAGTGTGTATAAATAATAACTATAAAGCGAGTTCTATGGATACCAAGGGTTCTGAGCAAACTTCATATAATGCCAGTCGTGCTGCCGTCATTGAGCCTGCGACTCAACTATCGGATAAGGACCACGATACGAATAATCACCATGTGCAAAGTGTCGTGATTTGTCCTTGTTGCAACCTGAAATTGACTACTCAGGCAGTACAACACCGTATTAATGCCCACTGCCCTCAATGTGACACTCAATTGTATAGAGGGAAACAGTTTCTACTCAATACCAATCTGATGCTAGCACTCAGCGGGCTACTTTTCTTTATTCCGACCCTTTTTCTACCCTTTATTACCATTCGACTGATCAATGTAAATTTTGCATCGACCGTGATTTCTGGAGCCTTCGCACTGTTTAATGAGGGCTTTGCGTTACTTGGACTTTTGATCTTTCTCTGTAGTGCTGTTTTTCCCGCATTACTTTTTATTTCTGTCATAGGTGCGCATTGGGGGCTAAAGCAACGCCACTTCAAAGTATTCAAATATTCGCTTGTCACCTATCAACATGTTAAGCATTGGTGGATGTTGGATGTATTTCTATTAAGCATCGCCGTTTCAGCTTTTAAATTACGCGAATATTCCACCGTTACTCCTGAAGTGGGTTTAATCTGTATCGTGTTAGCTCAAGTTATCGCTATCACGTTAATCTTGCGAATGAGCGTTAGACTCTATTGGGAAACTTGGGAAACAGCCCCAGACTTCTCCAAGCAATCCACCGCAGTGCATTGTCAGCATTGCCATCTATCCCAACCTTACACACAACATTGCCAACGCTGCCAAAGCCCTATTACGCAACATTATCGCCGTTCTATTCAAACTACATGGGCATTTTTGCTTGCAGCTGCGGTATTTCTTATTCCTGCAAATGTACTCAGCATTTCCATTATTTTTAGTAATGGCATCCGCTACGAAGATACCATTTTTTCCGGTGTAGTGACGCTCATGAATGGTCACATCCCCATTGCAATCATTATCTTTGTAGCAAGTATTTTAGTGCCTGTAGCGAAAATTATGGGATTAGCTTATATTTTGATTTGTATACAGTTAAAATCATCGGCTGATCAATACCATAGAATGAAACTTTATCTATTCGTAAAGTGGATTGGTAAGTGGTCTATTTTGGACCTCTTTGTGATTGCAACTACGATTGCGCTTGTCGACCGAGACCAAATTCTCGATTTTTCACCCGGCCCCGCTGCCATCGCTTTTGCTGCTGTCGTGGTACTCACTATGTTTGCGGCAGAAAGTTTAGACCCTCGTCTAATTTGGGATACACCTACTAAAACGGACAATAAGAACGAATCCTATGAAGTATGAGTCATCAGAAAATCAGGTTACTTTGAAAAAAGATAGAAAGATTTCGCCGTTGTGGATCTTACCTATTATTGCATTATGTCTTGCGGCCTGGTTAGGATACAAAAGCTACAGTGAAATGGGTCAACGCATTCAAATTCATTTCACCAATGCACAAGGTTTGATAGAGGGTCGCACGACTATTCGCTACCAAGGTCTTGAAGTCGGTATTGTGCGAAAAATTAGCCTCGCCGATAACCTAAAAGATATTTATGTCGACGCGGACATTTACCCAAAAGCAACCAAGTTATTGTCTGAAAATACCCGGTTTTGGCTAGTCAAACCGCAAGCTAGTTTAAGTGGTATCACTGGGCTCGATGCTTTAGTTTCAGGGAATTACATCGCGATTCAGCCAGATAACGACACCATGGAAGGTAAGAAGCATTCCACCAAAACGGAATATACCGCCCTCAAAGAAGAGCCAATGGATATCCGTGCTCAAAACGGTGTGAACTTTACGCTCACTTCAAAAGATCTCGGTTCTATTTCTGTCGGTTCGAAAATCATGTTCCGTAAAATCCCGATTGGCGAAGTGACCAACTTCAACTTAGCTCAAGATTCCAGCTCAGTAAAAATTCAGGTCTCAATTAAGCAGCAATATGCGCACATCGTAAATTCAGATAGCCGTTTTTGGAATGTCAGCGGTATCAATGCCAATGTCGGCTTCAACGGTGTGGATGTACAACTTGAAAGTTTAAATGCTCTTCTTGTCGGTGCGATTGCTGTCGATTCTCCAGAAGATGGACAGCGCATAGAGGCAGGCAAAACCTTTAAGCTCTACCCCGATATTAAAACGGCTGGCCGTGGCATTCGTATAACCCTAGATACTCCTGATGACAGTAACCTTTCTGCTAATTCACCGATTATGTATAAAGGGATTGAAGTCGGTCGAATCACGGATGTAAACCTATCTGACGATAAAACCAAAGTAGTCGCTTCGGCAGCCATCGACCCCACTTTTTCTGATGACTTAAACTCTGGCTCTCACTTTGTATTAGAAGAAGCAAAGCTCTCACTCACCGAAATGAAAAACGTGAGCAACTTCATTCGTGGCAATTTTTTGAGTTTAATCCCTGGCAATGGGCAACGAGCCAGACATTTTGCTGTCGTGAAAAAAAATGAACTCCTGCGAGCGGCGAATCAAACGACTCCGATTAACCTATCAGCGGAAAATACCTATGGAATTGAGGATGGTACGCAAATTCTCTACCGTGGTATTCCTGTCGGTAGTATTAACAAAGTCTCATTGGATGGAGAACGAGTTCGATTTGATGCACAAATTGATACTCAATACGCACATCTGATCAAATCCAAAACACGCTTCTACATCACTTCAAGTGTTAATGCGAGCTTTACCGGGACTGGTATTAATGTGTCAATGCCGCCAATTAAACAACTTCTCGCCGGCTCCGTAACTTTTGATAGCTTAGGTGAAGATAAAATAAATTCAGAGTACCACTTGTATGCGAGTAAACCACTCGCCGATTTAGCCAAGTATGAAACCGCAGGATCCACTAGCCTCACTTTATTTGCGAATACTTTACCTCCCGTTTCCATAGGTAGCCCTATCCTTTATCGTAACTTAGAGGTAGGTAAAGTCTCGCACTTCGCCTTAGTGGATGGCGGCGTGAAAATACAAGTCCGAATTGAGAACCGCTATAAGTACCTCGTCACCAAACAAACGGTATTTTGGAACCATTCCGGTATTCAAGTTGACGCTAATCTTAGCGGGTTAAAAGTGACCGCGTCACCAATTGCAAGTTTAATTAAAGGTGGGATTTCATTTGATAGCCTACCGGGAGTTGAAAACAAGCTCAAAGATAATTGGATTCTTTACCCTGATTACAAATCAGCACGCCAATTTGGTAAAGAAATCACCCTACTAACCTCAGAAAATCAAAATGTTGCGGTTGGTATGCCGATTAAATATCAAGGCGTTCAAGTAGGTGAAGTGACACTCGTTCACCCTAACTTTGTGAAGAAAAGTGTGGAAATATCAGCTCGTATCTTCCCTGAGTTTGTTGATGATATTGCCAAGAAAGACAGCCACTTCTGGGTGGTTTCACCAGAAATAGGCATCACGGGCGCAAAACATATTGATACGATTCTCAGCCCCTATATTGAGGTTGAACCATCTAATTCAACTCAAGTTAGCAATGTCTTTAACTTAGAAAAACAAGCTCAATCTGATACAGGTCGGATTTATTATCTACAAAGCCTTACCCGCTCATCAGTGAAAGCAGGTGCACCTGTGCTTTATCGTGATTTTGAGATTGGCCACGTCACCGATGTCGAACTTGGCGAGTTAGCAGACCGAGTGATCACGACAATAGAGATTGAACCTGAATATGCTTATTTGATTCGAAAAAATTCAGTATTCTGGAATGTGTCTGGCGTGAATGTCAGCATTGGTTTGTCAGGTGCCAACATAAAAGCAGGCACTGTTGACGATGTTTTACGTGGTGGTATCGCCTTTGCTACACCAGATGATGAGTCTTTACAGCCTAAAGCCGGGGAAAAATCGACGTTCTTGCTCAATAAAGAGCCTGAGCCTGAGTGGTTAACTTGGCAATTAGCGATTCCTAAGTAACCTTAGCTGAAGTTAAGTAAATTCAATACTAAGTAAAGAAAAAGTGCAGCGGTCAAATCAGCTGCATTTTTTTTCATTTACGCTAAAATTCACGCTTATATTTTTATCCCGTGAGGCCACTTCTTTGCACACTAACGTTAACCTACCTACTGAATTTCTTCAGCTTGTTGAATCGACCATGCCAAGCCACCTTTCTATGGCGGATTTTATCGCGGCATGCCAAAGACCGCTGCGTCGTAGCATTCGTGTCAATACATTGAAAGTCAGTGTGCAAGAGATGTTGGTGATTGCTGGCGAAAAAGGATGGACATTATCTCCTATCCCTTGGTGTGAGGAAGGATTCTGGATTGATCGCGAAGATAAAACCGTTCCGTTAGGTAACACGGCTGAACACTTAGCTGGCCTTTTTTATATTCAAGAAGCAAGCTCGATGTTACCGGTTACTGCGTTATTAAAAGATAACGACAATCTAGATTTAGTGTTAGATATGGCAGCCGCACCCGGTTCTAAAACGACTCAAATAGCAGCAGCCATGCAAAATCATGGTGCCTTAGTCGCCAATGAATACTCTGCAAGTCGTGTTAAAGTATTGAGTGCCAATGTACAGCGCTGCGGTGTGTCGAACACTGCACTCACTAATTTTGATGCTCGTGTGTTTGGCAGTTGGTTACCTGAGCAATTTGATACTATTTTATTAGATGCTCCCTGCTCAGGTGAAGGCACGGTACGTAAAGACCCGGATGCAATGAATAACTGGGATCTTACTTCTATCGGCGATATTGCTAATACCCAACAAGACTTAATCGAAAGTGCTTTTCATGCGCTCAAACCCGGTGGCACCATGGTGTATTCAACCTGTACACTCAACCACCAAGAAAACCAACATGTATGTTTGCACTTGAAAAAGACCTTTGGTGATGCGGTTGAGTTTTTACCATTAGGTGATTTATTTGAGCATGCTGAAAAGGCACTTACTCCTGAAGGCTTTTTACACATCTACCCACAAATTTTTGATAGTGAAGGCTTCTTTGTTGCTAAGATAAAAAAGCACGCATCCGTTCCACCACCTGATGTCAATAAGCGTTTGGGTAAATTCCCTTTCGAGCCGGCTAATAGCAAAACCTGCCAACAAATCGTTCAAGAGTTAAATTCAACACTCGGATTATCCATACCGTCTTCAAGCCAAATTTGGCTACGTGACAAAGAAGTCTGGCTTTTCCCTACCGCAATGGTTCATTTAATTGGTGAGCTGCGCTTTAGTCGTATTGGATTGAAGCTAGCTGAAACATTGAAACCATCAAATAAAAAGAATGCGCCCCTTTATCGATGGCAGCATGAAGCGGTAATGGCACTGGGTACAACGAATCATGAACAAAGTGTCGAGTTAACGATTGATGATGCGCGCGAATGGTTTATGGGACGTGATGTGAGACCAGATGTCACGCCAGGTAAAGGTGAAGTTATGGTCACCTATTCTGGCAGCGTAATCGGGTTAGGTAAATGGGTTGGCAACCGCATTAAAAACGGTTTACCTCGAGAATTGGTCCGAGATAAAAATTTATTTTGATGTTCAATGTATGGCAATAAGCCAACTGGACATGTGTTTGTAAGCTGGAAAATTGAGCAGTTTGCGCTAGGCTTAACAAGGTTCAACTTAAGTTCTACGATTAACGCAACGCTCGCATAGAGCAATTCCCCTAGGCTCGTAATAAATTTGATTACGAGCCCTTTTTTATGTTGGTCTTACTGAACAATTTCCCATTGTTTGGCTAAGCGGTCTTTATCATGCCCTGCAAGCCATTGATTCACTTTATTGAGTAACTCAGTGTTCTCTTTTTTCATCATGTAAACTTTATAGCTTTTTGTCCCCTCTAAGACTTCATTCGACGCAATACAGAACACACCTTTTTCATAGTTCTGATAATAACGCCCTTCAATTAAGTCTGTGAACATCACATCAGCATGATTATGCCTAATAGCCATTAAGGTTTCTAAATTATCTTTTTTACGGATGATTTGAGCATGTTTTATATGAGCATTAACATAACTCTCATTAGTGCCACCAGGGTTAACCACGACCTTAACATGCGGTTGATCAATATCTTCTAACGTTTCAAATTCAAGCTCTTTGCTGCATTGAGTTAATGCTATCTTGCCGTTTTTGGCAACCGAATTGGATAAAGCGAACTGCTTTTCACGTTGAGCGGTTTTTGTCACTCCACCAGCCGCTATATCAAATTTATCTTCAGCGAGATCAGAACTTAACGATGGCCAAGTTGTTGCGACATAGGTCACTTTCAAACCAAGTGATTTGGCTAAATGCTTAGTCATATCGACATCAAACCCCACGAGTTGACCGAGTTTATTTTTGAAAGATAAAGGGGAATAATCGGCTGTCAGACCAATACGAAGTTCACCACTTTGCTGAATTTCATCCCAACTTCTGGCTAAAGCGGAATGAGAAGTAAAAAGTGCTGTTGCAAGTAAAAGGCCGCCCACCGCATGGTGACGTGTAAGGAGTTTGCTCATCATTAGTACTTCCATTTTAAATGATTGATTTGTCCATAAACCAACATCTATCAAATCAGAACGGGGTTTAAAAAGCCATTCATTTTATAATATTTGGAAGACAAAAAGAGTATTTTGAGAGGAAATCTTTAAACAAACTCATTCCGTGGGTCCGATTTAAGATTTAAAGAGAAGTTATATAAAAAATATTCTGACTTATACTCGCATTCCAAGTCGCACAACATAGCATTGTAATTAACCTTTAATGACGAATAAAGTTGGGTAGTTCATCAATGAAATGATCTTCTTTTTCGATCACGCCTGCTTTCTCACGTTGCTGCCATAATTCTGGTGCATCGAGAAATTTTTTCGCTTTCTTTTGGTCAAATACCTTGAACATACAAAATACATTCACTTCAGTTTTTGACGACGATGCCTCATGCCACAGGCTTTTAAGCATTAACCCTGCTTCTTCATAGGAAATGGGGTTTACGTTAAAGTAATCACCCATACCTGATAGTCCATGATTTTATTTCTACATAAAAGATACATAATATACCCAAGTGACTTCAAGATGCAGAATTCAGAGCTGTCATCCAAGTCTTTAAACAAGAAAGATTCGTACAGGAATGTAATCACCTTTCAAGCGAATCTGACGCTGTGTAAAGGCTTGGATGAAGCTCCCGAAGGGCAAGCTAAAACTCGCATCTTGAAGCTACTTGGGTATAAAACCCAGTTACTTTCTACAGTCAGCTGTTCGCTTTTCAGTGGGGCTCTATTTAATGCCAATTGGTAATGAGGTTTAAGTTCAGGTTATTTTAAACTGGCTCAAAACCATCAATTCTTTGACTTAACTCAACTAAATGTTAGCCATTCAGTCTCATTTTAAATATTTAACAACCCAAAAATGAAAAAACGCATCACTTTTCAGTCATGCGTTTTTAGGTAATTCGTTTTCAAACAGCCTATTTTTAATTAGCCGATTTTTATTCCATCACTTGGCTTTAGGCTTTATAGATCCCATCTTGCTCGATTCGAATCTTCCCTTGCTTGTACAAACCACCAATGGTTTTCTTAAAGGTGCCTTTGCTTGTTCGGAACACGGTAAAAATCGCTTCTGGTGTAGACTTATCACTGAGCGGTAAGAAACCACCTTTAGACTCAAGAACATGCATCACCTTCTCACTAAGGTCATCCATTTTTGCAACACCAATTTTTTGTAGCGATAAATTAATGCGCCCATCCTCACGAATCCCTTTGATATAGCCCTTTAGACGCTTACCGACAAACAACTTACCAAATACGTCAGATTTAAAGATGACGCCCCAGTGAGACTCATTAATAATTGCCTTAAAGCCCAAATCAGTACGCTCAGCAATCAATAATTCAACTTGCTGATTAACTTCATAATTTGCTGGGGTTTTGTCCAACAACTTATTGAATTTCGTTGTACCCACAATACGGCCAGAGGCTTTATCTGAATACACATAAACCAGAACATTTTGGCCTTCACGTAAAGGAACGCGTTGATTACCAAACGGTACGAGAAGATCCTTTTTATCAATCCCCCAATCAACGAATGCGCCAACGCTATTCACACCAACGACATGCATCATTGCCCATTCACCAACCTGTGCTAATGGTTTTTCCGTTGTAGCAGACAATTGATTATCAGAATCAAAATACAGCATGACATCAACATCATCACCGACTTTTGTTCCTTCTGGTACAAATTTACTTGGCAATAACACCGAGCCGTAATCGTCAGCATCGAGGAATAAGCCGAAGTCAGCTTGTTTAGTGGCAGTTAATGTATTGATTTGACCGATTTTAATCATGAAAACTCTTATTTGTTATACAGGAATGTTGAAAATAGTAGATGCAGGACACGAGACACGAGACACGAGACACGAGACACGAGACACGAGACACGAGACACGAGACACGAGACATTATACGCCCCTGCTTCTATTATTCACACAAAATAGCGCATAAAAATAAAAACTTCATGAATTGAGAACTTAAATCAGCCTACTGCTTTAACCGACAATGTTAATTCAAACTCAGCCATCGGCTTATCTCCATTTAAACTCGGACATAAGGCAGTGATCTTAACCGGTTGATTAACGCGTTCTCCCGTTTCAATGGTTTCAGCTAGCATTCTATCAATCAGCTTTCCATCGTTACAAACAAACACCACATCGTCTTCTGGACGAGCTAAGAACTCCGCTTTCACCGCTTTAAAGGCTAAAGAAATCTTCTTGCCCATTTGCTCTGATTTGCTGATTGCTAGAAAGCCACCAGCCGCATCGGCCCCGACCGCTAACGCGCCAAAATACATGCTATTCAGGTGATTTTTCGTTGCTTTTTGTAGTGGGATCTTAATTTCTACCGATTCCTGGGTCAGTTTTAAAATTTCAGGCTGACAATAACCAATCATTGGAACAAGTTGTTCACCAAAATACTTTAAATGCTCATTGGCACGAGATAAATCGCTCATGTTCTTTTCCTAGTTAGGTTTCACGTCTGACCAGTTAACGCATTATTAACATTCTAGTCAATAAATAAACAATCAACTTGCTGACGAGCTAAAAAAAACCGATGCTGAGATCGGTTTTTTTGTGATTTATGAAGCCAATTACAAATTACAAGTCATTATCTTTAAGCCAATACCTGCACTTGATCAAGTTCCGCCAACGCATCTTGCATTTTTGGGTAATTGGCTAAATCTTGGCAATAAACAATACAGGGTTTTTTAGCATTATTTGCCACTTTAACAGCCTGCGACAACAACATCAGTACCGCGTCATGCTCTGGGTTAAACAAGCTATTCAAGTCTTCATTATGAATATCAACGCCCAAAGTAAGCTGAGTCAGGTTCCCTGTGTTAACCACTAGGCCATCAAAATATTGCAGCAATTTATCCGCAAGAAGTACAGAAGATGGCGCGTCACAGCAGTATAAGACTTTTAAACCCGCCAGCCCTCTTGGCAAGCCTTGAATCGCCAAACGGTCGATGACCATCGCCGCATCACTCAAAGCACGTACAAAAGGCACGACAATTTCAATATCAATGCCCTTTTCACGTAGTTGCTTAATCACAAGACACTCGAGTCCGAAAGAATGAGTGTGCTCTGCTGATGCAAATCGAGAAACGCCACGAAGACCTATTGCCGGGTTCACTTCTTCTTTTTCGATACCACCACCGATCAAAGCCGAATAGGCGTAGCTATCCGCATCAGACAAACACACACGCACATGTTGATGCTGAGGTAAAATCGCCGCTTCAATTAACGCTACTAAGGTTGTGACAAAGTGTTCATCAATAGCGTCTTGTGTCAGTTCAGTACTGCCCACTAATGCTTGCAGATGAACACGATCAGATTCATCCAACTTATCTAAATGTTGACCAACTTCAGGATGATAAAAAATATTTTCTTGGACTAATTCACTCAGAGAAACAAAAAGATGCGTGGCATTATCAACTTGTGACGTCTGTTGTGACGGCAGTACATCACCAATTAATGTATTAGAAGGAAGTGTGTTAGCAGAAAGCTCTTGAGAAGAAAGGCTTCCTTGTGAAGTCTGGGACATAATTACTCCATTAAATAAGTCACTTTAGCTTGAAAATACTGAGTAAACCGACACAAAACAAGTAAAAAACCACTTTCATGCTCAATTAAACAGCAATCTTAAGAAAATAAGTAAAAATCAATAAGAATGCTGCCCATAACGTTTATTCCGTCACATAATTCCGTTATCTTTACCCGGTGTACTTTTAAATGAAGACAAACAAATGCCATTTGTAAAAACTGATGAGCTACGCACCCAAGCGCTTGGTCCTATGCCAACGCCAATGGAATTAATGCAAGCTCACCCTCTGCCAGATGAAGTGGCAGAACACATTGAACATTCTCGTCGCCAAATTGAACAGATTCTGTCAGGACAAGATTCTCGCCTGCTTGTTATTGTCGGCCCATGCTCGGTACACGATACCGAAGCCGCAATGGACTACGCCCAGCGTTTAAACCAATTACAAGCCCAGTATAAAGATCAGCTCTTTATTGTGATGCGTACTTATTTCGAAAAACCACGCACTATCATAGGCTGGAAAGGTTTGATCACGGATCCGAATTTAGACGGTAGTTACGCCTTAGAAGCGGGCTTAAATAAAGCGCGTAAATTACTGCTCGATATCAATAAGCTTGGAATGGCTACGGCAACTGAGTTCCTAGATATGATCACTGGCCAATATATTGCTGATTTGATCTCTTGGGGCGCAATTGGGGCACGCACAACAGAATCTCAAATTCACCGCGAGATGGCCTCTGCACTTTCATGCCCTGTGGGTTTCAAGAATGGCACCAATGGTAATGTGAAAATATCAACCGATGCGATTCGTGCTGCTCAGGCTTCTCACTACTTCTGCTCTCCAGATAAAAATGGTCGCATGACAGTGTACCGTACATCCGGCAACCCATTCGGCCATACCATTTTACGTGGCGGTGATTCTGGGCCAAACTATGATGCACAATCAATTCAAGCGGCTTGCGAGCAATTAAGTGAGGTTGGTTTAACCCCTCGCCTAGTGGTTGACTTCAGCCATGCTAACTGCCAGAAAGAACATCGTAAACAACTCGATGTGGCGAAAGATATTTGCCAACAAATCGAAAATGGTTCGACTTATATCGCCGGCATCATGGCTGAAAGCTTTATTGAGGAAGGTAATCAACCCATGGATGACATTACCAATCTCACATACGGAAAATCGATTACCGATCCATGTTTAAGCTGGCAAGATACCGCGGATATGCTCGCTATGCTTGCCCAAACTATTAAAAATCAATCGGAGAAAAACTGATCATGCCTTCATTCGATATTATTTCTGAAGTAGACAGTGTTGAAGTAAGAAACGCCGCTGAAAACGCCAGCCGTGAACTTGATACCCGTTTCGATTTTCGTAACGTTAACGCGAGTTTTGAGTTTAAGAACGACATTGTTAAATTGAGCGCTGAAAACGAATACCAAATTGGTCAAATGATGACGATTCTTCGCGGTCAATTGGCTAAGCGTGGTGTTGATGCCAACTCTCTTGATCTGCAAAAAGCCGATCAAACCGGTAAAACTTACTCACAAGAAGCCTGGTTCAAACAAGGTATTGATGTGGCGGTAGCAAAAAAACTGGTTAAGTTGATTAAAGACTCAAAGCTAAAAGTTCAGGCCTCAATTCAAGGTGACAAGGTTCGTGTTACAGGTAAAAAGCGTGATGATTTACAACAAGTAATGAGCCTAGTGCGTTCTTCTGAACTTGAACAACCATTCCAGTTCAATAACTTTAAAGATTAATCGACGATCCTGTTAATAAAATCAACCACAAGCAAAATCAAAAAGGCGATTTCAGTTATGAATATCGCCTTTCTTTTATTCTTCTATTTCAATCCATTTTGTCCCTAAGCTTGTGGTTTGATTCCGAGCTTAGAAATAGTAGATTTCACGTCGGCTAACTCTTGTTTCTTCTTAGCGAGTGATGCATCAATTTTACCAATTTGTTCTGTAGCCAGTTTTTCTTTTTCACAAGAATCTGATTTTGGGTCCCAACTTGTACCATCTTTAAACAACTTACATTCTTCTTGTAACTTTTTGGTTTGGGCAGCCAGTTTTTCTCGGGTAGTTGATAATTTTGCAATTTGAGTTTCTAACTCACCTTCTTTATCAAATAACTGGTGAGATTGTTCATATAAATCGCTCTGTAGTTCTTTGGTTTCTTCAAGCTGCTTATTCTCAGTTTTAAGCGTAACAGCTTCTTTTTTCTGAACCACTAACGTCTGTTCTACTTTCTTTTTCTGCTGTTGCAGCTTCTCAAGCTGAGCCGTGAGCTTGTCAATTTTTTCTTGTTGTTGCTGAGATTTTTGCTCAAACCCTTCGCTCTTTTCATTCAGAGCAGTTTGCAGCGCTTCGTATTTCGCCAATAAATCTTGATGCTTAGACGTAAATTCCGCTTGTTGTGACGCTAACTTTTCAGACGTTGGCGTCACTTGGTAATAAGTGATCACAGAACCCAAAGCACTTCCAACAACAACGGCAACAACTAGCAAGATTTTATTATTCATGAATATGTGGTTCCAATAATTAAAATATAAACAAAGGGACTAATGTCACAACTCGTCTCAGCGAATCAACTCGCTGACCATCACAACGGCAATATAAGCCAGCAATGCACCGGATAACACTATCGCCACCCATTTTTGAAATTGAGCATTAGTACGATATCTCAATAGCAAATATGCCAACACTGCAAAAAGAGCAATCGCGATCAGTCTAGTCATACTGTCCCTTCGTTTTCCCTCAAGTAATCGATTTATAACGGTTAATTTTAAAATTACCTTAGCCTAGAACAAGATTTGTCTCGCTAATGTCATATCAGGTCACATTGTTCACATTATGCGACGGTAATCCTAGGGTCTGTTGATATTTCGTGATTGTTTTTGCAGCGAATTGTTGGGTATTTGAACAAGGCAGAGGCTCCATGGTGTAGCTAGCCTACACGAGGAGCCGATAACGCAGTACAAATGACCAACAAACGCTGCCCGAAGGGTTCGGCTAAAAGCATTTTATACTTCGTTAAGTCTCATTTACTTAGAATAACTAGGCTACAATCGACTTGCCTCGCCTAAAATGCTTTTATCTCGAACAAAATTCAACCACGAAACGTCAACAGACCCTAGAGCCTATTAATCATTATCTAACGCTAATTTTAGACCAAGTGTCACAAGCACGACACCTGTTACCCCTTCCATCCATTTCATCATGGACGAGTTTTGAATCCAACTTTTAGCTGAATGTACCATAGTCGCAATACCGCACTGCCACACCATCGCAATCACAAAATGAATCGAGGCCATAAATAAAGACTGCAATAACGCAGAATGCTCTGGGTTAATAAACTGAGGTAAGAATGCTAAGTAAAATACAGCGGTTTTAGGATTCAGAACATTAGAAAGCAAACCTTCACGGAAAGAACGCTTTACCGATAAGGCCTTACCGACACTGCCACTGGTGACATCCAATTGTCCTTGCCCTTTCCAAACAGCGATTAAACCAGTGACACCGAGATAAACCAGGTAGGCAGCACCTACCAATTTCATGGCATGGAACAACTCAGCCGATTGCAACAAAATAGCCGAAATACCAATCGCCGATAATGTCGCATGAACAAACAAACCACAACAAATGCCCAAACTGGTGATACAGCCATCAATACTACCGCTACGAGAGGTATTACGAATCACTAATGCCGTATCTAGCCCCGGCGTCAGCGTTAGAATGGTAATGGCGATTAAGAATGCGCCGGTATTAACAATATAAAAGTCCATGATGTCCTTGCTCAAAAGCCATAAACGTTAGATGAGCTTTCGTTATATCAGTGAAATCAGCCGAAAGAAAGTGTTTTGCAGCCTTCTGTTCAAGATGCTATAAACAATGGAAACCTATGCCCTTAAAAACTGATAAAGGAAGATTATGAGCGACTATCAAAAGCTAGTTCAGCATTCAAAAAAATTAGCTAACTTTAACCACTTAGCCGCAATCTCAGGTTGGGATCAGGCAGCAGTTATGCCTGCAGGTGGTAATGAAGCTCGCTCCAACGCCATGGCGGAATTATCAGTATTAATTCATCAGCTCAGCACCGAGCCACAACTGGCAGACTGGTTTGCCGGTGCCGAGCAAGAAACACTTACATCGCAACAACAAGCGAGCCTAAGGGAAATGAAGCAGCGCTGGCAACAAGCGACCGTTTTACCGGAGAAATTGGTGCAAGCTAAATCGTTAGCGGGTATGAAGTGCGAACACGCTTGGCGCACTCAAAGGAAAGAAAACGACTGGCAAGGGTTTGCTAAAAACTGGCAACAAGTAGTGACATTGTCACAAGAAGAGGCACAAATCCGAGCGGAAAACTTAGGAACGACCCCTTACGATGCCATGCTGTCACTCTATGAGCCAGGAACGACAACAGATTCTTTAGATAATGTTTTCAACGATGTCAAAACTTGGTTACCAAGCTTGGTTGATCAAGTGATAGAGAAACAACGCCAGGAATCTTTTATTCAACCACAAGGTCCCTTTGCTACCTCGCAACAAAAAGCACTTGGGTTAAAAGTCATGGAGTTTCTACAATTTGACTTCAACCATGGACGCTTAGACGAAAGCGTGCACCCTTTTTGTGGGGGGGTTCCTACCGACGTGCGCTTAACGACTCGTTATGATGAGAATGACTTAGTCCAATCCTTAATGGGCACCATTCACGAAACTGGTCATGCTCGTTATGAACAAGGCCTACCAACAGATCTGGCTGGCTTACCCGTGGGTGAAGCTCGCTCAATGGGAATTCATGAATCACAATCGTTGTTCTTTGAAATGCAATTAGGCCGTAGCCCTGAATTTATTAGTCATTTGTCCTCCATGGCACAGCAAGAGTTTCAAGCCAACAGCAACCCAGCCTTTAGTGCGGAGAATTTCCAAAAACTCTACACGCGTGTTGAGAAAGGTTTTATTCGTGTCGATGCCGATGAACTCACCTATCCTGCCCATGTGATTTTACGTTACGAGATTGAGCGCGATCTGATGAATGGCAACATCTCATTTAATGATGTACCTGAACTGTGGGATCAGAAAATGCAGCAATACTTGGGCTTAACCACTCAAGGCAATTTTAAGAATGGCTGTATGCAAGATATTCACTGGACCGATGGCACATTTGGCTATTTCCCAAGTTATACATTAGGTGCCATGTACGCCGCCCAATTTATGGCCTCAATGAAGAAAACCGTGGATGTAGAAAGTGCAATACGTTCAGGCGATTTATCACCCATCTTTAACTGGCTATCAGCAAATATCTGGAGCAAAGGCAGCACACTCAATACAGATGACTTGGTCAAACAAGCAACGGGTGAGACCTTGAATACCAAGCACTTTAAAGCGCATTTAGAAACAAGATACTTGGGCTAATGATCCAATAATTTTCTGGGGCTAGACTAACTTAGCCCCAATTTTCTCGCTGCAAACCATAAACGGCATGATCAACAATACGACCATTGAGGTTTTCCGCTTGAGTAATAACCCCTTCTAACTCAAAGCCTAATCGCTCGCATACTTTTCTACTAGGTATGTTTTCAACAGCAACCGAGATTTGCACTTTGAGCATGTCCAATTCAGAAAATGCCACATTAATCAGCTTTGAAACAGATTTTGTGATAATGC
This sequence comes from Vibrio gangliei, assembly GCF_026001925.1. Lineage (NCBI taxonomy): Bacteria > Pseudomonadati > Pseudomonadota > Gammaproteobacteria > Vibrionales > Vibrionaceae > Vibrio > Vibrio gangliei. The sequence goes on along the minus strand of NZ_AP021869.1, from coordinate 1,209,055 downwards.
CTAAGCCTTGATAGTCCTGACTCAACCAATAACCGATTTCGACCTTCTTTAATTGATGATTAATCGAGTTAAAACTGATATTGCCAACCAAGTTTTGCTGGTAGAAAACCGTACAGACAAGTGACTTCCCATCAGCATAATCATGCAGAGATTGTGTGATGAAACTTGCAAAGAAAGCCGCGTCTTTTGCGTGGGGTGGCCATGCTAGCCACTGACTTAAATAATCACGCTGTTGCGCCACAATCTCAAAATAATCGGCGGCAAATTTGGCTTCGACTAAAGCCAATTGTATTTCATCATCGACATCCAATGTGAACATGGTTTTTCCTTTCTAAACGCGTGCTTATATGCTTTTGTAACACGTTAAAAGAAACACGAACACCTTGTCTAGAAGAAGCCATCAAAAACCCGATCCCGGCTGCTTTAAAAACTCAATTTCAGCATCGGTTGAAGCTCTACCTAATACGTCATTACGATGTGGGTAACGGCCAAATCTATCAATAATGGCTTTATGTCGGTACTCAAAATCTAAATTGGCAGGCTTACCGAGTGAGGTGAACAGCCCCATAGCAATCTCATGGATAACCGCTGACTCGCTGTGCATATAAGGTAGGTATAAAAATAAACGTTCATCAGGGGTAAGGTGTTGATCAAAGCCTTGGCTTACTGCAACTTGAGCCAAAGCGAGCGCTTGTGCATCACTGGCATACGCTTTTGGTGTATCTCGATATATATTTCGAGAGAACTGATCAAGAATGATGATTTCAGCAAGTGCACCATGCGGTTCAGCGCGCCAAGTATAGAGTTCACCTTGTTCAGCTTGTAGATGCAAATTAGCAAACTTGTATTCAATCAGAGCGTCAAGTTCAGGATCTTTTTGCCACCATTGCTCCTGCTCTAGTTCATGAAACCAAAACTCTAATACTTGATCTTGCATAAATAGCGCCTCCATTTTGATATCCATTCAGTATAGGAAAGAAAATGCGGATGTTATCTAAGCCTTAAGTCGAACAAACTGGATTACAAGCGCTGATATTCCCCCTGAATGCGTTCTTTACCATATTGACGTTCTAATCGACGGACGATGAAATGCCCAGTTGCCATATCTTGATAGTGCCCAATAAAAATGGTATTGATGATAGCACCACCCGCCGCACCAATAGCAGGAATGGCCTGTGCAGCGGCCTTTTCGGTAACTTGAATGCCAAAACGTTTGGCAACTTCCGCCGTGATCTTAACAAGCAGCGGTGAACCTTTATCAGTAATGGCTTTTTTCGCGACAAACTCGGAGGCATCTAACACCGATTTAGCCAAGGCGGTACGCACAGCATAATAGCCGCTTTCACTGCCATCATCGTCTGTACTTTTGCCACCAAGCGCGAAGACTTCAATACACGCCAGTTTAGTGTTTAAATCTCGGATGCATTCCCCTTCAGCGCGAGCAATATCAGCAATCGAGCGCAACATAATCGTGGTTGATATAGGCAACTCAACGGCAATACCGGCTACGCCAAAAAATCCGCCCACACCGCCCGTTACCGCAACTCCGAGTTTATGCAGACGATTAGATGATGCACTACCGCTATCTTTTAATGTAAAAATAGCCGCGTCTGAAGCTTTAATGAGTGCTTTTTGAGTCAGGTCATTAATGCTGCTATTCCAATTTTTCGGTAACAGTTTCAATCCTTGTTCTATCGGTGAGCCTATCGCATTCGACATCTTCGCCGCTAAACCAGGGTTTTCGAGCAGTTGTTTTGCTTGAGCGAGACATTGTCTATCGTGAGAGGATAATTCCATTAGTATTAAGCCTTCTAATAAAAAACCGCTACCTAACGAAGATTAGATAGCGGTTACCATATTTCAACTGGATTCGGTATTAAACCGATTCAGTAGAACTTATAAGAAGTGGAAGGTTGCACTTAATGTATAAGTATTTGCATCCAGTTGGTCGAAACCAAAGTGGTTATAAGCTAAACCAACAGACAAAGATCCAAGAGGAATACCATCTAATACGGTGTATTCAATACCGGCACCGTACATGAAGTCGTAGCCATCGTCGTCTTTAAACTTCTCACCCGCACCTACGTCATATTTGTTGGTACCTAACTTACCATAAAACTCAAACGGACCAACATTGATGCTTGGTTTGATAGCAGCGTAAACTGTTGTTAAATCTGAACCTGCCGCTTTACCAAGATCCCAATAACCCGCTTCAACACCAATAAAAGGAAGAATACCTGTACCAATGTTTACACCATAGGTACCATCACTGCTGGTATCTGATTTGTTGTAATCGGCACTACCGTAGTTTACACCAGCGTAAAGCCAAGAATCTGCCAATGCAGGTGTCGCTGCTCCCATTAAAGCAAGCGCTAAAAGCGTCTTTTTCATTCTATTCCCTTCGAACATATCGAGTTTCAAATATCAAAGCCAATTAACCAGAAACCGTTTCATCGTTTCTCATACTACGCTATGCATCCATTGCTGATAACTAACAGCTGATTGATAACAAAGTAACTAAACCGATTCACCGAAACTAACCATTAGCTAGCTTTATATTAAATAATTATACGCATCATTAGTGAGATGCCCTGCAAAATCAAGAAGTAATTCTGTAAACCTTGCTAAATATGACAATTCCTTACAAAACCCATGTGAAAAATCGTACTTATCGTTGAATTATTAATCACATATTGATAACAAATTATCAGTGCAAACCGCTTAACAAGCATCAATCGCGTTCTTAATTCGCTTATCAGAAACTGGGTATGGTGTACCTAATTGCTGTGCAAAGTAACTCACGCGTAATTCTTCGATCATCCAACGAATTTCTTTCACATTGTCTGGCACTTCAACCCCTTTCGGAATTTTATTCAGCAGTTCTTTATAATCTTTGACCGCCGATTCCACCTTAAGCATATGCAAGCGGTCTTTATTCGGATCGATGGGCAATTTCTCCATACGGCGCTCAATGGCTTTCATATAACGCAGAATATCCGGTAATCGCTTCCAGCCACATTCAGTCGCAAAGCCTTTAAAAATGAGCCCTTCGATTTGCGCTTTAATGTCTGACAACGCAAACGCCATAGAGAAATCCACTTTACCTTTTAACTTCTTATTGATGTTAAACGCCGTCGTCAAAATGGTTTCTACTTGCTGAGCAATGTCGACAACCGTATCACCAAGCTCCGCACGTACATGCTCTTTAAGCGCTTCAAATTGTTCTGGTTGCCAAACTAAGCCGCCCTTTTCTTCGATTAATTTATCCACCCCACAGGCGATACAATCATCGATGAGATCCATCACTTTACCGTATGGATTAAAATACAGGCCTAACTTAGATTTATTCGGCAGATTACTGTGCAAATATTTAATCGGTGACGGTACGTTTAACAAGATCAGACGACGCTGACCAGATCGCATTGCTTGGTGTTGTTCCTGCTCGGTTTCAAACAGTTTGATTTCAACGCTGTCTTTAGCATCGACTAACGCCGGGAAGGCTTTTACCTCAAACCCACCACGTTTTTGCTGATACACCGTAGGCAATTCACCAAAGCTCCACGTATGTAGACCTTGTTGTTCGATATCGTCATCGGCCACTTTCGATAACGTTTCTTGCACTTTATCTTTTAGGCTTTCTTTTAACTCATATAAATCATAATGTTCTTTGAGTTTACGTTTACGATGATCTACCGCTCGGAATGTGACTTTTAAATGTTCAGGTATTTGCTCTAACTGCCAATCTTCACGTTTGATTTCTACGCCCGTCATGCGGCGCAACTCTTTTTCTAACGCATCCAGCAATGGCATTTCCATCGGTGTCACACGAGATAAGAACGCATCCGCGTAGTTTGGCGCTGGCACAAAGTTACGTCGTAACCCTTTTGGCAGCGATTTAATCAAACTCACCACCAGTTCATGGCGCAAACCTGGAATTTGCCAGTCGAATCCATCAGGGCTGACTTGGATTAAAATCGGCAATGGAATATGCACCGTCACACCGTCGTTATCTTGCCCCGGTTCAAACTGGTAGCTGAGTTTGAGTTTTAAGCCGTTTTGATGCCAAAAGTTTGGGTAATCCAAATCAGTGACATGGCTCGCATCGCCCTGTAGCAGCATTTCTTTTTCAAAATCGAGTAGTTCAGGGTTCTCTTTACTGGCTTTTTTCCACCAAGAATCAAAATGACGGCCAGAAACCACATCGGTGCTAACACGTTGATCGTAGAAGTTAAACAACTCATCATCATCGACCAAAATATCGCGACGACGAGATTTATGCTCCAACTCTTCCACTTCACGCAATAGCTTACGGTTTTGGTGGAAGAATTTGTGTTTGGTTTCCCAATCCCCTTCAACTAAAGCACTGCGTATGAAGATCTCACGGCTCACCACGGCATCAATGTTGCCGTAGTTCACGGTACGTTTCGGCACAATTGGAATGCCGTACAGCATGACTTTTTCGTACGCCATGACGGCAGCTTGTTTTTTAGACCAATGAGGCTCGCTGTAACTACGCTTAATTAAATGTGGTGCAAGCGGCTCAACCCATTCAGGTTGAATTTTCGCAATAATACGACCCCATAATTTCGATGTTTCCACCAATTCCGCAGACATCACCCACTTAGGTTGCTTCTTAAATAAGCCCGATGCAGGGAATATATGAAAACGAGCATTGCGCGCACCTTGGTATTCGTTCTTCTCTGCGTCTTTCATACCAATATGAGAAAGCAAACCCACCAGCAATGCGGTATGAACGGACTGATAGCCCGCCGCTTCCGTATTCAGTTTTGCACCCATTTCACGCATCGCTTGATGCAATTGGAAATACACATCTTGCCACTCACGCACACGCAAATAGTTTAAATAATCCTGTTTACATTGCTTACGGAATTGATTGCCTGTTAACGCTTTTTGCTGCTCTTTGATGTATTGCCACAAGTTCACAAATGTTAGGAAATCTGATTCCTCATGGAAGAAGCGTTTGTGCTTATCATCTGAACTTTGTTGTTTATCACTTGGACGTTCACGCGGATCTTGAATTGACAACGCAGAGGTAATAATCATCACTTCTTGCAAACAGTTGTATTTCACCGATTCCAACACCATGCGCGCTAAACGAGGATCAATAGGTAAACGCGCTAAATTGCGACCAATTTGCGTTAAGCGTTTTTTCGGATCTTTGGCATTCGCATTAATCGCGCCGAGCTCTTCCAGTAGACGCACACCATCTTGAATATTGCGTTTATCCGGCGCTTCAACAAATGGGAAGGCTTCAATATCGCCTAAACCCAGTGATGTCATCTGCAAAATAACTGACGCTAAGTTAGTACGAAGAATCTCAGGATCGGTAAATTCAGGGCGAGAATTAAAATCTTCTTCTGAATATAAACGAATACAAATACCTTCGCTTACACGACCACAACGACCTTTACGCTGATTGGCACTGGCTTGTGAAACCGGCTCAATTGGCAAGCGTTGAACTTTGGTTCGATAACTGTAACGACTAATACGCGCTGTACCTGGATCGATCACGTATTTGATACCAGGAACCGTCAGCGAGGTTTCCGCTACGTTGGTTGCAAGGACAATTCGACGCCCCGCATGCGGTTGGAAAATACGATTTTGCTCTGCCGAGGATAAACGTGCATACAAAGGCACCACTTCCGTATCGCGCAACTTTCGTTTCATCAGCGCATCGGCGGTATCACGGATCTCGCGCTCACCATTCATGAAAATCAAAATATCGCCAAGTCCTGGCTCATCACACAGCTCATCAACGGCTTGGAAAATCCCTTCAAGCTGATCGAGATCTTGATCAGCATCATCAGGATTAAGAGGACGATAACGCACTTCCACTGGATAGGTTCTGCCAGAGACTTCAATAATTGGTGCGTTATCAAAGTGATTAGAGAAGCGTTCAGGATCGATAGTCGCTGAAGTAATAATCACTTTTAAATCAGGGCGTTTTGGCAATAACTCTTTGAGATAGCCCATGATGAAATCAATGTTTAAGCTACGTTCGTGTGCTTCATCGATAATAATGGTGTCGTATTGATTCAAAAATCGGTCGTGTTGAATCTCCGCCAGTAAAATACCGTCGGTCATCAATTTGATTTGAGTGTTATCAGAAATTTGATCGTTAAAGCGAACTTTATAACCAACAAACTCACCCATTGGGGTTTGCATTTCTTCAGCAATACGACTGGCAACCGAACGTGCAGCCAATCGACGTGGCTGCGTATGACCAATCAACCCAGCACGACCTCGGCCTAGTTCGCTACAAATTTTCGGGATTTGCGTGGTTTTACCGGAGCCCGTTTCACCTGCAATGATCACCACTTGGTGATTGGCAATTGCCTCGGCAATATCATCACGCTTTTGACTCACCGGTAAATTTTCAGGATATTCAATATGTGGCTTATGCAAACTACGGTTTTGTACCATCATCATGGATTTAGCAATATCCATGGCGATTTCATCAAACACCGCCGCTTGTGATTCTGGCTTTTTAATCTTGCTTGCACCGTGAATACGCTTACTGAGACGAAAACGATCACGAATCATGCAGTCTTTTAAAGCGGCACGTAGGCTCTGAGCCGTATTGGCTTGAGCTTTTGGGGCTTTAGAGTCATGAGAAGTTGAAGATTGAGAGTCCAGTTGATCGCGATGATGAGATTTGGTCAAAACAATTCCTATTTGAAAGCAAGCTGTGGCGCGGTTGAGAATTTCGCACCCGAATCTATAAACAGCAATAATTGTAACACAGCCCGTTTAAGGCTGAATATGGTATATATCGCCCATTATTGTAAACCACGTACAATTGCAGTGGCTGCGCTGATTAAGCAAATAATGAGGGTCAGAATACGAATCCATTCTTTGGAGACATATTTCACAATCACTTGTGCGGCAACATAACCCAGCCAGCCCATTGGTAATAACGGTAAGGTTTTCAGCAACAAATCCCAGTGCAAGTAGCCGATAAAGTATTGCACAATCAAAGAAATCATGGAGCTAAACACAAAGAATGCCGCCAAGTTACCGCGTAACGATGCAGCATCTTGATGTTGCAAAATTAACGCCATTGGAGGTCCACCGATACTCGAACTTGTGCCCATAAAACCGGAGAAAAACCCGGCCACTGCCATGCGATTCGGTGTCGGCTCAAAACGTATAGGCAGTAAACTGATTAACACCGCGAGCAGTACCATCACCCCTAGCCACAAAGATAAGGCCGAGCTGGAAACATACAGCAGCAATACCCCACCAAAGATGGAGCCGGGTACTCGTCCATAAATGGCCATTTTCAAGCCGCCTAATGCAATATTATTTCTATACTTATAAGCATTAAACAATGAATTGAACAGAGCCACCATAACGATAGGCGCAGGTACATAATCGGGTGATACAAGGAACAACAAAGGTGCGGCAACAACGGCCAAGCCAAAACCAATGGCACTTTGAACAAATGACCCTAAAAACACAATTGCCATGGCCAGTAAAACAGTATGATCTAACCCTAACATCGCTTCAGCACCTTTAAAAAAACGCTTATTGTACACCATTGAGAAATCAGAAAGGTATAGTTTGAAATGGCAAACCGCTCATCTCACGGGACTTTTGTTGAAATTCATGGTCAAAAAGGTAGTGTATTAGGAAACTATGCAGAGGTATTTATGATCAAATCGTTGAAGACATTTTTTAATCAATTGATACAAGAGCAGCAACAAGATAAATCTGGCATTGACTCTCACTTAGCCATCGCCTCTTTACTTTGCCAAGTTTCGCAAGCGGATCACTCTGTGGATGAGCAAGAACAAGTCACCAAAACCCAAATGTTAGTCAAACTCTTGTCTATCACGGAAAATGAAGCGGTCAATCTACTGAATCAAGCTGCTCAGCTATCTAAAAACTCCGCTTCATTGTATGAGTTTACCGATCATTTACGTGATTTAGAGCATCAACAACGCTTTGATTTAATTCAGTCTTTATGGCAAGTGGCTTATGCAGACAATCAGCTCGATCCGGTTGAAGAAGCAATTATTCGTAAAGTGGCTGAGCTACTGTATGTCAACCATAGCGATTTTATTCGTGCTAAATTATCGGTCGCTCCAGAGTAATAAAGTACCGTTTTTATACGATACAAGCCTCATTATGGCTAAACTGTTCTCAAGCGTTTCTTTACACCTAGGTTCAAGGTAATATATCGCCTCTTAACCTATTCATATTTTGGAAGTTCCTATGAGCCATGACAACGCCCCAACCTTTTTCTTTTTCGATTACGAAACTTGGGGTGTCAGTCCAGCTAAAGATCGCCCAAGCCAATTTGCTGGCGTACGTACCGATATGGACTTCAACATCATTGGCGAACCTTTGGTGATTTATTGTCAGCCACCGAGCGATTATCTGCCTTCACCGGAAGCGGCATTAATCACAGGCATCAAGCCACAAAAAGCCGTAAAAGATGGATTACCAGAGCCTGAATTTATTCGTCGTATTCACGATCAACTCTCGACCCCCAATACCATTTCATTAGGCTATAACAGCATTCGTTTTGACGATGAAGTCACCCGTTATACGCTTTACCGTAACTTCTATGACCCGTATGCGTGGTCCTGGCAAAATGGTAATTCTCGCTGGGATTTACTCGACATAATGCGTACTTGCTATGCTTTACGTCCTGAAGGCATTAACTGGCCAGAAAATGATGAAGGCTTTCCAAGTTTCAAGCTTGAGCACCTATCCGTTGCCAATGGAATTGAACACAGTAATGCTCACGATGCGATGGCCGATGTGATCGCTACTATCGAGCTGGCGAAAAAACTGAAACAAGCGCAACCGAAATTGTTTAATTATCTCCTTAGCATGCGTCATAAGCGTAAGCTCAATGAGTTAGTCGATATCGTGAACTTAACCCCATTAGTGCATGTCTCTGGCATGTTTGGCGTGCAATGTTCTAACATCAGTTGGATTGTGCCGATGGCGTGGCACCCGACGAACAACAATGCGGTCATTACCGTCAACTTGGCTATGGACCCAACGCCATTGATCGAGCTAGATGTAGAAACATTACATCAACGTTTGTACACCAAGCGTGATGACCTTGCTCCCGATGAGTTACCCGTGCCGTTGAAATTGGTTCACCTGAATAAATGTCCTGTATTGGCACCGGCAAAAACATTAACCGCTGAAAACGCGGAGCGAATTGGGATTGACCGCGAGCAATGCTTAGCAAACCTTGCCAAGCTCAAAGCACATCCAGAAGTTCGAGAAAAACTGATTGGTATTTACAACATTGAACGTGATTACCCGCAAGATAATAACGTTGATACCCAGCTCTATAATGGTTTCTTCTCACCTGCCGACAAAGCAACGATTGATATTATTCGTGAAACTGAGCCAGAGAAACTCGCCGGGCTAGAGCTGTCGGTGAGCGATCCACGCATCGAACCACTATTGTTCCGCTACCGCGCTCGCAATTTCCCATGGACATTAACCGAAGCCGAGCAACAAAAATGGATGGCCCACTGCCGTGAATACTACGAAGACAATATTGAAGATTACATGTTGAACTTAGAAAACCTTGTTCACGAGCATGAAAGCGATGCCGCAAAAATGGATATTCTCAAATCAGTTTATCAATACGTTCAGTCTTTAATATCTTAGGTCCAATATCGATTTATACAGTTAGGAAGTTTGAGGAGTTACCGTTGTTCAGCAAGTTGCTCAATTATGCGCTGTCCTTTGCTCTGATTATGGTGAGCTTATGGGCAGGCAATGCCATTCAACACTTTTTTTCGTTATCGGTCCCCGGCAGTATTTTCGGCATGCTGATTTTGTTCGCCTTACTGGCTTCAGGCATAGTGAAAGTTCGATGGGTTAAACCTGGAGCACAATTTATCATTCGGTATATGATCATTTTGTTCGTACCGATCAGTGTCGGCTTAATGGATCACTTCCCTGTATTGCTTGATAACGCACTGTCCATTTTTGCTAGTAGCATAGGCGCAACGACTATTGTTCTGGTCCTGCTGGCTTTAGGCTTACAAAAAATCTTAACCGACAAGCCAAAGCATAAGGAGAAATCCTAATGTGGTTACTCCTTACCTTCGCCGTTTTTTTTGCTGTACGTTGGTTTGCTAATAAGGTGAAACATCCGCTCGCCAACCCCCTATTACTCAGTATTGTCATCATCATTCCGTTGTTACTCGCACTGGATGTACCTTATGAAGTGTACTACGCACAAAATAGTTGGATGACCTATTTATTACAACCCGCCGTCGTTGCTCTGGCTTATCCACTCTACGAACAACTACCTCAAATTCGCCAAAACTGGAAAATTATCTTTTTAGCTTGTGGCGTCGGCAGTGCAATGTCGATGTTAACCGCTGGGCTTATCGCCGTGGCACTGCATACCGACCCAACGTTAGTGGCGAGTTTAATGGGTAAATCAGTCACCACGCCAATTGCGATGGAAGTCGGTAAAAGTTTGGGCGGAGAGCCCGCCATTGCCGCAATTTTAGTGCTGATTGTCGGTGTGTTTGGCTCGGTGTTTGCCTATCCGATTTATTCAATGTTGGGTGTGACGCATCCGATTGCTCGTGGCTTAACCATGGGCACCGTCTCTCACGCCTTAGGTACGGCGAGTTGCGCTGAGAAAAATGCCGAAGATGCCGCTTTTAGCTCTTTAGCATTGGTAAGCTGCGGCATCATTACCTCCATACTTGCCCCGTTATTCTTCGCTTTTTGTCTTTGGGTTGGCGGTATAATTGGCTGATAGCCGCAGGTCCAGAGCCCTCTTTAATTCCAATTGATGAAATAAAAAAAACGTGACACATTCATTTCATCAGACTCAATAACAAAAAATGGGCATTCAGTTGCCCTTTTTTATCAATTCATAACAACAAATTCGACTCAGCTTGTACTTTTATACATTGATGATAGCTATCTTGTCACCTTGACCCCATAATTTGATTCAAAGCACATTAAAAATGAAATGGATAAATATAATTTCATAAAAGTGAGATATAAACCTTAAAGGAATTTCCTCGTATGACTCAACATATTCACCCTGAATCACTGAAAAACCTACCGCAAGCTGTTGTTTCTCAAATCACGTCTCTTATGCAAGCTGACGGTTTTAGTGGTCATTTTTCAGCACAGCAATACCAAACATTACTCGCCACCTCAAACATGACAGACACTGAATTCAAATTAGCCCTACTGCCTATTGCTGCAACACGAGCATATTGCGGGATTTCTCATTTTCATGTGGGTGCGATTGCTGAAGGACACTCTGGGAATGTGTATTTTGGTGCAAATATTGAAATCCCAGGAGTACAACTGAATCAAACCGTTCACGCCGAACAATCCGCGATCAGCCACGCATGGATGAAAGGGGAAACTGGCATTAAAAACATCACCATCAATCACACACCATGCGGACATTGCCGCCAATTTATGAATGAACTGAATCAAGTTGACGAACTTTCCATTCAACTGCCTAACCGCCCTTCTTATTCTTTAGCGGATTTATTACCTGAATCCTTTGGTCCTAAAGATTTAGACATTGAAGCTCGTCTAATGGATTCAACTCGTCAAAATTACCGCTTTGATAACGCAACATCAACTATTGTCAATGCCATTGAAGCATTAAACCTTAGCCATGCACCTTATACACATAACCACAGTGGTGTCGCTTTGCAAACTCAGTCTGGTGGGCTTTATTCTGGTGCTTACGCAGAAAATGCCGCATTCAACCCAAGCCTACCTCCTCTACAAGTGGCGATTAATTTATTGTTGCTCGCCGGTGAAAAGCTAGAACATATCACTACCGCGGTATTAGCTGAAAATGCGAATGGAAGCATCAGCCACTTAGCGGAAACCCAAACAACATTAGAAGCCATCAATCCCGATATTACGCTCGAGTACCTTTCACTCAGTCAATAAGTCGCACTTAAACCAACAAAGCTGCAACTTCAAGTAAGACAGGTAATAAAAGCCCACTGAACAATCAGTGGGCTTACAAATAAAATGTGACGCAACGCTTGCGCAAACGTTTGCCTGGCAGGTAAAATCCAACACAAATTTTATGTCTTTCTCTTTTCTATACAGGAATACACAAATGTTTGGTACTGCAACAGCTTCTTCTGCAACAAAAATTATGCTTCTAGGCTCTGGTGAATTAGGCAAAGAAGTCGCCATTGAATGTCAACGCTTAGGCTTAGAAGTCATCGCATTAGATCGTTATGCAAATGCCCCAGCGATGCAAGTTGCACACCGAAGCTATACCGTTGATATGCTCGATGGTGATGCGATTGAAGCAATTATTGCTAAAGAAAAACCAGACTATGTCGTCCCTGAAATTGAAGCCATAGCAACTGACAAACTGGTTGAATTAGAGCAAAAAGGCTTAAATGTAGTCCCTACTGCTAATGCCACCAAACTCACCATGAATCGTGAAGGTATTCGCCGTTTAGCTGCAGAAGAATTAAACATCCAAACTTCCCCTTATCGATTTTGCGATACTTTTGAAGAATTTGAGCAAGCGATTGAATTTGTCGGGATGCCATGTGTGGTTAAACCAATCATGAGCTCATCTGGCAAAGGTCAAAGTGTGATTAAAACCTCAGCAGACATGCAAAGTGCTTGGCAATACGCGCAAGAAGGTGGCCGCGCTGGCGCAGGTCGAGTGATCATTGAAGGGTTTGTTGATTTCGATTATGAAATCACGCTTCTTACCGTTCGCGCTGTTGATGGGGTGCATTTCTGTACGCCGATTGGACACCGTCAAGAAGATGGCGATTACCGTGAATCATGGCAGCCACAAGCCATGACTGAAACTGCATTAAAAGCCGCTGAACAAATGGCCGAAAAAGTGGTTAATGCTCTCGGTGGCTATGGTTTATTTGGCGTAGAACTCTTTGTGAAAGGTGATGAAGTCATATTTAGTGAAGTTTCCCCTCGCCCACATGATACCGGCATGGTGACGTTAATTTCACAAGAGCTTTCTGAGTTTGCTCTACATGTACGTGCTTTTACTGGACTACCGATCAATTCAATTGTTCAATATGGCCCTTCTGCATCGGCTGTCGTGCTAGCTCAAGGCACATCAAACAACATCCAGTTTTCAGGACTACAGGAAGCATTAGCGATGTCACAAACTCAAGTACGTTTGTTTGGTAAACCTGATATTGATGGCCGTCGTCGTTTAGGTGTGGCGTTAACCCGCCGTGAAGATATAACAAGTGCGGTTTCTGATGCAGTTGAAGCGGCAAGTAAAGTGAAGGTAAGTTTCTAGCAACTCGAAATTCGAAGGCAGTACCAGCTAGCGACTGCCTTCAAACAACCCCTCGGCCCTATCCTCAATCCGATTCGATTAACCACACTTCCTCAGCAAAGCGAGATAATCCTTTTTGAATACGTGGGTGAGTTTCATCAGCCTCGTCACGTTGTAAGTGAGTAATGTTAAATCCCGCAAACAAAACTTCAATTTCAGATTTGGGCACGCTAAATGGCGGTCCTTGCATTTCGGATTGTGGATAATCCAAGCTGATAAGTAAAATTTTACCGCCTGGTGCAAGCAAAGACTTAATCCGTTCAGCGTAGATAGCGCGCAATTCCGGTGGTAATGCTATTAATGCTGCGCGGTCATAAATACATTGATATTGAGTTAAAGGCGCGGTGAAGAAATCACCCGCGTAAATCGACAGTTCATCAAATTGATACAACTCATGCTGCCCATTGAGTGGGGTAACCATTGGGGTATAGAAATGTTCAGCAAAAAAAGCGCGTACCGCAATGTTGCTAAGTTCAACACCAGTGACTTCTTCATGCTTTTGCGCTAACCAGATAAGATCTTCTGACTTACCACATAAAGGGACTAACACATTATCTTGACGTGCCAGACCTAATTGAAGCCAAAATGCAGTGAGCAGAGGATTAACATCATCAAGATGAAAGCCTATTTGATTTTCCGCCCATTTATTGTGCCAAAACTCCTGATCTTGCATGGTTTATTTTTACTCCATAGATGCATAAACATAATGACGACAGCATAAAAACAAAAAGGCCACCTTAAAGGGCAGCCTTCTTTCTCTATTCCAGTGACTTCAACACAACGTTATTTTTCTATCTTAATATTTTCAACGCGTGCTTTCAGTTTTTGGCCCGGTCTAAATGTTACCACTCGACGAGCTGAAATTGGAATATCTTCACCTGTTTTAGGGTTTCGTCCAGGCCTTTCACTTTTATCACGAAGATCAAAGTTACCAAAACCAGACAATTTAACCTGTTCACCGTTTTCTAAGGCTTTACGAATTTCTTCAAAAAACACTTCAACGGTTTCCTTGGCATCACGTTTACTGTAACCAAGTTTCTCAAACAGGTTTTCAGCCAAATCGGCCTTAGTCAGCGCCATAAAACATCCCTCATTTAACACCACTGTGGTTGTGGCTTTTATAGCATTAGTACATAGTTAGCAAGCGTAAAGCTATTAAGTAACACCGAAAGTGTATGCCAACCGTATGATTTCCGCCAAATTTTTTTAATCATCCGCTCCTACACCCTGAGAGTAGACAGTCTTGAATATGCCAGCACCAGAGAAAAGAGCAAAATAAAATACTATTTAATTCCAATAATTTGGTTTTGAAACAAACAAAAACTTCATCAATCAAGCCATTTATAAAACATTAAACTTTTTTCTTAAAAGTAAAATTTATGCAGTGACTTCATAGATCCAGCAAGCAAGTCTGCAGGAATTATTCATAAAATTTATAATAACTCATATTGATTTTTTTAACCATCTGATTATTTAGTCCTTTTCAAAATTGAAAAGTTCTCCACATTCACCAGTGAGGTACTAAATACTATTCAGACACAGAAACTTGTTTCACCTCTCATCGCAACCCAAAAGAAGAATCTACCTAATCTGATTCTTTTCGTAGCAGAAAAGGTAGAATCCTTCGTGGTTACTTAGTTCGTGATTATTTGGCTAGATACAAATCGCGTGTGTAACGACGATCCGATGCATTATCGGTGCTGTAACCACCTACATGCGGATTCTTCAATACAGCGCGAGTATAGAAATAAACGGGAATAGCCGGCATCTCTTGGGCAAAAACTTGTTCTGCTTTTTGATAAAGTGCCTCACGCTCTTTATCACTTTTCGCTACAGAGGCTTGCTTTAACGACTCATCATAATCGGCATTGCTCCAACCACCATAGTTCAGACCAGAAGAATCGAAATAAGATAAGAATGTTGAGGCTTCATTGTAGTCCCCCATCCATGCATAACGAGCAACGGAAAAGTTTTTCGAAGATAGCGTTTGCAAGAACGTTTTCCACTCTTGGTTAGCAATCGATACCTCTGCGCCTAAATTTTTCTTCCACATCGACGCCATAACAATGGCTAATTTCTTATGTGCTTCACTGGTGTTGTATTCCAGTTCAAATTTCAAAGGATGAGAACTGTCATATCCCGCTTCTTTCAATAATTCTTTGGCTTTTTGATTACGATCTTTTTGTGACCATTCGGCCCAATCCAGTTTTGGAACATCAAAGCCCGCTACAGCAGGAGGAGTGTTGGTATAAGCAGGCAGTTGACCTTGGCCTAAAATTCTTTTGGTAATAACATCTCTATCAATTGAGTAGGCAAGCGCCTTACGGACACGCGGGTCATCAAATGGTTTCTTATTCATATTGAACAAATAGTAATAAGTACCAAGCGATGGCATAGTCAGCAATTCATCAGGGCGTTCTTTCTTGATGGTTTGATACAGCTCAAGCGGTACAACACTAGTAATATCAATTTCGCCGGTACGATAGCGGTTATATTCGGCATTCACATCCGAAATTGGCAAATACGTCACTTTATTGATTACCGTTTGCTTGTCATTCCAATACTCTTTATTGCGCTCTAAAACAATTTTCTCATTAATCACCCATTCAGATAATTTGTAAGCCCCACTAACGACAATATGTTCAGGTTTAGTCCAAGCTTCTTTGTATTGTTTGACCACTTTTTCTGGTAAAGCAAAAGTACTCTCATGAGCAAGCATCTTAGTAAAATATGGAACGGGTTTGGTCAAAGAAATCTGCAGAGTTTTATCGTCCAGTGCTTTTACACCCAATGAGTCAGGGGCTTGCTCACCTTTAGTGATCAAATCAGCATTCACAATGCTAGCCATAGAGACATACCACGAATATGGAGCACCAGTTTTAGGATCGACAATTCTTTGTAATGCAAACACAAAATCGTGTGCAGTAATAGGATCACCATTAGACCAGTTAGCATCACGTAAATGGAAAGTATATTGCTTGCCGTCTTCCGAGATATCCCACTTTTTTGCTAAAGCAGGAATGATATTGCCGTGAAGATCTTCGGTCACAAGACCTTCAAACATATCGCTGATCACGCGTGAACTTGCCGTATCGGATGACATAGTTGGATCCAGTGTTGGCACTTCATCGCCGTTGCCACGAACAATCTCTTGTTTATCTGCTAACTGCACATTATCTGGCACTTGGGCAGCAAAAGCTGAAATAGAAAATAACGCGCTTAACGCAAGCGCGAGACTTGATTTAGTCAATGTATGCATCTGTTTTATATCCTTATTATTGTTGATGTGCATCCTGTAAAATCACTCAGATTTAATTGCACATGTGAATCTCAATAACTCACATGCAATACATGTACCGAATTTATCAATACTTTTCTACAACTTAGAACGAAAAAAACCGCCTAGGTAAGCGGTTTAATGAAAAAGCTTGAAGCTAACCATCAATCTTGAATGCTTTCCACTATGCCTTGGCTGTTAAACAGCACATTCATTTTATTAAAGCGATTCTTCCAATACACCCAAGTATTGAGGTCAGTTGTTGGGGTGACATGTGCTGGTGGATAGCCAATCGCGTTCAATACGCCTTTTTTAGACATGCCTTTATACACTCGCCCTTCCTTAATCCCCTTTTGGTCTGTGCTATTTAAGCCAGTTAAGTTCGGGCATGAGGTACCAAAGTCTCTTAAGATCCCAGATTTAAAATCTCCTGTCGCTTTATGCCAAACATACATATATTCCAAACCCGTCTCTTGGATTTTAAATGTCATCACTTTACTGTTGGCTTCGATAACATCCACTTTAGTGCAACGAGGTATAAAGCCATCTTGTAAATAATTGAGGGTAAACAGTTTCTTTCTGGCTGCATCAGGGTGAAGGTTAACCTGAGTATAAATCGGTTGAGTGGTATTGATTAAATCGACATTATCGCTGGTGACTAAATCCGGGCTAGAAGCACAGCCAAACAGAGATAATGTCGATAAAATCACACTCGCTATAACAGTTTTGTTTTTCATACAGCCTCACAATCAAAAAGATAAAAAAAATCCACTCACCAAGTTTATGGCAAGTGGATTCATATTGCTCAGCTAAATATCACATTAGTCGCGAAGGCTTGCACCAAATTGAGAGCTCAACGCAGCAACAATGGCATCTACTGAAGCAGCAATATCCGCATCTTCTAGTGTACGCTCTGTTGACTGTAGGCTTAGTGCGATTGCAAGGCTCTTCTTACCTTCTTCCACACCTTTACCACGGTATACGTCAAACAATTTCGCGCCAGTTAATAGCTCACCACCGTTTGCTAAACATGCGTCAACTACGTCACCGCTTGCGATAGCGTTATCAACCACAACCGCGATATCACGACGGTTTGCAGGGAATTTAGATAGGCTTACCGCTTCAGGGATCACGCGCGTATCAATTGCAGACCATTCGATTTCAAACACAATAGTGCGACCATTTAGGCCAAACTTGCGCTCTAGTTCTGGGTGAACCGTACCAATCACACCGACAGGTTTGCCGTCAACGATGATAGCAGCCGCTTGACCTGGGTGAAGAGCTGGGTGCGAAGTTGCTGCAAATGAGTATGATTTTTCGTTCGCAGTTAATTCAAGAATCGCTTCCAAGTCACCTTTGAGGTCAAAGAAATCAACCGTATTCGTTTCGATATCCCAATGTTCTTCGCTGCGAGTACCAGCGATCACACCAGCAAGCATTGGCTCTTGGCGCATACCGTTTTCAGCAGTTTCACAAGGGATGAAACGTAAACCGTATTCAAATAGACGAACGCGTGGTTGTTGACGTTTTTGGTTGTGAACAACTGTGTTTAGCAAGCCTTGGATCAAGCCTAAACGCATTGCTGACATTTCCACAGAAATTGGGAAAGGCAGAATTAGTGGCTCAACGTCTGGCACGATCAGTTTTTGTTGCTCAGGCTCAACGAAGCTGTATGTAATCGCTTCTTGGAAACCACGGTCAACAAGCAGGTTACGAACACGTTTAAGAGGCAAGTTTGCTTCTTTGTGATCGTTCATGCTTAGTGCAGCTTTTGGTGCTTGATTTGGAATGTTGTCGTAACCGTAAATACGGCCTACTTCTTCAATCAAATCTTGCTCGATGGCGATATCAAAACGCCATGTTGGCGCAACAGCCGTCCAACCTTCGTTTGTAGACTCAACGGCCATACCTAGACGCTCTAGGATCTCAACCACATCACTATCTGCAATATGGTGACCTAGCAAGTTGTCTAGTTTAGTGCGACGTAGTGCTACTTTGTTTGGCGTTGGTAGATCTGCTTCAGATTCCACTGCAACAACAGGAGCGACTTCACCGCCACAGATTTCAACTAATAGCGCCGTTGCACGCTCCATTGCGCTCACTTGCAATGCGTAATCCACACCACGCTCAAAACGCATTGAAGAATCCGTATGTAAACCATAGCTACGCGCGCGACCACGGATGTGATCAGGTGCGAAGAAAGCACATTCAAGTAGAACGTCTTTAGTTTCAGTTGTTACGCCAGACTCTTCACCACCGAAAATACCAGCGATAGCTAGTGCTTTATTGTGGTCTGCAACAACTAGAGTATCAACGTTTAATTTCGCTTCAGTACCGTCAAGTAGAGTCAGTTTTTCATCTTGCTCAGCCATGCGAACCACGATGCCACCTTCAATTTTAGCGAGATCGAATGCGTGCATTGGTTGGCCTTGCTCAAGCAAAATGAAGTTAGTGATGTCGACCACTGGATCGATTGAACGAATACCACAACGACGCAATTTTTCTTGCATCCAAAGTGGTGTTTCAGCTTGAACGTTCACGTTCTTAACCACGCGACCAAGATAACGAGGACACGCTGCTGGTGCTTTCACTTCGATAGAAACTTTGTCTTCGATTGAAGCTGCAACGGCTTCTACAGAAGGTTCCGTTACGTCAGCACGGTTTAATACGCCAACTTCACGCGCCATACCACGAATGCTGAAACAGTCAGCGCGGTTAGCGGTTAGATCAACATCAACTGTTACGTCATTTAAGCCAAGGAATTCACGGAAATCGGTACCGATAACGGCATCTTCTGCTAGTTCCATGATGCCATCTGATTCCACATCGATGCCAAGCTCAGTAAATGAACAAAGCATACCGTGAGATGGTTGGCCACGTAATTTTGCTTTTTTGATTTTGAAATCGCCTGGTAGAACAGCACCAACCGTCGCAACCGCCACTTTCAAGCCTTGACGGCAGTTTGGCGCACCACAAACGATGTCTAATAATTCTTCTTCGCCAACATCTACTTTTGTGACACGTAGTTTGTCTGCATCTGGGTGTTGACCACATTCAACAACTTTACCTACTTTTACGCCAGTAAAGCTGCCAGCAACAGGAAGTACGTCGTCGACTTCTAGGCCAGCCATTGTAATTTGGTGCGTTAACTCATCGGTCGTAACTGCCGGGTTAACCCACTCACGAAGCCATGATTCGCTAAATTTCATTGTGATTAATCCTCTCGGTTACTTGAATTGTTTTAGGAAACGAAGATCGTTTTCGAAGAACGCGCGTAAGTCATTTACGCCGTAACGCAACATGGTTAAGCGCTCAACGCCCATACCAAATGCGAAGCCCGAGTATTTTTCAGGATCAATGCCAACGCTGCGAAGTACATTAGGGTGAACCATGCCACAACCTAATACTTCCAGCCATTTGCCGTTTTTACCCATTACGTCCACTTCTGCAGAAGGCTCTGTGAATGGGAAGTAAGATGGACGGAAACGCACTTGTACTTCTTCTTCAAAGAAATTGCATAGGAAATCGTTCAAGATGCCTTTTAGCTGTGCAAAGTTTACGTTTTCATCAACCAACATACCTTCCACTTGGTGGAACATTGGCGTATGCGTTTGGTCGTAATCGTTACGGTATACACGGCCCGGAGCAATGAAGCGGAATGGTGGTTTACCATTTTCCATGGTGCGGATCTGAACACCAGAAGTGTGAGTACGTAACATCAAATCAGGGTTAAAGAAGAAGGTGTCGTGGTCAGTACGAGCTGGGTGATCTTCTGCAATGTTCAATGCATCGAAGTTATGGAAAGCATCTTCAATTTCAGGGCCAGCTTCAACGTTAAAGCCAAGCTCACCAAAAAATTGTTCAATGCGCTCAACGGTGCGTGTCACTGGGTGTAGACCACCATTTTCAATACGGCGACCTGGTAGAGAAACATCAATGGTTTCTGCAGCCAGTTTTGCTTCAAGTTCTGCACGCTGCAAAGCCTCTTTACGAGCAGCAATCGCTTGTTGAACCGTGCCTTTCGCTTTGTTGATTTCTTGACCTGCGCTACGGCGTTCTTCTGGTGGAAGTTTACCTAGGCTTTGTAGTTGAAGCGTTAACTCCCCTTTTTTACCTAGTACCTGTACACGGACATCTTCTAATGCCGCAACAGAATCTGCCTGCTCTATTGCTGCCGTTGCATTGGCAATAATTTGTTCTAATTGCATCGTTTCCTCACCTACCATCCGGTAGTCCTGTGGGTAGTTCAGTTCCTAATTGGCCGCTATCAGCCATTTTGCTCAACATCTTACCGCTCAATTCAATAAACAATTAAGCCAACAACGTTTAATGTAAAAAGTTATGCAAAATGGCGACGCTTTACGTCCAATAAAAAGCCAATAAAAATAGCCCTATATAGTAATGAATACCGCCCATAAAGCCAAATCGAAATCCCACCAAATAAAACTTTATTTTGTCTAATATTCAATTTGTCATTTCCATTTACGATTTGGTGCTCGATTTTTGCCCATTCCCTGTCCAAAGTAGTCATATATACCCAAGTGACCTCAATACAAATCAAGGACGGTTCAATGCTGACTTCTCTTCCAAGCCTAAAACCCAGTCTAAAACGTCGCATCTATTCGACTTTACTGGTTGTCAGTGCCATCTCTGGCCTCTCAATGACATCGCACTCACTTTACGCACAAACAGAAACCGATAAGCAATACAACACTCAAATCATGGCAGACAGCTTAGGCGTCATTTGGGGAATGGATTGGGTGAATGATCGCCAATTGATAATGACTGATCGCAATGGCGAAGTGTATCTATTCGATATCAATACTCGCCAAAAAATTAACCTTGCAGGTCTGCCCGACATCAAAGTATCAGGACAAGGCGGCCTGCTTGATGTCGCTAGATATACCGATTCAAATCAGCAAACTTGGTTTTATTTTACCTATGTAAAACCCCTTGATGGTGGTAATTCGGCAACCACGCTTGCTCGTGCCCAATTAGATATCACCAATAAAAAACTGACCCAATGGCAAGATCTACTGGTCACTGATTCTGCCGATAGCAGCAGTAAACACTTTGGTAGTCGTATTACCTTTGACCAGCAAGGCCATGTCTATTTTGGTGTTGGCGATAGAGGCAATCGGGATAATGGGCAAAATAGCCAAAATCAAGCCGCGTCTATTCTGCGCTTAAATGTCGATGGTTCCATTCCTCAAAACAATCCATTTGTTGAAAATAAGAAAGGCAATCCTGCCGTGTGGAGTTTTGGTCACCGTAACCCACAAGGTTTAGTGTTTGACCAAAAGAGAAAAATCCTTTGGGAAGTCGAACATGGCCCGCGTGGTGGCGATGAAATTAACCTTATCAAACCCGGTTTAAATTTTGGTTGGGCGAAAACGTCACACGGCAAAGAATATTGGAACCCAATGGATGTCGGTGAAGCGAAAACCCTACCCGGAATCGAAGCACCCGTGATGGTGTATGTGCCTTCGATTGCGCCCAGCAGTGCGGTGATTTATCACGGTGAGGCGTTTTCAAGTTGGAATGGCAATATGCTCATTGGCGCGCTCGCCGGAACTCATATCAACATGGTGTCATTTGATGAGCAAAACCAACTAAAAGATGAAATTCGCTTAGTGGAAGATCTGAATGAACGTATACGAGACATCATTGTGGATGAAAAAGGCTTGATTTACTTTTCAACCGATAGCGGCAAGTTGTATCAACTCAGCCCTAAATAAAATTTAGATGAGGCATAGCCTTTTTCTAACATAGCTTGAGCAGCGTAAGCCACTAAATCATCGTTTTCAGATAAATCACCTGTAAACAACACTTCCATATTACCGGCATTCCAACCTACATCGGTATATTTATATCCTAGGTTGTGATTCATATCTTTTGGAGTATTAACATTTAAGCCAGTATAAGCAGGAAGCAATGGTTGACCTGCTGGTTGTGTTTCCACCAACTTGGCCACAATATCAACAACCGTCTGCGCAACCAATTTTGACTGCTGATCATCGGAAGCCGTTACTTGATCTGCACTCACCACAATCGCAGGAATACCGCGACTAAGCGCAATCATGGTCGCACCTAATGTCCCTGAGTTATTATTCATATAACCCAAGTCATTACCTTCATTTGGACCCGAAATAACCAGATCGGGTTCTTGCCCCCAAACTTGCTGTGCGGCCTGATCGATACCGTACAACACTGCCATCGCAGGAGTGCCCTCTACATACTCATCAAATCGTTTTGTCCCATCCGTTTCACCGACACAAAACATATTTTAGAGCTACGTGTATCATCCACCGGCACCGATTTCATAAAGATCATCGAACCGCCTTTACCACTTTGTGGGCCACAAGGTGCCGACATCACAACACTGTGCCCAGCAGATTCCAACGCTGACTTTAAGTTTTGAATATTTTGCGTTCTCCAACTGTCATCATTAGTTAAGACGATATTTAAAGCCATGGCAGATGGACTCAGCATTGCGCTTGAAAGTAATGTTGCGGTTAAAAGACGATTAAATGTTATGTTCATTGTTTTCCCTATCAATTTTAATTTTAGTTGTGCTGCATCCGCAGATGAGTAGCACTACTATCAAGAAAAACATGAATTTACTGTGACACATTAATGGCAATATGATGACGATTGATTTCAATGGCTTAGATTGTGAACACACACCAAAGCATCATATTTTGAATAAGTCATACTTGGGCATGAATGAATTGATTCAACTTTATCATCCCAAACATAAAACAACATTGGACAGCATTTCGAGTATTACAGGTAAGCCAACTCGGAGTTGGAAAAATAAGAATCACTCCCAGCCTCGTCATCCCGCACATGAGCCAAAGCGAAGAAGATGCGGGATCTCGCTTTCACGTAAGTTTCATTGGTGTGAGAGATTCCGGATAACTCTTGCCTCGTTTCCGGAATGACAGGTTTTGTGGGAGTCAAAGTTTTCAAACATGAATGAGCTAGAGAGATAATCTATCTCGATATTGGACAGAAATGATTTAGAGTTACTGAGCTAAACCATTTTTATCTGATTAGGTGAAGTATCTTGACAGCTTAAACGCTTGTTATGTGCGTGCTAAACGATATCGCCTTACAGTGCCCTCGCTTTCACTTGTGTAGTTGCCAAGATACTCACCGCCACTGTTTTCGATAACCTTTTGGGACGCTGGATTGTCAATTGAACAAGTAACAATAACTGAGTCAGTAACAACATGCTCTCGCACCCAAGCAAGAAGAAATGAGGCTACACCTTTACCACGAGCTGACGGTCTAGTTTCGTAGCCAACGTGCCCAATGACATTTTCTACGTTGGCATTAGTACCTTTACGAACTCGAATAGCGCCTAAGATTTCAGCGTTAGATACGCAATAATAAGTTGTGCTGGGTAAATAACCGTTTGGTAATTCAGAAGTTGCCTTAGAACGTTCAACCAAACCTGATAAATAAGCTTCAGGATCTTGTTCAACGCCGGAATATTTAGGGATACCCGACTCCAAACATTCTTTCGCGTAACTTGCTAATATTGGAGCCAAATCTGGACTCGCTTCTACTACTTCCATGTCAATTTTTCTCAAAAGCACATAACGCCCGCCATAAACGGCCGAGTGAAACGAGGTCCGACGACCGAAGGGAGCGAATTTAATGGCTTTGTTACACGTTGACTTTGTACTTGAGGTCATTTGCCTCATCCCCTGTCATCCCGCGGAATCCCCACTGATGCGGCTGCTGCTCCTTGATCGTAATTTCAACGTCAATTGGCGGTAAGGATAGCTGCGACTCGAGCTCTTGGAACAGTGACTTGATAAGAGCCTTTTGCGTCTCCGGCTTCCGGCCGGACATCATGTTGATTTCAATGACTGTATAGGCGTCGCTTCTGCCACCAGGGTAATAGAAATCCTCTCGTTCCAAGGGCACAAATCTATGCGCACGCTTATCTTCTGGCATACCTAGAACAGACTGCATGCAGCTATGAATGACATCCGATAGATTGGCCTTTATTGGATTTAGCTGGTCCTTGATTCCATAAACTACAATCATGCTATTTCCTTAATACGTGTAACAATTTAATAGACGGAAAAAATCCGTATAGTCTTTCCGTCTATCATTCCATTCGCTTTTTCAATCAACAAGCTAAATAGTTAAATTTCTTCATAAAGTAGGACTTATCTCATATTCACTCAGCATAAAATGCGGAAATAATCCGTCTAGTTCACCAAAGCCAACTCGTGACAAAGACCTGTGTATTTAACCAGTTCCAAACTAACCTAAAACAGGAACTCTATCTCTGCTTTATACATGCCTAGCTTTCTAACTAAAATGGAAATTTATGTGAGCAACCCCTTCAACTTCGCCAAGCCATAAGCGTTAACAGTGGAAGCATCTTTAATTTCACCCGCGATGATCATTTGCTCGAACGTTTTGAGTGACATTTTTTTTGCTACTAGCCCTTCTTCTTCCGCCTCTAACTCGGTTGATTGCTGAGTTAAATCCGTCGCTAAATAGATGTGGTAGCCTTGATTAGAATAGCCATAAGCTAAGTATTGACAGCCGACGTAAGTCATCTTGCCTGCGACTAGACCGGTTTCTTCTTTCAGTTCACCTGCTGCAAGGAGAACAGGATCAGCGTCTGGGTTACTCTCCCATGCGCCTTGTGGAAACTCTAATAAACGCTCACCGACGGCATAACGATATTGTTCAACTAAATACACATCGTCACCATCAACTGGCAAAATGACCACAAAATCTGGCTTTTCTACCACGCCATAAATGCCCTGCGCCCCGCTTGCTCGCTGGATTTTATCTTCACGCACTGTCATCCATTTGTTTTGATAAACCACTTCCGAACTTAGCGTTTCAATTTCTTTCATACTACAACCTAACGTATTTTTAAATTAATCAGATAAGTAATATTGTACCGTTGAAACTACACGTATTTTCTTGATATAAGGCGTGTTTTTATCACGTGGCAAGATGGTGAATTGCCCCTGAGAAGCACGTTTAATTTTGCCTAACTGACTATCAGAGTCTTTGGCAAATTTCTCCGCTACCACTCGCGCATTTTTTGTCGCTTCTTCTACCATCGCAGGCTTAATATCATTCAATTTGGTGTAAATGTATTCTGGCTGAGTAGCGTAACTGTCACCGCTAAATACAATGCCTTGCTTACCTAACTCCGACATTTCTGCCATCACATTGCGTACCACATCAATTTTATGCGAATACACGGTCACGGTTTGATTAGCAGAATAACGAAACTCGGCGCGAGAATTGTCGCCCCATTGCTGTGCGGATTTGTCGGTAATATTAGGCGCACTAAAGCTCATCTCTTCAGGTGAAACGCCTTTAAGAAGTAAAAACGCTTTAATTTTTTCACTATTTCTATCTACTTGGTTATACAGCTCTTGCAGGTCATTAGTGGCTAGAGTGAACTGAATCGGCCAAATCACTACATCTGCAGTGACTTCTTTTTCCGCCAGCCCTTTCACTGTCACGCTGCGTTCAAACTGTTTATAAGCAATCGCTGCAGACGATAATTGATAGCCTAAAATGGCTAAACCAATACACACAAAGAAACCCAGCAAAGCCGCTGGTATCCATTTTGTCGCCGTTTGATTTGTCATAACCTATCCTTTTTCTGAAAATCTATTTACGGTCGGCCGGATGGTTTACGCCATCACTAGTTTCAATATCGCCCAAATCAAATGGATTCACACCCTCAAGGCAACCCACATTGTAACCGTACTCACTAGGATCTGAACGTCGCTGATGATGAGTATAAATACCACATATAGAACAAAAATAATGTTTTGCTGTGCCCGTATTAAATTGATAAAGACGAAGCGCTTCATGCCCTTTGACTATCTTCAAATTATCCAGTGTCACAGATGCCGCAATGGCACCTCGACGACGGCAAAACGAACAATCACAACGGCGTGGCTTTTCAATGCCATTCGGTAAAGTGAGTTCCAACTCAACCGTACCGCAATGGCAGGTTGCTTTGTGCTTAAGTAAAATCGGTGTGCTCCCGACTTGTTTGATCATTCTTCCTCCTAACCTCGCTAGATAAATGTTATGACAGAGAGCATAACATTCCATTACAATGTCGCGCCTTTAAGTTACCTGCAATAAAAGCAGAAAATAGCATTCAACTGACATCATGAAATTAAGCCAACGTTTACAGCATATCGAACAAATGATCCCAACTCGTTACCAGCATATTTGGGATTGTTGCTGTGACCACGGATTTTTGGGCGCCGCATTATTAGAGCGTCAAGCTGCGCCATACATTCATTTTGTCGATATTGTTCCGACCTTGATAGCCGATCTTACCCAACGGCTTGAGCAATTCTTCCCTAATTCACCGTCGCAATGGACAACTCAATGTCAAGATGTGACGACGCTTGCTTTATCTCAATACCAAGGAAAACAGTTAGTGATTATTGCCGGTGTCGGTGGCGATTTAATGACAGATATGGTGCATGCTTTACATCAGCAGTTTTCTCATCTCGATATCGACTTTTTATTATGTCCGGTTTACCAACAATTTTTGTTACGGGATGCATTAATTAAGATGAATATGAGCCTTATTGAAGAAAAGTTGGTAGAAGATAAAGGTCGTTTCTATGAAGTGATGTTTGTTTCTCAACAAGCCCCTGTCGATTCATCAAATACGATATCCCCTGCTGGTCACCACATTTGGCAGGCCTCAGACGCAACACAACTCGCAATAGCAAATCGCTACTTAAACAAAACCCTAACACACTATCAACGCATGCAATTAAATGCGCCTAAACAGGCAAAAAAAGCGCTGAAACACTACCAAAAACTACTTACCAATAACGTTATGAGCGAGATCGAAACATCAAAACCGACATAAATGTATACAAAATTTAAAAAAATTGTATCGGAATAAAATATCAAATTTCAGCTTATTCAAAATGATAAAATCATTCAAAACAGAACAATAGTTAATCATTTCTCTAACTCTTTACCATTACCCCTTCTATTCTTACCTTTCAATTCTGTGCACTAAAGCCAAACATTTGGGAAAGATTGTTTACAATTATTAGAAGCAATTTATTATTACCCTATACTATGTTTTTCTCATTCTGCACGTTGAAAATAAGAGTCTGCTAATGAATAACGATAAACGTCCCCTGTACATCACCTACGCTGGTCCTGTTTTAATGGCAACACCGCTGCTTAATAAAGGTAGTGGTTTTACTTTTGAAGAAAGAAAAGAATTTAATCTCGAAGGCCTTTTGCCGGAAGCGACTGAAACCATCCAAGAGCAAGTTGAACGTGCCTATCTGCAATATAAAGCGTTTGAAAGCGATATGGATAAGCATATCTATCTACGCAATATTCAAGACACCAACGAAACGCTGTTCTACCGCTTAGTGCAAAACCACATCTCAGAAATGATGCCAATCATCTATACCCCAACGGTTGGCGCTGCATGTGAGAACTTCTCCAACATTTATCGCCGTGGCCGTGGGCTTTTTATCTCTTACCCAAACCGCGACCGCATTGATGACCTGGTGAACAATGCCACCAGCCAAAACGTGAAAGTTATCGTCGTTACCGATGGTGAGCGTATTCTTGGCTTAGGCGATCAAGGCATCGGCGGCATGGGTATCCCTATTGGTAAGTTATCTTTATATACCGCTTGTGGTGGTATTAGCCCTGCTTACACCCTGCCGATTGTTCTCGATGTCGGTACTAACAACCCACAACGTCTCGCGGATCCTATGTATATGGGGTGGCGTCATCCGCGAATTACTGGTGCTGAATACGACAAATTTGTTGAAGACTTCATGCAAGCAATTAAACGCCGCTGGCCTGATGCTCTCATTCAGTTTGAAGACTTTGCTCAGAAAAATGCCATGCCATTACTTGAGCGTTATAAAGACAAGTTCTGCTGCTTTAATGATGATATTCAAGGGACGGCGGCGGTCACGGTAGGGTCGTTAATTGCGGCTTGTCATGCAGCAGGAAGTAAATTATCCGAACAACGCATCACCTTTGTGGGTGCTGGCTCAGCCGGTTGTGGTATTGCCGAAGCCATTATTGCGCAAATGGTGTCAGAAGGATTAACCGATAAACAAGCACGTTCTCAAGTCTACATGGTGGATCGCTGGGGTCTATTACAACAAGGCATGAAAAACCTTCTCGATTTCCAACAAAAGTTAGTGCAAGAAGACAGCAACCTTGAACATTGGGAAGGCGAAGAGCAAGGCTATTCATTGCTGGATGTGATGCGTAATGCGAAACCAACGGTATTGATTGGCGTATCTGGTGTACCAGGTTTATTCAGTCAAGAAGTGATTGAAACCATGCACGCACATTGTGAGCGCCCTATTATCTTCCCATTATCGAATCCTACTAGCCGTGTTGAAGGTACGCCGCAGGACATCTTTGAATGGACACAAGGTAAAGCGTTAATTGCCACAGGAAGCCCATTTACGCCGGTGAAATATGAAGGCAAAGATTACCCAATCGCTCAATGTAACAATAGTTATATTTTCCCAGGCATCGGTCTTGGCGTGCTGGCTGTATCGGCTTCTCGCGTAACGGACGAAATGTTGATGGAATCAAGCCGAGCATTAGCAACTTGCTCTCCACTTGCTTTAAAAGGCAGAGGGGCGTTGTTGCCACCATTGGAAGAAATTCATTCGGTTTCTAAGAAAATTGCCTTTGCTGTCGCCAAGAAAGCCATTGAGCAAGGTGTGGCGCTTTCCATTACTGATGAAGCGATTGAAGCTGCGATTGATAACGGTTTCTGGCAACCAGAATATCGTCGCTATAAACGAACCGCTTTCTAATAAAGTCTGATCTGTTTGAAAATCAAACAAAAATGACAATGCTCTGTAAGCTCACTTTGATATTTTGTTAAAGTGGGCTTTTTTATTTTTCACTCTTCGGTTTGACTGTTATTATCAAAACACGCTTTCAGCAAGACGCACAATCGACATGACATGGAAACGCACATGATGAACACACAAAAAATACCTTCTTTTTTTTGTTTACCATTCACAATATTACTCGGCATCGCTACGCATGTCTGAGGAATTAAGCGTCCATACTATGTCTAGCTCCCCACTCCGACGTCAACTCATCATGAAATGGCTCACGCGCAGTTTAACGGTGGTAGCTATTCTGTTTGTGGTCTTTGCAAGTACGATTGTCCTGATTGATCGAATTATCAGTTGGCAAACACGCAGTTCTATCTACCATGACATCGCTAATGTGCCTAAATACGATGTTGGCTTGGTATTGGGTACCAGTAAATACATAGGCCATACTCTCAACACCTATTACTCACACCGTATTAATGCCGCGATTGAACTGCACCAACAAGGCAAAGTAAAAAACTTCTTACTCAGTGGTGATAATGCCCATCGTTCTTATAATGAGCCTTGGACAATGAAGCGTGATCTATTAAAAGCTGGCATAAAAGAAGAAAACATTCATCTCGACTACGCAGGGTTTCGTACACTCGATTCAATTATCCGCGCCAAAGAAATCTTTCTTGCCAACCATTTTTTGATCATTACGCAAGATTTTCACTGTGAACGAGCGCTATACATTGCACGCTATCATCACATTAATGCGCAATGTCTTGCTGTGCCTGGACCTCAAGATTCATCGGGATTGAGTATTCGGATTAGAGAAGTGTTTGCCCGCAGCAAGGCTTTCTTAGACTTGTATATTCTGCATTCTCAGCCGAAATTTTTAGGTCCAATCAAGCCCATTTGGGAAATAAAAGAAGCCGAATAACTGAACTGTTAAGCCAGTTTCAACATTACCTCTACACGGTTTCGACCATTATTTTTTGCTTTGTATAATGCTTCATCGGCACGCGCTGTCATCTCAATAGCATTTTCTCCAGATACCATTTCCGTAACGCCACAACTGCAAGTCAACGATCCAATTTCAGGCCACTGGTGTTGCTCTACAACCTGTCGAATACGTTCAGCTAATCTTGTTGCCCCTTCCAAAGGAGCATTAGGACAGAAAATAATAAATTCTTCACCACCCCAACGTACCAATTGATCATCATCCCGCAACTGCTCGTGAATCAGGCGTACAAACTCACGTAAAATCAAATCACCAACATTGTGACCAAAGGTATCGTTAATCGCTTTAAAATGATCCAAATCGACATAAATAATCGACAGTTTAGCCGTTCCCCAACGTACTCGTCGACTGACGTTGTCCAACCAATCACGAATACCAAATCGGTTAATCGCACCGGTTAACTCATCCGTCACGGCGAGTGCAGATACTTCCGTATATTTACTTTCTAAATCTTGATTCAATTGATCCAAATGTTTGGCGTGAGCGACGATTTTTTGCATTCTCTGGCGAGAGTGAAGCAATTCATACACCAAGAAAGTCAAAGCTGCGATTACCCAGATTGCAAGCAGACTGTACGCGAACCAACGAGGTTTTAAATACTGTCCTTTAAAAATGATCTTATTGACGGTAATGGTATGTGTGCCCATAACAGAACCCGAATCCGTGGCAATTTGGATCATGGGCACATTATCGAGTTTCACACCGGATTCTTCGATCGGCACATTGTAATCAAACAGCCACCACGTCAGCACTTGAAACTTATCAAAGCCAATATCTTTCCCACCCATACCAAAACCAGGGTGGTACTCAATACCATTATATTTCAGTGTGTTATCATCTTTTTGATTGAATACGGTTGGTTCAAAATTACGAACATTCACTCGTACACGTTCCGTTCCTGATTGAGGTCCTTGATAATCAATATCTAAAAACACGCGGTCAAAACTCGATAAGTCGAGCCCATTTTTAATATCGTCAGTTAAATTAATGGTGATTTCACAATATGGCCACGCATAGTCACTTGCTATTAAAGTACACGACATAATAGCTTTATCTTGATCAATAATTAAACGAGCTTGGCTTCGCCCCCCGACGACTTGATCTGACGCGACTTTGTAGTTGAACTTGTCTGGTGAAATGGTCAATGTTTTATTTTGCCCAACCGTGAAGTAAAAGCCTGCAAGTACAATATTGACGATAAAGAGCACCAATACAATTTTGATATAAGTTTTATTCAACATTGATTGTCCATTCGATTTTTCATTTTTTGCCATACTAACCACCCTACTCAAATTACCACTAAAGGCTTATTGGCAATATTGTTATTATCCAATGCAAAATAACTAATACAACATTTTATAGGTTTCTCTGTGGTGAAACTCCCATACAATGCATTTTATGGTGAATATTTGTTCAATTTTACACAGCAATGCGTTTATAACTGATTCCTATATCAACAGGTACAAAGGGAAAAGAAATTTAGATAGACTACACAAAAACACATACAACAAAGGTCAGCTGACCATAGGCAAAAAAGCATGTCACTAAACATCACTGGAACGCTTCAAAAATTACGCTCTGAATTTACTGTCGACAATGGCAATCAAGTTCAATATGCCATTCCCATCGGTGAACAATCCGTAGCACTTAATCCATATATCGGTCGCAGTATTACGCTTACACACACAGGTAATATTTTTTGCAGCGCTTGTGGTAAGAAAACTAAAAAAAGTTACTCCCAAGGGCATTGCTTTGTGTGCATGAAAAAACTCGCCAGTTGCGATATGTGCATTATGAAACCAGAAACCTGCCATTACGATCAGGGAACATGCCGTGAACCTGAATGGGGTGAAGCCAATTGTATGGTCGACCATTATGTCTACTTATCGAATACTTCGAGTTTAAAAGTCGGCATAACTCGTCACACTCAAATACCAACGCGTTGGGTCGATCAAGGCGCGACTCAGGGTTTACCAATATTCAAAGTGAAAACCCGCCATATTTCAGGCTTAATTGAAGTTGAGCTTGCTAAACATATCGCGGATAAAACCAACTGGCGCACCTTATTAAAAGAAGATGGCGATGATCTTCCCCTTGAACAGCATTTCGCTGAATTACTGCCATTAGTTGAACCCACTATTGCAGAGATAAAGCAACAATTTGGTGAAGATGCGATTGAAGTACTTTCAACCAACATCACGCCAATTGAATATCCCGTTGAACAACATCCCAAAAAGATTGTCTCTCATAACTTTGATAAAAACCCTATCGTGAGCGGTATATTGCAAGGCATAAAGGGTCAATACCTTATCTTAGATACTGGCGTAATCAACATTCGTAAATTCACCTCTTATGAAGTGACATTCTCTGATTAGATCCAAAAGTCTGGTTAGAGCTTAAAGTCTGATTAAATCAAAACTCACGGCTCTCGAAATAAGCTAGAGCTGTGAGTTATTGGATAAGCCAACTTCATTTTTAATGCCCTCGCCTCATACCCTGCTAGAAATTTGTTCGATTGCCACTTTTCTCACTAAATTGGAGCTCGAATCTCATCTATTACTTTCTTTAATGCGACATTTTCCATACAATCCAGACACAATCTATTGACCTTATCGCATTCAAGTTGGAGTTTTCATGAGCAACGTTAAGCATTGTAATTTACTGATCCTTGGTTCTGGTCCTGCAGGTTATACCGCAGCAGTTTATGCCGCTCGTGCCAATCTAAAACCTGTGCTTGTGACAGGTATGCAACAAGGTGGTCAGCTCACCACGACAACTGAAGTTGAAAACTGGCCTGGTGACGCGGAAGGCTTAACCGGTCCTGGCTTAATGGAGCGCATGAAAGAGCATGCAGAGCGTTTTGAAACCGAAATCATTTTTGACCATGTCAACGAAGTGGATTTTTCACAACGTCCATTCCGATTAAAAGGTGACTCAAACGAATACACCTGTGATGCATTAATCATTTCAACTGGCGCATCAGCCAAATACCTTGGCCTAGATTCTGAAGAAGCTTTTAAAGGCCGCGGTGTATCAGCTTGCGCAACTTGTGACGGTTTCTTCTACCGTAACCAAAAAGTCGCGGTTGTTGGTGGCGGTAATACTGCCGTTGAAGAAGCATTATATTTATCTAATATCGCCTCTGAAGTACATTTGATTCACCGTCGTGACACTTTCCGGGCTGAAAAAATCTTAATCAATCGCCTGATGGATAAAGTTGATAACGGCAACATCGTTCTTCACACAGACCGTACGCTTGAAGAAGTCGTGGGTGATGAAATGGGCGTAACCGGCGTTAAAATTAAAGATACTCAATCAGACACAGTGGAAACACTCGATGTAATGGGTGCCTTTATTGCGATTGGTCACCAGCCAAATACGGGAATTTTCCAAGGTCAACTTGAAATGAAAGATGGATACATCGTGGTGAAATCGGGTCTTGAAGGCAACGCAACTCAAACTAGCATTGAAGGCATCTTTGCTGCGGGTGATGTGATGGACCATAACTATCGCCAAGCCATTACTTCAGCAGGTACAGGTTGTATGGCTGCCTTAGATGCAGAGCGTTATCTAGACGCTTTACACACAACAAAATAATTCAATGACAGAGGGTATTTGATGCCCTCTTTTTTCAGCTGAACTCATATAATCCGATGAACCATCTTAATGATATCAATGGTTAAGCTGAACTAAACCCGACCGACTTTGTCATATCACTGCTATGCCTAACTTGGCATCTTCTCTGACCACAGTGTTTGTTTAAGCGGTCATAGGATCTCATCCTGTCCAATTCCACCCTAATGGGGAAAGAGTCTTACATGGATAAACAGCAAAGACGTCATTTAAATAAATGGCTGAAACAACAAGGTAAACTGGCCAAAACTTGGCTTTATGCCACTATCGGACTAGGTCTTCTTTCAACTCTATTTTTACTCGGCCAAGCGGCGTTTTTAGCCTCTATCCTGCACAGCATTGTAATCGAGCATACCGATAAACATCAGCTTATCAGTTCTTTCATTGGTTTAGCGGCCATGATTGCCGGTCGTGCATTGTGTACTTGGGGGCGTGAGATTGCTGGCTACCGTTGTGGTCAAGCAGTTCGCATTTATATCCGTCAGCAAATTTTGGATAAACTTCGTGACCTTGGGCCTGCGTATATTAAAGGAAAGCCTGCTGGTACTTGGGCGGCGTTGTTGCTTGAACAAGTGGAAGAAATGCAAGACTTTTTCTCACGCTACTTGCCACAAATGTCGTTGGCCGTTTTCATTCCTTTCTTAATTTTAGTGGTGGTCTTTCCATCCAACTGGGCAGCCGGGCTGATCTTCTTAATCACCGCCCCACTCGTACCATTATTTATGGCGCTAGTGGGCATGAAAGCGGCTGACGCCAATAAGAAAAACTTTAAAGCACTGCAACGTTTGTCTGGTCACTTTTATGATCGCCTACAATCCATGACCACCATTCGACTGTTTCACCGAGCAGAATCAGAAACTGAGCTGCTGCGTGGTGCGTCAGAAGTATTACGTAAAAGTACGATGGACGTATTACGTATTGCCTTCCTCTCTTCGGCGGTTTTAGAGTTCTTCACTTCAATTTCCATTGCTATCACTGCCGTTTACTTTGGTTTTAGTTACATCGGAGAACTGAATTTCGGTTACTACGGTGCTGGTATTACGTTGTTCACCGGGTTATTTATCCTGATCCTTGCACCTGAGTTTTACCAACCATTGCGCGATCTTGGCACTTTCTATCACGCGAAAGCACAAGCGTTAGGTGCAGCTGAAAGTATCGTGGAATTTTTAGATGCCGATGTTGAAGCGGCTCAATCAGGTCATACACCATTACCAACACCAGAGCGAGTGACCATTACCGCTGATAATCTAGAAGTCTTTAGCTCAGAGAAAACCAAACTGGTTGGCCCTATTTCATTTACGATCGATGCCGATCAAACCACTGCGCTAGTCGGCCCGAGTGGCGCAGGTAAAACCAGTTTAATCAACGCGATTCTAGGTTTTCTACCTTACACAGGCTCTTTACAGATCAATGGCGTTGAAGTGAAATTTCTCGACCTGGCTAACTGGCGTCAAAATATCAGTTGGGTTGGACAAAACCCGCTTTTGATCAACGGCAGCATTTATGAAAATATTGTTCTCGGCCAACAATCCATTTCTGAAGACGCTGTCAAAAAAGCGCTGCACGATGCCTTTGCGGATGAATTTGTTGCCAGCCACGGCCTTGATTATCACATTAGCGATCGTTCTGGTGGCCTATCGGTTGGTCAAGCACAGCGACTCGCACTGGCACGAGCCATGCTGCAAAATGGCCAATTCTGGCTACTAGATGAACCGACTGCCAGTTTAGACGCACACAGTGAAAAACTGGTTGCGAAAGCCATCAGTGACAATACGCAAGGTAAAACCACATTAATGGTGACCCACCAGTTAGATCATTTGCAACAAGTGGAAAAGATTCTGGTAATGCAATCGGGTCAAATCGTTCAGTCTGGTCAATATGATGAGATTAAAGATTCAGGTTTATTTGCTCGAATGCTGTCGTCTAAAGCTCAAAGCGACATCGAGAATAAGGGGAATTTAGATGCGTGAGTTAGCACCTTATCTCAAGTTATATAAGAAACATTGGTTTAGCCTATCACTGGGAATGTTCTTGGCATTTGCCACTTTAGTCACCTCGATTGGGCTGTTAACACTCTCTGGCTGGTTTCTCTCCGCAGCGGCAGTAGCGGGTTTAACCATAGCGCGCGAAACGTTTAACTACATGTTACCGGGTGGCGGCGTTCGTGGCCTAGCTATGGCTCGTACGGCTGGTCGCTGGGGTGAACGCGTCGTCAGTCACGATGCGACGTTCAAACTGCTTGCCGACTTACGCATTTTCTTCTTTAAGAAATTAACCCCGCTTATCCCTGGGCGTTTTTCTAAATTACGCGATGCCGACCTACTCAATCGCCTTGTGGCTGATGTGGACGCGATGGACCATGTTTATCTGCGCCTTATCAGCCCAATCATTGTTGGCGTGCTGGGGATTGTTTCTCTTACACTGTTTATTTGCTGGTTTGATATGACCATCGGGTTAACGCTTGGTGGTATTTTATTGGCACTATTGCTGCTATGGCCGGTCATTTTCTACAAACTGGGTAAACAAAACGGCACTACCTTAACGCAAAATAAAGCCAAATTACGTATCGCGACTTTAGATTGGGTTCAGGGCCACAGTGAGTTGGTTTTATTTGGTGCAGAGCCAAAATACCGTGATGCGATACATCAACACCAAGATGCCCTCATCGAAAATCAACTGAAAAACGCCCACTACACCGGCTTAGCTAGCGCACTCTTATTACTGGCAAACGGGTGGAGTTTAGTTCTGATCATTTGGATGGCAGCGGATGGTATCAATGGCCAACCACCAGGCCCAATGGTAGCAATGATGGCTTTCGCAACGATGGCAAGTTTTGAACTATTAATGCCAATCGCTGGCGCTTTCCAATACTTAGGTCAAACCCTAGAATCGGCTCGCCGCTTAAACGAAGTGCTATCGGCGACACCGGATGTAGTATTTCCTGAAGCAGGCACAGAAAGTGCTAACGACTATGATATTGAATTGGAAAATGTGCATTATCGCTATCAAGGTAGCCAAGCTGATGCACTCAAATCTGTGTCTCTATCTCTTTCAGCCGGCCAAAAAATGGCGATTGTCGGGCAAACGGGTTC
The DNA here is from genome assembly GCF_026001925.1 of Vibrio gangliei. Taxonomy (NCBI): domain Bacteria; kingdom Pseudomonadati; phylum Pseudomonadota; class Gammaproteobacteria; order Vibrionales; family Vibrionaceae; genus Vibrio; species Vibrio gangliei. The sequence continues at coordinate 1,171,833 of NZ_AP021869.1, read as the reverse complement.
AGGTAAATCGACCCTATTACAATTACTCACTCGCCAATTTGACGTAACGTCTGGCACGCTGAATATTGGTGGCTGCTCCATTACCGATTGGACAGAGAAAGGATTACGCCAAAGCATTTCAGTGGTAAGCCAGCGCGTGGATATTCTCAATGGCACGTTAAATGACAACTTACATCTCGCTAAACCTGATGCGACAGATGAAGAATTATCTGTACTCCTTACTGCGGTTGGCCTTGAGCACTTAAACCAAGGTTCAGGTCTTGATAGTTGGCTTGGAGATGGTGGCCGTCAATTATCCGGTGGCGAGAAACGCCGAATTGGTATTGCACGCGCAATTTTGCACGATGCGCCCATTTTATTACTGGATGAGCCAACGGAAGGTTTAGATAAACAAACTGAGCAACAAATCATGCAATTGCTTAGTCAACATAGTCAAAATAAAACCGTTGTGTTCGTGACACACCGTTTAGTCGGCTTAGAACAAATGGATATGATTTGTTTGATGGAACAAGGCGAAATTGTTGAACAAGGTAGCCACTCTGAACTGTTAGCTCAAGGTGGACTCTATCATCGCTTACATCAACGTATCTAACTCGCAGGCTAGTTAACCTTCGTTGAGGTTAGTTAACAAACAGCGATAAAAAACCCGTCACTCTCACAAGTCACGGGTTTTCTTTTATTTCACTTATTAAGTGTCTGTTAAGCGTTTTGTGCTTCAAATTCTTTCATGAAGTCCACTAATGCTTGTACGCCTTCAAGTGGCATTGCATTGTAGATAGAAGCTCGCATACCACCGACAGCACGGTGCCCTTTCAATGCTTGCAAACCACGAGCCTCTGCTTGCTCTAAAAACAACGCGTCTAATTCAGGTTTGGCTAGTTGGAATGGCACATTCATTAATGAACGGTTATTCGAATGCACATTATTACGGTAAAAATCTGACTCATCGATACATTGATAAAGTAAGGCCGCTTTTTCACGGTTTACTTTTTCCATCGCGGCAACACCACCATTGGATTTCAACCATTTAAACACAAGCCCTGATAAGTACCATGCATAGGTCGGTGGTGTATTGAACATCGACTCTTTTTCAAACAGCACTTTGTAATTCAAAATACTCGGCAGCTCATTACAAGCTAAATCCAACAAATCATCTCGTACAATCACAATACATAAACCCGCTGGACCAATGTTCTTTTGTGCGCCGGCGTAAATCACACCGTACTTAGAGACATCAATCTCACGCGATAAAATGGTTGAAGACATGTCAGCAACAATCGGCTTATCAGTGACAGGTAAATCATTAATTTCAATGCCATCAATGGTTTCATTTGGGCAAAAATGAACATAAGCGGCTTGCTCAGACAAAGGCCATTGTGAAGCAGGAAGAATTGCCGTTTTGCCATCAATTTCAGTGGATGCTTTGATCACGTTTGGTTGACAATATTTTTGCGCTTCATCCACTGCGCTTGCCGCCCAGTACCCACCGTCAATATAATCAGCTGTTTTGGCTTCACCGAGTAAATTCATCGGTACCGCTGCAAATTGTGCACGCGCCCCGCCTTGGCAAAACAACACTTTGTAATTGTCAGGAATAGACAATAGATCACGTAAATCTTGTTCCGCCTCTTCGGCTACTTTCAAAAAAGGCTTACTGCGGTGGCTGATTTCCATAACGGACGTGCCTAAACCATTCCAATTTAAAAATTCACTTTGCGCCTGCTGCATAACGGCTTTTGGAAGACTCGCTGGTCCAGCACTAAAGTTATAGACGGGTTCCATGATCAATGTTGCTCCTGCGTGATTAAAATAAAGGGTTTAAGAAAAATGTAACTACAGTAATACCATTTTTTATCAGATTGAGAAAAGCCATTTTTGAATAAATACAAAAAAAGAGGCCGACTTGGCCTCTTTACTGACTTAAGGATGAAAATAAAACAATTTCAGTCTTTTCTAATTGTAGAAATAACGGTAATTGTAGTAATAACGGTAATTATAGAAATAACGGTGCGATCACCATCAGTAAAGGCATAGATTTTCCACCTTTAAAGACCACATTGCCCGACTCAATGGTGCCATTAATATAATAGCCCTCGGCTTGTTGTGTCATAACACCTTGACGCATAAGATCATCTAGCCCTGGCTGAATAAATGGGAATTGTTTCACCATCTCATTTGAAATAAACGCATTCGCTCCACCTTGTACAGAAGACAAAATTTGCATCGGGTTCTTAGTAACTTGCTTGTCTGTTTTTGGGAAATCCAATTTCCAATCTGTATTAAATTTACCCTCTCGGATGGATGCTTTCATCTCGTTTAGCGACAGGTTGAAACCTTTAGCAAACAAGGCATCCACTGAATTCATCGCCTGCTTCATATCTTCAGCGCTAGGCGCTTGAGCCTTATTCTGATAAACACTCAGTAATTGTGAAAATGCCGCAATATCCAAGTTATTAAAAGACGCATCTAAGGCTAAGTCAGACACGGTTTCATCACTCACATTCACACTGTCTGCTGTCACCTTATGATGGCTTGAGAACGTACTGTCTGCCGAGTTTTCTTGCGTATTGAATTCATAATCAAATTGGTGAATATTGACCATACTCTCGCCTTGAGCATCGATCATATTGAACTCACCCATGGCAAGGTTTTGCTTCCCTAACCAAAACCCTTGTTTTTTCTCACCATGACCAGAACCACTCGCTGCATCAATGAGAATCGACTCTCCACTGCTAAAGTGACCATTAAAACCATCGAACTGATAATTGAACTCCACTTCGCCAGAACGAGTTATGTGAGCATTCAACTTGGCAGGAGAAAATTCTAGTTTCGAATTCAAATCGTTGGCAAAGGTAAACGCCATTTTTTGACTCGTTAAATCTAACGCCGTTGAGCCATTAAAATAGGTGACAGAATGAATATCGATTGGCAGCGTTTGATAGTCAACTGGCTTAGTATCGGTTGAAATACTGATTAAGCCATGACTGATATCATGATCAAGTACGAACTCTGTCGGCAAACCATCCATTTGCAGCTGTTGCTTTAATAGTGGATCAATCACTTTGATTTTCGTTTGTGCAGTTGAAGACAGATAGCCACGCTCGTAGTGAACCAATTCAACTTGGACTCCATCTTGATTAAGCTCAGCAACACCATTTTGAATAGTATTTTGCGCAAACTGCCCTACCGCCAATGGCCAACATGCAGCTAAAGCAACAAAACCACCAATAGCAGCAAACTTTTTCACGTTATTCATGTTAATCCTTCAAAAATAAAAATGAGTGCGACTAAGCACCTATCATCTATATAAATTACGATACCAATGTTTCAATCGACATATCATAACGCTAAGATGTCATCGATTCGTCAACTTTGATACGTCTTGTATCATATTCATAGTGACTTTGTTAATTTACATAGGGCTCTACTTCTGAGAAAATCGAGCCTTACAGACATTTATACTCAACATCATTGCCACTACTGCTTCTACGGTAAAGAGTATTTGCATTATTGCCAATAATTGATCACATAAGAAAAGGGTTTTCTTACATGCGCAAGTCTTTGATTCTAACAGGGTTATTACTAGCATCAAGCTCAGCTTTCGCCGCTAGCGATACCAGTGCTGCAAACATGAGCAATTTCAACTACGACTATATCGATGCTCGTATCGGTTTCAGCCCTATGACCTTTGGTGCTGGTATTAGTAAATCTATTCACCCTAACGCGCACGCCATTTTGTCACTTGATTCTGAATTTGATAGTGATTACGACCTATCCGCTGGTTTGGGTTTCCACGCACCGGTTAACAACTGGGCTGACCTAACAGGTGAAATGCTTTTCAAATTAGTTGATGACCGTAAAAAGTACGATAATGATCCAGGTATGGAAGTGAACTTAGGTGTTAGACAATGGCTTGGTCCACAATTCGAAATCGGTGGTAAAGTTGGTTATTACACCATCAATAACGAGCTCGATACCGATGAATGGTACGGTACAATTTCTGGACGCTTCCATGCAACAGAACTTTTCTCAATCGGCTTAGAAGGTAAACTGAACTATATCTATGGCGATCAAGTGATGGTAACGGCTCGCTTTAATTATTAATCACTTTTAATCGTCAATCCTTAGCATTGAGTCTAATTTTATCGATAACTGATTGTTTTTATTAACGGGTTGTTTTTATTAACGGATTGCTTTTATTAACAGATTGTTTTTATTTACGGATTTTCGTTGTTAACTGACTTTTAGATAATTGACGGTTATAGAGCAGATGACTAAAAAATAAGATATAAAAAAGCCTCGCATTCATAACAATACGAGGCTTTTTAATTGCACTTTGACTATCTTAATGATGCACACTGGATAAAAGTTGCTGCTTTCTAGGCTCTTGAATAAGTTTCCAATGACAACCATCAACGGCTCCGGCGAACTTCCATAACAACCGGATATCAACATCACCGCCATAAACTTCTTTGACTTTTTTAAATACATCTTCGGGTCCCATCTGCAAAAAGGTATTCACATCTGGAACGCCTGCTTTTTTCACCATACGCTCTAATGTTAGCTGCATATTTGGTAAGTCTCGTAATCTACGGCTATCGGCGGATTTTTGAAACGCTCGTTCTTGTTTAGAGTGTTCAATTGAACGCTGAACAATATCATCTAACTCTGCATCTCTTTCTGAAAACAGTTGTGTGATATCAAAATAATTTACGGTTGCCACGGTCTGCTTTTTCACATGCTTATATCTTTCACACCCCTTTTCACTCAAGATGGCATCTAACTCTTCACCACCACGAATAAAAATCGTATCATTCGAAAGCAAAGCATACATAGCATCGTCACTAAAAAGTCCAATACCTCCAAACATTGAACGCTTTTGAAATGCGCCAAACTTGGTCACATATTCCAAAAATGACCGTTCCATATTACTGCCCATTGTGTAACCTCCATACTTATGTTTAACCCCCCGATCAATACACAAGCGTCACTAACTGACATATTGTTTTAAAAACCAGCTTACACAACTATTCGTTCTCAATGACAAAGAGCGTTGATGACGTAAGTGGTTATAACTTCCATATTTTTGCGAGCGAGAATAAAAACCAGACATCCATTCACCGATTTTCTATGAACACGCTCTAATATAAATGATACTTCATGATAAAAATTAAGTAAGTACACAGCTCACATCAGCGTAAGAAAAGACTGACAAAAACGAGATGTGCATCGCATTAATTTCTCATTTTTGTCATGAAAGCGTAAAGTTATATCGAGACAAAAAATATCCTTATATTTAATAAGACTATCAATAAGCCGTTTTTAGCTTCTTATTTTCAATGAAAGTTTGACGTTCCTTTTTTTAATGAGGTGATTTTCATTCTCAAAATCATTAAGATAGCCCATCAATTTCTCTACGATCAATTTTGAGGTGTTTATGTATTCCGGCGTATTTATGATTTTTCTGCCGCTCGTGCTTGGTTACTTCATCACTCTCAAAAATGAAGATTGGCACCAAAAAATTAATAAGGCTGTTTCATACCTTATTTATGTGATTTTATTTTTCATGGGATTGAGTTTATCCTCACTGGATAACTTAGGCTCAAACTTGCAAACCATTGCTTTGTTTACTTTTACCTTCTTTATCTGTATTGGTACTTGTAACGTTGCCGCTCTCCCCTTAGTTGATAAATGGCTACCGATTGAAGCACACTCAAAAGCCGCCTCATTACCCATTTATGCTATGGCGTTAGAATCGGCAAAACTCATTGTCGTCGTAGGGGCTGGATTAGTGATCGGCTTGCTGGTTCCTTTCCACATTCCGTTTATTGCACAAATTAGTGAATCAATTTTACTTCTCTTGTTGTTCTTTATCGGTATTCAATTAAGAAACAGTGGGTTAACGCTACGACAAATCATTCTGAATAAACGAGGCATGATCATCGCCACCATTATTGTGGTCACGTCTTGGGTAGGAGGCATCATTGCTTCTTATATTTTGAATATTCCAATGACCAACGCTCTAGCGATGTCTTCAGGTTTTGGCTGGTATTCATTAGCCGGTATTCTCATGGGTGATGCTTATGGACCGGTTTATGGTGGTGCCTCATTTATGTTAGAACTGCTACGAGAGCTGGTTGCGTTAATTACAATTCCGATGCTAATTCGACGTTATCCGTGTACCAGCATAGGTTATGCTGGTGCAACCGCGATGGACTTCACCCTTCCAGTAATACAAAACACAGGCGGTGTGAAGTGTGTGCCTATTGCCATTGTGAGTGGTTTTATCCTGAGCTTATTAGTTCCAATACTCATGCTATTTTTTGTTTCACTCGGCGCTTAACAAACTGAGACAGTTTATGTCCACGAAAAGTGACAAAGGGTGACATCGAGCGCTGACGTTCATGTTCGACTTGTATAATATGTTTTATATAAAACTAATGTCTCTATAACTTGTATCTCTATAACTAATGAGACGTAAACATAGGTTCTACTGTTAGCTCCCTTTCGTAGAAAGTGCATATCAAGGAAAGAAAATGAAAAAATCGGTTCTGGCTTTATTATTTAGTGCAGCACTTGTCACTGTTACCAATACGGCGTCAGCCATTGAGGCAAACACCACCAATACCCGCTGTTTGGTTTCAAAATACGATGCTTATATCGATGCTTCGTTAACTTGGTATCAAGATCTTGTTTCTATCACCACCGACTCAAATCCTGAATTAAAAGAAGTGGGTGATTGGTTTTTACAAGGTAGGACTCACCACTTTGAACTTAATCGAGCCGCCGTTGATTATTATCTTGAGAATGAGCCTGCAAAAGTTGCTATTGATGAACAAGTTGAATCTTGGCTGAAACTCACTCAAGTGGATGTGAAAGCTCTATCCCAACGTGATGATGAATTAGGTTCAATTGCGAAAGCGACATTTGATGATCGTCAATCCATTCCAAATGAAAAGAACTACGAATTACGCTCAGCTTTCGCCGATTTACTCAGCCATCCGAGTAACATCAAGCCTGCACTCGATAAATACAATCAAGCCGTTGCGGCTGCTAACAAGATTCAGTGCCAATAAGCGTTTCAACCTACCGGCCTTATTTGAGCGAGACATGAACGATAATTTAGGCTAAATTGTCTCGCTCAGCTGTTGTATCCATTGAATAGAAGAAAATCGAGTTATGGGATCTGATGACAAAATTGTAGATGTCAATTTTGAGAGTTTGTTACGTATTTTTACCGTACCAGAAGCACCTGATTCAACATTAGGTCACATCGAACAAAAGCTCTCTCAAAATCTGAATGAGTTTCTAAGAGAGCACATCGTTGCAGAAGAAAAACCGTTATCAGAAATTGAAAAAGATTTCTCCGATGCCGCTATTCCTGAATCCCCTACTTTTGTTTCAAAACATACTCAGCATTTGCTTGATACTGTCGTGTCTCATTCTGTTCACACCTCAGCACCTAGTTTCATTGGCCACATGACTTCGGCATTACCTTATTTTTTAATGCCACTGTCCAAGATTATGATCGCGCTCAACCAAAACTTAGTCAAAATAGAAACCTCTAAAGCCTTTACGCCTTTAGAACGACAAGTTTTAGGTATGCTACATCGGCTAATCTATAGCCAAAACGATGATTTTTATCAGCAATGGATGCACAGTGCAGAACATTCTCTTGGTGCCTTTTGCTCAGGTGGCACGATTGCCAATATTACGGCTTTGTGGGTAGCCCGCAATAATGCCTTAAAAGCGGATGGCGAATTCCAAGGAGTAGAGGAAGAAGGCTTATTTAAGGCCATGATGCACTACGGCTACCAAGGTATGGCGGTGTTAGTATCGGAGCGTGGCCACTATTCTTTGAAAAAAGCCGCCGATGTTCTCGGTATCGGCCGTGACAGTTTGGTTGCGGTTAAAACAGATGAACACAACAGAATTTGTCCAAAAGCATTAGAAGATAAAATTGCCGAACTCAAAGCCAAGAACATCAAACCATTTGCCATTGTTGGTGTGGCTGGCACAACGGAAACTGGCAACATTGATCCTCTCAATACCATTGCAGACATTGCTCAGCGCGAAGGTTGTCATTTCCATGTTGATGCTGCTTGGGGTGGCGCAACCTTAATGTCGAATAATCATCGCTATTTACTCGATGGGATTGAAAAAGCGGATTCAGTCACGATTGATGCACATAAACAACTGTACATCCCTATGGGCGCAGGCATGGTGTTATTTAAAGACCCGAGAGCCATGCACGCTATTGAGCATCACGCAGAGTATATTTTACGTAAAGGCTCGAAAGATCTGGGCTCGCATACCCTTGAAGGTTCCCGTTCTGGGATGGCGATGCTTGTCTATTCAAGTATGCACATTATTAGCCGACCAGGTTATGAATTACTTATTGATCAAGGGATTGAAAAGGCACAATATTTTGCAGATTTAATTAAACGACAGCCTGATTTCGAACTCATCTCTGAACCTGAATTGTGCTTGCTCACTTACCGTTATGTACCAGAAAAAACCAAACAAGCATTACAACTGGCTTCTCAAGATCAGAAACAGCTATTGCATCAACTTCTTAACGAGTTGACGCAATTTATTCAAAAAACACAAAGGGAAACCGGCCTGTCTTTTGTTTCTCGTACTCGATTAACCCCACAACAATGGGATCGAATGGAAACCAGTGTTTTTCGTGTTGTATTAGCCAACCCACTGACGACACGCGACATTTTACATTCTGTCATTGAGGAACAACGTCAGATAGCACAAACCAGCCCGGTGGTTTTACCCAAAATTATCGCTCTGACTGAGTCGATTTTATCTTGCTAATTAGAAGCCAATACCTAAAATTCAAAGAGCTAAGGGTCAAATAACGCTCAATCTGTAACTTTGTTTCTGATTTCAGGGAATCAAACTACAGATTGAGCGTTTTTAAGTTCAATAAATTCAATTTATACTTACAAAACTGTAATTTAATTTGAGCTTTGTCATATTCTCACGACAAAATATCACTCCACTACATCCAATCCCATTCTGTCGTGGTTATACTCAGTGTCATACCCAATAAAGTAAGCAGAATTTGCCCCTATCGATTCGAGAGCAGTATGAATATATTAGAAAAAATCCAAAAGAACCTCGATATTTTCAGCAAATCAGAACGTAAAGTCGCGGAAGTGATTATCGAAGCGCCGCAAACCGCGATCCATTCTAGTATCGCCACTTTGGCGAAAATTGCCGATGTGAGTGAGCCAACTGTTAACCGATTTTGTCGTCGACTGGATACCAAAGGTTTTCCTGACTTCAAACTTCATCTTGCACAAAGTTTGGCCAACGGCACGCCTTATGTGAATCGTAATGTGGAAGAATCGGATGGCCCAGATGCTTATACGCACAAAATATTTGAATCGACCATGGCGTGTCTTGATGTGGCCAAAAACAGCATTGACCCATTTCAGATCAATCGCTCGGTTGACTTATTAACTCAAGCCAAACGAATTTCCTTCTTTGGTCTCGGTGCATCTTCAGCGGTCGCCAAAGATGCTCAAAATAAATTCATTCGTTTCAATATTCCTATCATGAATTTTGATGACATCGTTATGCAGCGTATGAGTTGCATTAATTCAACGGAAAATGATGTCGTGGTATTGATTTCTCATACAGGCCGCACCAAAAGCCAAGTAGAAATCGCCCACCTAGCGCGAGAAAATGGTGCCACGGTTATTGCCATCACAGCAAAAGATTCACCACTCGAAAACGCGGCGGATTTAGCCATCACACTCGATGTTCCAGAGGATACTGATGTTTATATGCCAATGGCAAGTCGTGTCGTACAAATGGTCGTAATTGATGTATTAGCAACGGGTTTTACTCTACGCCGAGGGTCAGGTTTTCGTGAAAACTTAAAGCGAGTTAAGGATGTACTCAAAGATTCACGTTACGACAAGATAAACCCAATCTAGACGCGCTTTAGTCCTAGAGGCTATTCATCATTCCTTTTATGACTAAATCACGCCTTTAAAAACGTTCTGACTTCAGGCATAGTTAACGCCATTAAGAACAAAGGAGAATACTATGTTTGTCGTTATTTTTGGTCGCCCTGCTTGCCCATACTGCGTTCGTGCTAAAGAACTTGCAGAAAAACTAAAAGAAGAACGTGATGACTTCAACTACCGCTATGTTGATATCAACGCTGAAGGCATCACTAAAGCGGATCTTGAAAAAACTGTAGGTAAACCAGTTGAAACTGTGCCTCAAATTTTTGTCGATCAAGACCACGTGGGTGGCTTTACTGAGTTTGAAGCATACGCAAAAGAGAACCTTGGTTTATACAGCTAATTAGATTGCTGTCGTCAGTCAGATTTGGCTGATAAAGACTTAAGAACGGTCAGAATTACTGGCCGTTTTTTTATGCACATTAACAATATTGAAATCTTTTTGAAGTAAAAACTTAACAGGTGAAAATTTCATCATCATTTTTCGTTTTTTCTCTTATTTCTTGTCAATTTATCCGATACACTTTGCACTTTAAACACCGACTTTTAGATCATTAGCGTCATTGATGACACGTATATTCGCCAGTATGGAGCAGGCTTTGATCTATTCTTGTATAAACGTCACTTGAGAAATACTGTGAATATAGACGTCTCTGCGCTGTTAAACCAAAACCCAATTTTATTGCTGTTTGTTGTGCTCGCCATCGGATTGTCGATTGGTAAAATTCGTTTTGGTAATTTCCAATTGGGTAACTCCATTGGCGTATTGCTTACCGCCCTATTTATGGGGCACCTAGGATTTGTGTTTAATGCTGAAGCGTTAACCATCGGCTTTATGCTGTTTATTTACTGTGTCGGTATTGAGGCTGGCCCTAACTTTTTTGGCATATTCTTCCGTGATGGTAAACATTATTTCTTCTTGAGTCTGATCGTTTTAGCCACAGCAACAACGCTCACGTACAGCCTTGGGCATTTCTTTGGATTAGATTTTGGCCTAACGTCCGGCATCATGGCAGGTTCCATGACTTCAACGCCGATTCTGGTTGGCGCACAGGATGCATTAAACTCAGGGCTAGGCACTATTCCTGAAAATATGCAGCTTTCTACTGTCTTGGATAATTTATCCGTCGGTTACGCTTTATCCTATTTGATTGGCTTAACCAGCATGATTTTATTCGCAAAATTATTACCAAAACTACAAAGCGAAAACTTAAGTGACTCAGCGCAGCGCATTGCTCAAGAGCGTGGACTTGGTGGCGCAGGTCAAAGAAAAGTTTACCTGCCAATTATTCGTGCCTACCGAGTTGGACAAGAGTTGATTGATTGGACGGGTGGTAAAAATTTACGTGAGCTAGGGATTTACCGTCAAACCGGTTGCTACATCGAACGTATTCGTCGTAATGGCATCCTAGCACACCCTGATGGTGATGCTATTTTGCAGTTAGGTGATGAAATTGCGCTTGTAGGCTACCCAGACAGCCACGCTCGCCTAGATCCAAGTTTTCGTAATGGTAAAGAAGTATTCGACCGTAACCTGCTTGACCTTCGTATCGCAGAAGAAGAGATCGTCGTAAAAAGTGACAGTATCGCAGGTAAAAAATTATCGGATTTGAACATCGCAGAATACGGCTGTTTCTTAAACCGTGTAGTGCGTGCTCAAATCGAAATGCCGATGGATTTGAACATCGTATTGGCTAAAGGTGATGTTCTACAAGTCAGTGGTGAAAAGAGCCGCGTGCTTGGCTTGGCGGAACGAATTGGTTTTATCTCTATTCACAGTCAAATCGCAGACCTATTGGCTTTCTGTAGTTTCTTTATCATTGGCTTGTTATTTGGCTTAATCACCATGACTTTCGGTCAGGTCACTTTTGGCCTTGGTAATGCGGTTGGTTTATTAATTTCAGGTATCACGTTAGGTTACCTACGAGCTAACCACCCTACCTTTGGCTATGTTCCACAAGGCGCGTTAAACATGGTAAAAGACTTGGGATTAATGATATTCATGGTTGGGATCGGTTTAAGCGCCGGTTCCAATATGCTGGAATACCTTAGCCAAATGGGTCTGAAAATTGTTGGAGTCAGCTTTATTATTAGCGTGCTTCCTGTTGTCGTGGCCTATTTATTTGGCGCTCATATTCTGAAAATGAACCGAGCACTATTATTCGGTGCCATCATCGGTGCGCGTACTTGTGCACCTGCCATGGACATTGTAAACGACTATGCGAAGTCAACGATTCCTGCGCTAGGCTATGCGGGTACTTATGCTATCGCCAACATATTGATGACGCTAGCCGGCACATTATTGATAATACTCAGTTAAATCGCTACAAATATTGGATAGAATATAATGCCAGCATCATTGCTGGCATTATTGTTTTCATCTGTCCAATAAGGACTAGTTAACCCGATCTCGGGATAAGAAAGTCCATTAAACACAGTTAGTTAGTTTTTATCTGCCGAACAGTGAAACCTTCATCTGGCTTCGGCGCTTCAAAATATTGAGTGACATACAAGAACATACTTTCCGTATCAAACTGCGCTCTCTCTGGTTGTTCTACTCGACGCTGTTTGAGACATTCCAGGCAGGTTTGGTCAGATACTTCAAGATAGATGAGCTCATGTTCTACTCTGGATGCCTCGGCTAATCGCGCAAACCATTCACGTTGTTTTTTGGTGTTGGCAGGAAAATCTAATACAACGTCAGCTCCAGACTCAAGGATATTTTTTACATGGTTAAACATGAGAGGTTTAATTCTTGAGGCAAATTTTAAATAGTCTTCGAAATTTGCAATAAGATCTGGGTAGAGAATACTGAGCCATTCATCTTCACTAATATGAACAGCATTCAACTCTTGAGAAAGGTGCTGAGAATAAGTGGATTTGCCCGCTCCCATTTTGCCAGCAAAAAAATACAGTTTCCCTAATGATTGCTGCATAGGCCTAACCTCTTAGTATGTGAATGTATACCCAAGTCTTAGGGGCTGTTGACCCTAGGTATAAACCAAGTACTTAGCTATAAACATAATCACTTAAACACACATGCACAACACCAACAACAAAAAAGCCAGCAAACTTATTAGCTGCTGGCTTCATTCAATACAAACAAATTAACTTTGATTAAATATCTTGTACGTCAAAGTTTACTTCTGGGTTGACGTCGGCTTCATAATCCACACCATCAACACCGAAACCAAACAGTTTCAGGAACTCTTCTTTGTACTCAACGTAATCTGTTAACTCTTTCAAGTTTTCAGTCGTCACTTGAGGCCATAGATCACGGCAATGCTGCTGAATATCTTCACGTAATTCCCAATCATCTAGGCGTAGACGGTTTTTCTCATCCACTTCTGGCGCAGAACCATCTTCTTTATATAGACGTTGAGTAAACATACGATGAATCTGCTCCATACAGCCTTCATGTACGCCTTCTTGGCGCATTTTCTTGAACACCATCGCGATGTAAAGCGGCATAACAGGAATAGCAGAGCTGGCTTGAGTAACCACACTTTTCAGTACTGCAACATTCGCTGTACCTTTGATACCGGCTAGTTTTTCATTCAATGCTGCTGCTGCACGATCTAAGTCCATTTTCGCTTGGCCCAGTGCGCCATCCCAGTAGATTGGCCAGGTTAGCTCAGTACCGATGTAGCTGTAAGCCACCGTTTTACAGCCTTCTGCTAGCACGCCAGCTTCAGACAAAGCTGCCATCCACAATTCCCAATCTTCACCACCCATCACGGTGACGGTGTCTTTGATTTCTTGCTCAGTTGCAGGCTCAACGCTTGCTTCAATGATCACGTCTTTATTGGTATCAACCGCTGTTGCTGTGTAAGTTTCACCGATTGGCTTAAGAGAAGAACGGATCACTTCACCGGTTTCTGGCATTTTACGTACTGGCGATGCAAGCGAGTAAACCACCATATCAATCTGACCTAAGTCTTGCTTGATAAGCTCGATGGTTTTTTGTTTTGCTTCATTTGAGAACGCATCACCATTTAAGCTTTTAGAGTATAAGCCTTCTTCTTTTGCGAACTTGTCAAAAGCCGCTGAGTTATACCAACCCGCAGTACCAGGTTTTTTCTCTGTGCCAGGCTTTTCGAAAAACACACCGATAGTTGATGCGCCGCCGCCAAATGCAGCTGCAATACGAGATGACAAGCCATAACCACTAGAAGAGCCTACCACTAATACGCGCTTCGGAGCGTTAGCAATAGGACCTTGCGCTTTGGTATAAGCAATTTGTTCTTTTACGTTTGCTTCACAACCCACAGGATGTGTCGTTGTACAGATAAATCCACGGATTTTCGGTTTGATAATCATATTCAGCTTCCTTTAAAAAACCCCTGTAGGATAAAAGTTTATCCCGTGTTTCGCATCTTATTTCTCAGATTTTTTGTGCCAAATCATGGTGGTTAGACCTCTTCTTGACCAATATTCACGCAAATTTTCATTCGTTATCCGCAGTTAGTTATAAGAAAACGCCACAGTAAAACTATGGCGTTGTTTGGGTAGATGTCAATCGCGCTTAAAACTTAGGCAGCGCTATTTAACTTTTTTGCTGATGTCACCTTTGTATCCTGATCGTGTGTGCGTATTTCACTAAAATCATGGCTAAAGTGATCAACTTGGATTGAGCGGTAACGAATTTCGTCTGCTTTTAAGATTTGGTCGACTTCATCTTGCGTTAAGATGTTTTGTTCTAACGCTGAAGCTAAACGCTCTTTTAGCACACCTGCTTTTGGTAATTTACCGTCTTTCACCGCAGACATGATCTTACGCTCTAAATGCTTCACGCCATACATAGCAATGAATGCACGTTCGATCAAACCAACGCTGTCGTTTTCATCGTCACCGATATAACACAAGTTGGTCAAACGATCGCGATGTTCCCCTGGTGTCATTAAACTTTCAGCCACTTTGGTTTTTTGCTTATCTGACGGCGCTTTAAAACGATTACCTAGTGGGAAAACTAATAGCTTCAGTACATTAGCAGCAACACGACTTGGCAGATTACGGTAGGCTTCAGATAAACCTTCTGCCGCTTTGCTTAGACAATGGTTCATTGCGTAATGCACATAGTCTAAATCGGCTTGCTGACGGCCTTCATCTTCATAACGTTTTAACACCGCAGAACCTAAGTATAAGTAGCTCAGCGCATCACCTAGACGAGCAGACAGCATTTCTTTACGTTTTAGCTCACCACCAAGAGTCAACATCGCAAAGTCTGTTGTCACCGCAAGTGCTTTACTTAGACGCGTCATATCACGGTAGTATTGCTTGGTTGGCCCCGAAGTATGCGACTTAGCAAAACGTGAGCCGGTTAATGCCATGGTAAACGCACCTAAGCTATTTTTAATCGCATAACCCATGTGTTTAAACAATAAATTATCGAATGCCTTCGCACCGGCTTTTTCATCTGGATTCGCTGCGGCTTCCATCTCTGGCAATACAAATGGATGACAACGGGTTGCACCTTGACCAAAAATCATCAAGTTACGCGTTAGGATGTTTGCTCCTTCTACTGTGATCGCCACTGGCGCACCGTAGTAATGATGAGCAAGATAGTTCATTGGCCCGGTTTGAATAGCACGCCCTGAGTGAATATCCATTGAATCATTTAAGATAGTGCGAGCCATTTCTGTCATGTGATATTTGGCAATCGCAGTCACAATCCCCGGCTTTTCACCCATATCAAGAGACGTTGTTGTTAAGGTACGTGCAGCTTCCAGCATATAAGTCATACCACCAATACGCGCCATGGCATCGGCTACCCCTTCAAACTTACCAATCGACATACCAAATTGCTTACGCACATAACCATAAGCACCAGTCGTTCGGCTCGTTAGATGACCAATCGCCGTGCCTAATGCGGGTAATGAAATACCACGACCAGCCGATAGACATTCCACCAGCATACGCCAACCTTTACCGGCGTAATCTGCACCACCAATGAGCCAATCCATTGGGATGAAAATATCTTCGCCACGAGTTGGGCCATTCATAAACGCAAGGCCGAGAGGATCATGGCGCTCGCCGATTTCGACACCTTCGTGATCTGCAGGAATCAAGGCACAAGTAATACCAAGGTGGTCTTTATCGCCAAGCAAATGGTCTGGATCATCCAGTTTAAATGCAAGACCAAGTACTGTCGCCACTGGTGCTAACGTAATGTAGCGCTTGTTCCAACTGAGTCGGATACCAAGTACTTCTTTACCATCATGCATGCCTTTGCACACCACACCTTTATCTGGAATCCCACCCGCATCAGAGCCGGCTTCTGGCCCCGTTAAGGCAAAACATGGAATATCCGTACCATCGGCTAAGCGAGGTAGCCAATAATCTTTTTGCTCTTGTGTTCCGTAGTGCGACAAGAGTTCACCAGGGCCTAATGAATTTGGCACCATAATCGTCACCGCAGCACTGATACTACGTGTGGCAATTTTAGTCACAATGGTTGAGTTCGCATGTGCAGAGAAGTTCAAGCCACCGTAGGCTTTATCAATAATCAAGGCGAAGAATTTTTCTTTACGAATGTATTCCCACACTTCTGGTGGTAAATCACGATCCTCTTGCACCACTTTATAATCATCTAACATGCCTAGCAGAGTTTCGACTTGATTATCAATGAAAGATTGCTCTTCTTGAGTTAACTGCGGCTTCGGATAATTGTGTAGTGTTTGCCAGTCTGGTGAACCAGAAAATAATTGCCCATCCCACCAGACACTGCCCGCTTCCATCGCTTCACGCTCAGTGCTTGAAAGTGGTGGTAATACTTGTTTAAACCATTTAAACGCCGGGTCACTGATCCATTTTTGTCTTAGTGAGCTCATAATTTATTCCTTTTCCACGTTATTTAGTGTCATTGTTATTATTAGATTTTCCTAGTCTTGCGCAGCTACACCGGCAGCTAAGAATGGGATTAATTGTTGAATAAGCACGTCTGAATCGACTTTTTTACCATAAGAGTTATAGGCAATTTCCGCCAATGCCTTACTTGAAGACATGGTGAACACGCATGTACCAAGCGTGAAGTGCAATCGCCAAAACAACGTCTCAGGATCGAGTTTCGGGTTGGCCTTTTGTACCGAACTTGAAAACAAATTCAGCACGCTGCTATAACGCGTGGTGATAAACCAACGCAAGTGCCCTTGTACATCGGTGTATCCACGGCCGGTCAATAACATAAATCGACTGGCACCATTTGGACGTAATTTATCCAAAGACAACAAAGGTTGAATTAACGTGTTAAACACATCCGTCATGGTATAGTTTTCTTGCTGATTCAATTCCGTTAGCGTTTTTTCCAGCGCGGGCATAAACGCTTCTAAGTAACGGTTTAGAACGGCACGAACTAACGTTTTCTTGTCTCCAAAATGGTAGTTCACTGAGGCTAAATTGACATTGGCTTTGGTGGTAATCGTACGTAATGACGTATCATTAAAACCATGTTCAGCAAATAGTGCCTCTGCAACATCCATGATTTTGGCTTTTGTTTTGTTTTTTGCTGTCATTTTAATTGCCTGTATTAAACGCTTGTTTGAAATATTAACAAGAAGTGCTCAACAGACAAGTGCCGTTGTTCACAATTGTGAAGCATTGCACTTACAATTTTTTAATTCCTTTATAATCAACCAGTTAAAAATCATTAAAATTAATTTGAAAAAAGATTGAACCGAATGGATAAAGGCCAGTCCTATATTACGTAGCAAGTGAAGAATGCAAATTTGCAAATCTCTTACTCATAGCTGAAAGAGCTTCACAATAGTTTCTACACCTAATTGCAATTTTTTTCATATACAACTCCTATATTGTTTTAGCCCATATCAAATTGATTTGGGCTTTTTTTTCGTCTGTTTTTTGTCATTCCGATAACTCCCAGATAATAAAAAAGGCCACTGTAATCAGTGACCTTCTACGAATTTTTTTGTTGCTGTTTTACACTAATTAGACTTGACAGACTTAGGTAGGAACATATTCAGCATAATGTAACCGAGTACCGCTGCAGTCGTTGAACCAATGAGTATTCCCAAACGGGCGTAAGTATCGAAGTCGGCATCTACGTTGGTAAAAGCCAATGATGAGATGAAAATCGACATGGTAAAACCAATACCGCACAATACTGATACCGCAAAGATCTGCTTGAAATTAATCCCTTCTGGTAATTTTGCCAGACCCGCTTTCACAGATAACCAGCTGAAACTAAACACACCTAATGGCTTACCAATTAACAAACCTAATGCAATGCCCATTGGAACGGTTGACGCTAGACCAGTCAGTGATACACCTTCTAAAGAGATACCCGCATTGGCAAACGCAAAGATAGGTAAAATAAAGAAGTTCACATATGGATGCAGTGCATGTTCTAGACTTTTCAGTGGTGACTTTTCACCTTCCTTGCCATTAAGTGGAATGGCAAAACCAATTAATACGCCAGCCAAGGTTGCATGCACACCTGATTTCAGTACGCTCACCCACAAAATGAAGCCAACGATTAAATACCAACGGGTTTTAGTCACATTTTTCATATTCATGATGAACAGTATTGCGGTTGCGATAAAGCCAACAAGTAGTGCTAAAGTCGAAAGGTCGCTTGAATAGAACAAAGCAATGATCACAACAACACCAAGGTCATCAATAATCGCAAGTGCCAATAAGAACACTTTTAGACTCACAGGCACACGAGGGCCTAATAACGCCATGATACCAAGAGCAAACGCAATGTCTGTTGCGGCAGGAATAGCCCAGCCGCCAACGGCTACAGGATCATGCAAGTTAAATACAAGGTAGATTAACGCTGGTGCAACCATACCGCCAATGGCTGCAATGGCGGGAAATACAGCTGTCTCTTTTGAACGTAATGCGCCAATCATCAACTCACGCTTTACTTCCAAACCAATCAACATAAAGAAGACGGCCATTAAACCATCGTTGATCCAGTGTGAAGCAGACATGCCTAAAATATAAGAGTGAAGCGCTTCATAATACACATAGCCGAATGATGAGTTGGCAACCAGCATCGCAATAACAGCGGCAATGACAAGAATGATGCCGCTTGCTGATTCCATCTTAAAAAAATTGATAACTTTATCTCGCATAACTTTTCCTTAGTTGGCGTGAAGTCAAATAAAACAAAACATGGTTTTATATTATATGGAAACTTTTAACCGTAAAATCGATTGTTTGGAGACTTTAGTTCGGTTTTTCCGAACATTTATAAGTTCTATAATTCGCATTAAAATAATCAAAAGAAAAAAACCACATAAACAATTGATTATTATAGATTAGTATCCCGTCAATTGCATAAAGCCAACACCTTTGTGGCTTCCTGTCACGACAATTGGGCCCTCCCATGATGGGATCCAGAAAGGTAGCCATAACTCGTTATTTAACGATTCTGTGATCAAGCTAACTTGTAGACGAGGAATTTCAATTACCCATCGCAGAGGTAAATCACGGCCATTAGATACACGATGTTTCTCAAGTGGATAAATTCTTACTTCACCATTCTTCAAATGTATTTTTGAGCCGTCACGGCCAGCGATAGACCCCGAAATATAGCGCATGTTTTGTGGATTGTGATATTGAGTTAGAGACAAAACCCTTCCATCAGAAAGATGAATACTGAAATTATCCCAACGTAAAGATCGGTCAGCAACAAGATGATTGCCCCACTCTTTATCTACCCAAGCAACACCTTCAACTTTAACTTTACGTCCATTCAGGTCTAACACCCCTTTAGTTTTAAGAAATGGTGCGCTGAAGGAATAAGACGCGGTCGACATTAAGTCATGCGTTCTTTTATAGCCATTATCACCATTTAAAACAAAAGGTCCGTAAGCAGCGTTATTCAATTTAAGTGAGAACTCATCTGCTTTAATATTCAGTTGGCTTGGAACTGCATAATTATTATTTGAGACCCAACTCCAATCATCAATCCATAAGCGGAATGGGTACATCATCACACCGGCTTGACCAATGCCACCACGAGATAAGCGCTGCTGTAGCCATGCATGTTCAGGGTTCGAAACCACCACTTGCGCGGTATAAACTTGAGTGTTTTTCCAGCCTAAGCCTTGTGAGTCGCCATTAGCCACACGATAAACAGTCCATTGAACACCGTATTCTTGGCCATCTTCACCTTTTAAATTCGCTTTGTAATGCCACACTTCGTTGTGGAAAGTTGGATGTTCCGCAAAATCTTGACCAAATTTTATGGTGTAATCCGGTAATACAGGATCATAGACCGATTTTGAATTATCTTCTTCAGGCACATATTGAGTCACCGGTTCTATTTCCTTTGCCACAATGTCTTTGACAAAGTGAGGCAAAAGCAGTCCTGCCAATACCACGAGCGATAACACGGCAACAGCACACTTTAGAACTTTATGGTGCTTTTGAGTTTTCATTACAACGAATCCCTCAAGAGTTTCATCGGTGTTGTCTTAACCATTAACCAAACCGGCCAAGCGCCAGCTACAAATAAAGCACTTAAAGACCATAAGAACGTGGAAATATATTGTTCGGGTAACAACGTAATTTGCATTGTCCAACCAAAGGCGCTTTTTAATACCACTTCCACCATAAGCTGAGCCAAAATAATCCCTAACGGCAACGCGATGAATGCCGTAAAGAGACCAATTGCTAATAATTGCAATGCCCCAAGCACAACCAACTCTTTACCTGAGATACCGAGACAGCGCAGTAAAGCAACCTGTTTCTGCCGCGATACCTCTCCTGCAACGGTGGAAACAAATAATCCGAAAACAGCTATAAATAACGTAATTTTGCCCAAGGTATCCGCCACTTTGAACGTCTGATTAAAAGCAATCATGGCTTGAGTATGTATGGCATTATTGTTGTATATACGTTCCGGAGACAAACTGTAACGTTTTTCCATCCTATGAATTAGCGCAGTGGAATCCGCTTTCTCATTCAGCACGACGCCAAGCGCAACATCGCCACTACCATGGAATAGCGCTTGCCATTGGTTTTGCGAAATGATCACCTGATTATAAGGGTTACCATAATCATAATAGACACCTAAAACAGGCCAACCGCCTCCCAAGGGCTCTGGAAGATTAATAATATCACCAGTGTGAAGATGTTCTTTCAGTGACATCGACTCACTGATCATCACACCTCGCTCATGGTGCAAACGATGCCAAAATTGCGGTACCGCCAATTTCACAGTTAGAGATTTACGTTCACCCTCTGACTGACCCGAGCTCACAACTTGAATAGTGTTGTTTTCCGTTTGGAGTGCTTTTTCCCAACGCCACCACACACTATTTACTTCTGGCTGCTCTTCAAGCCAATTCCCCATTCTACCGGCAGAAGAAGTGGTCGGCGTAATATATAAATCAGCCGATAAACGCTGTACTAACCATTGGTCCGTGGTTGCTCGGAAACTGCCCACCATGGTTTCAACCCCAATGTTGGTCGCCAAAGCCAACATAAAGGCCATCGCCGCAACACCGCGATAACTCATACTGGCAGCAATGTCAGCAAAGAACCAACGAACCTTTACCCAAGGCATAGTGAAAGAAAAACTAGAGAACAGCTTCCATAAACAATATGGCATCACCAAGCCGACACTGACGAGCATCAACGCAATTAGGGTAAAACCTTCTTCTTTAGATGATGGCGATTGATATAGCGCCACAGCCGCAACCGTACATACGCAGGCAACAAACGCTTGTAAGCCAAATTCACGCCCGGCAAAGCGAACCAATGATAAACGAGAAGCAAGTCGGATTGGTTGCGAGCGAATCAAACGAATCAGAGGCCAAAAACAAGACAGCAAACATCCAAAAATAGACATCAATAAACTGTATTGAATCCATTCCCAGTTCCAATCAATTTTTAGACCCACATCTGCATTATATAAATCACTCAAACTAGCAGAAACCGATGGCATCAACTTGTTGGCAAGAGCAAGCCCAAGAACGGTACCACTCAACCAGCCGACTAGAATCCAAGCAAAGATTTCCAGCAATAATGCTTTCGTTAACTGCCAACCAGACACCCCCGTTAAACGCAAAATGCCGACTAAAGGTTGCCTTTGAATGAAAGATAAAGACATCGCTTGATAGAAGATGAACAAGCCCACTAAAAATGACAACATTCCCATCGCCGTCAGGTTCATGTGGAACGCTTTTGTTAATGAACCGAGTTCTACACGGGTATTTCGATGCAGAGAAATCCCATTGGGTAAATAATTGCGTAACTGTTCCAGTTTATCGGGAGACATCGCTGCACAAGCGATCATATCAAAACCAGAACTGCGATTAAGTGAGCGAATGAGCGACATATCCGCAACAAGGCGTGAGCCAGAAATACGAGATTTGGTATCGACTTTAATTGGACCGATTTCATCACCAGAATTTAATGAAATGAAATCACCATCGTAGATGTCAAGGTAATTGGATAATTGCGCGCTGATCAAAATCGGATATGGTGGACGCATTAAATCCAACATATCCGCGGTTTTCAGATTCTGTTCCGATTGAAATGACATCATGGTAACAGGGTCAAAGCCGACAATATTCAATTGCATACCATCTTCGGTAACGACTCGGTAAGTATCAAATGGCGCACATTGATGAAAACCATTTCGTCTTAATTGAATATAAAAACCTTGTGGAATTTTGTTGCCAGCCAGTTTTGGCTGAATACGATACGGCAGAGGGTTAGAGAATAACTTCTCCCCTTGCGCATAGCTTTGTTTGGCGTGGTAATTGACAGCTAAAACACCAACGAATAACGATATGCCTAGAGTGAGCCCTAGCCAAACAAGAAGAATTTGAAATGGATGGCGGCGATAATGGCCAAGCAGAGCTTTAGCTACGGGCCATAACATTGAGCACGCCTCCTTGTAAACGCACACAACCATCCAAGTGTGCTGCTACTCGTTCACTGTGCGTTACGAGAAGCAATGTGCAATTCATTTGACTTGATAGGCTTGTCAATAAGCGCATGACCGCTTCAGCATTTTTTTCATCCAAGCTACCCGTCGGTTCATCGGCAAGCAGCAGAGATGGTTCCATGTACAAAGCACGTGCAATAGCCGCACGTTGTTGCTGTCCACCCGACACTTCTTCAGGATAACGTCCGAGTAACGGCATGAGATCTAAAGAAGAGAGAATTTGACGCCACAGTTTGGCATCTTCAGGTAATCCTTTAAGTTGACGACAAAAGCGGATGTTATCGGCAATGTTAAGCGTGGTGAGAAGGTTAAACTGTTGAAAAATCAAACCAATATTATTGCGGCGAAATGCAGTTCTTTCTCGGTCAGGGGCAGAATGCATGGGGAAATTGGAACAAATAATTTCACCAGAATCGCACTTATCTAACCCTGCGATCATGTTCAATAACGTACTTTTACCAGAGCCACTTTCGCCCATTAATGCTAATTGTGCGCCAGGTTCCAATGTCAATTCAGCCCCTTGTAAAACAGGGTTAAAAACGCCCCCGTCAATGTAGCCTTTACAAAGATTTTTTAAATCAAGCATGAAACCTGTACTCACTATCTAGAATAAGAGAAGAAATTTACACTAATTAACCTTAGGTAGAAAGGAATTTGAAGTTGATCATATTAATTGCGATTTTTCATCCATCAAGACAATACTAATACCTTGATTTAGTAACAAACGAACAATAAAAAATTAAATACCAACCGACCTTTCAATGTTTGATCAATAGTTAAACGGAATTTCTGCCAATTTTAAGCCAACATTATTGGGGTATATCAGGTATTCGCCGTGATATTTCACAATCGACTTATAATCCGTTTGCTTATGCAATAAGAACCCGTGTTCGGTCGCTTCAGTAATGAACTCGGCATGATTACCGCGCACATAAAAGCTCATCGGTTTAACGAGCCATTCCCCATCAAAGCAATCGTCACATTGTTTGGCACACAGTACAAATGAATTGGCTTGGTCGGCAAAAATTTGCGTCTTTTCTGTTAATTCAAATTCATTCACCACTTCCCAACCTTTATTTTCCATGTGATCCATAAAGGCTTCAATATCAGCATCTTTGACTGGCTTAGGCTCACCATCAACCGGTAAGAAAGTTTGATACAGTTTGGCAATACGCTCAAAAGTGGCTAACAGCTCACTCGCCGAACCTTTACTGCGACTGGCTTTTTGCCAACGGACCAAATCATCTTTCACACAACGATCAAATTGCTGACTCTTAATACTTTTTGTTACCCAACGCGCAATGAAATGGGTATTGGTGATCGGGGTATTGGCCAATTTGCCATTCTGATGCTGCTGTTTTAATTCGCTTAATGCTGTATTTACAACACGTTGAATTTCTTGTGAATATTGCATAATGAACTCAGATTAAGAAAGATTAAGCATTACGGCTCAGTAGCCAATACATACTAATAGATAACACACCACATAAACACATTGAAACGATCATCGGCCACACATTGCCACTCGGCATGACGGCTATCAACGCACTGATCGCCGCTCCCGTACCAAACCGCAAAGTCCCCGCTAAAGAAGACGCCGTACCAGCCATTTGCGGATAGCTACTTAGTAATAACCCCATTGAGTTACTACCAATGATTGAAATCGTCCCAACGAATAACACGACACATGGCACAATCGCCCATAAACCAAATCCGCATAGCCAGCTAATAAATAATGCAATGCTCGCCAAAAACTGACAACTTAGCCCAAATCTTAGCATCCAATGAGAACCCATTTTACGCACAGCACGGCCATTAAAGCTGGTCATGATCACCATACCCACGACATTAAGAGCGAACAAATAACCGAAATATTCCGGCTTTACTCCATAAATATCGATATAGACAAATGAGCCTGCCGTAATAAATGCAAACATCCCAGCGAAAGAAAACGCGCCGCAGAAAATCAAACCGAATGCTACTGGGTTCGTGATCAGGTGAAAATAATTACGCAACGTAGTACGAAAACGTAATGGTTGTTTGTTCTCTGGCGCTAAGGTTTCTGGAATTTTTATCAATACTGCAAGTAAGACAACAAATGAGACAATGGCGAGAGCAGTAAAAATTGAACGCCAACCAAACCATACGGCGAGATGACCACCTATCATAGGGGCAAGCAATGGAGATATCGTAATCACCAGTGTGATGAACGACATTGCGCGCGCAAATTCTTCTTTGTTAAACATATCCCGCACAACCGCTTGTACAATAACCGCAGCAGCAGCACCAGAAAAACCTTGAGCAAAACGTGTATAGAGCAAGGCTTCAATACTCGTTGTGGTCGCACAAATAACCGAAGCGATAGCAAAAAAAACAATGCCGGTCATTAATACAGGGCGTCGACCATAACTGTCAGCAAGTGGGCCATGTAATAACTGCCCTAATGCAAAACCTGCCGTATAAGCGGTTAATGTCCCCTGCACCATGCCATGATTAACCATGAGATCACTTGCAATAGTCGGCATCGCAGGTAAATACATGTCGATTGCAAATGGGGTTAATAAACCGATTGAGCCTAAAATCAAAAACAATAAGAAATTACTTTTTGGTAAGGCAGACTGTGGCATGAAGTGTCCTTTTAAAAGTGATAAAACAGAAAAGAAAAAAGCACAACAATGACATCTTGAACCAAGAACCCAAACGGTTGACTATGTTAAGGGCGTCATGCCTTTTCAATAATTATAAAATAGAATCAATTTCTTCTTGAGTTAGCGGACGATATTCACCAGGCTCTAAAGTGTCATCTAAAACAATGGCACCAATAGATTCACGGTGCAGTTGTTCAACTTTATTGCCTAAAGCTGCAAACATGCGTTTTACTTGGTGATATTTTCCTTCAGAGATAGTCAGCAGTAGCTCGTTTTGTGAATAGTCCACCACTTCCATTTTCGCAGGCAAAGTGAGATCTTTTTCATTACGCAGTTGAATACCTTGCGCCAATTGCTCTGCATAATCCTCACCGATCGCATCTTCCAACCACACACGATAGGTTTTTTCACACTTATGCTTTGGCGAAGTAATACGGTGTGACCATTTTCCATCATCGGTGATCAACACTAATCCAGTGGTGTCCACATCAAGACGCCCCGCAAAATGCAGCTTATCCATATTGACTTCATCAAGTAATACAAATGCGGTTGGATTGCTGCTGTCTTCATGTGAGCAGACAAAACCATCAGGCTTAAACAACATAAAATAGCGTGGACCCGGCATTGGAATATGGCGCTCTTGCCATTCAACGTGAGACTTGTCATCAACTTTCACAGAAGCAACTTTCACCGTTTGTCCATCCACGGTCACCTCACCACGTCGTAATAAAATGGTGGCTTCTTTACGAGTCACGCCTAAAGTCTCACATAAAAATTTATCTAAACGCATCAATACCTCAAATCTCGGCTAAGTGGTGTGCCATCAAACCCTGCATTATAAAGAAAGTTGCTTCATTAGTTGAGCTATTTCACAAATTTAGTCATTTGAACAGACAAAGAAGTCGCAAACGTGGCTTGATGATGAAACCAACATACCCTATTGATATTTTTAATATTAATAAGCAACCATCGCTCAATAAATAAACAAAATAAATTCCAAAACTCAATCTGGTTATTTATTGCGCGATTTTATCATTTTGTCACAATTTAATTTTAGCTTCTGTTTTGTACGAAATTCGCTCATATGTCGCGCTTAAAATAAGAAAAGATTATTCACGGCATAAATTAACCCCATAGACTTTAGTCTAAAATGAAATCAAATAGTTACAAACTGGTTAGACCAAAGTATTACATTCACTCCTCGCCATAATTCGCACAATAAATAAACAATTTTAAAACACTAAAAATATCAGCAACTTAAACTGGTCATACCTGATTTATTAAAAGAAATAAGATAAATTGCAAAAATATTAAGCTCGTAGCATTTTTTGCAAAATAAAATACAAACTCGCTACTTTTGGTAATAAAACTATTAACAACGCATCAAATACATTCGGTGCGAATAACAAGATTAATAGTGTGTAAGGGATAACCATGAAAAAAACACAATATTCGCTACTAGCAATTTCGATTGCTTTGGCCTCACAAGTACATGCCGCTGGTTTCCAAGTTGTTGAACATTCTGCTTCAGGTCTAGGCCGTGCATTTTCAGGCGATGGTGCTGTCGGTGATAACGCAAGTGAAATGTCTGCCAACGCAGCGTCAATGGTACTATTTGATCGCGCACAGTTTTCTGGTGCTGTGTCTTACATCGAACCTGAAATTGATGTGGAAAGTAATACATTCGGCGATTCTGCCGATGACATCGCACCATCTCAAGTAGTCCCAGCGATTTATTACGTTAGTCCGATCAATGATCAATGGGCTTGGGGTATTGGTATGTACACTGACTACGGTGTATCAACAGACTACCCATCCAACTTCTCTGCTGGTGACGCTTCTGGTCATACAGCATTAACTACATTTAAACTAAATCCAAACATTGCCTACCGTATCAATGACCAGTTTAGTGTTGGTGCAGGTTTAAATGTCACTTACGCGAAAGCAAAACTTGAAAGAAATCTTGGTATCGCGGGTGATATGGCAGGCTTACCTCGTTCTACTTCTCTGATCAAAATGGAAGGCGATACATTCGGTTGGGGTTGGAATGTCGGTGCTCTTTATGAACTGAATAAAAATAACCGTTTCTCCTTGTCTTATAAATCAGCAGTAAAACTAAAATTCAAAGATGGTGATTTTACTGATGGTACAGGTCAAATCACTGGCCAACCGGGTTCGACAAATGATGCCGATTTAAACATTGATCTACCTGATATCGTTGAACTGTCTGGTTTCCACCAACTCAACAATCAATGGGCTATTCACTATAGCTGGCAATGGACAAATTACAGTAAATTTTCTGAGTTAACCGCAACAGGTGATGCGTGTGTTGCAACAGGCGGTACATGTTTCACGAAACAAGAAAGCTATTCAGATAACCAACGGTGGTCTATCGGTACAACTTATGCCGTTAACGATCAATGGCTAGTACGTGCAGGTTTCGCTTATGATGAACAAGCTGGTAAAGCAACTTTAAGCATTCCTGATACCGATCGTTACTGGTATACCGCAGGTTTCACATACCTATGGACACAAGATCTATCAATCGATGCTGGCTTTGCTTACATCGATGGTAAATCAGGTACATTTACTGAAAGCGGTCTAGCTGGCCCACAAGAGTTCAAATCTTCAGGCCCAGCTTACATCGGCTCACTACAGTTGAACTACGCATTCTAAGTTTGACTTAAACGCCCAATCAAAACCCACCCATCGCGGTGGGTTTTCTATTTTCGAATTAATCGCCACTACAAAGTCTAGCCACAAGAAACGAAGTGCCCGAGATTCGAAAAAACGTAACTAGCATTTCCCGCCCAAACCGATTATCCTCTCACCTTCTTTGTCATACGCTTATTTACCATGTTCAATCTCCGACCCTATCAAGCCGACTCTGTAAAAGCAGTTATCCATTATTTCCGTCGCAGTAACGACCCAGCCGTGATCGTATTACCAACCGGTGCAGGTAAGAGTTTAGTGATTGCAGAATTGGCTCGATTGGCTAAAGGGCGCGTTTTAATGCTGACCCACGTGAAAGAGCTAGTGGAGCAAAACCACGCCAAATACGAAAGTTATTCCACCGAAGATAGACCACTTAAAGGCAGCATTTTTTCCGCAGGATTAGGTCGTAAAGAAACCGAAGAACAAGTGGTGTTTGCTTCCGTTCAATCGGTGGTGCGTAATCTTGATGCGTTCGCGAACCAATTCTCATTGCTGGTCATCGATGAGTGTCATCGTGTGCCTGATAACCCGAAAAGCAGCTACCGAAAGGTCATTTCACACTTACAGAACGTCAATCCGGGCATTAAAATACTCGGCTTAACCGCAACACCTTATCGCTTAGGTATGGGTTGGATTTATCAATATCAGGTGCGCGGAAAATCAGGCCAAGTACGCTCACAAGAGCCTCGTTTTTTTCGTGATTGTATCTTTGAACTCCCCATTCAATACTTACTCGACGAAGGCTTTTTGACCCCTGCCCGAATGATCGATGCCCCAGTATTAAGTTATGACTTTTCGCACTTAAAACCAGCATTGGCAGGGCGCTATAAAGAAGCGGACCTCGATTTAGTGATAGAGCAATCGAAACGTGCAACACCACAAATCGTTCAGCAAATTATTGAACTTGCCAAAGACAAACAAGGCGTCATGATTTTTGCTGCAACGGTTCGCCACGCGCAAGAAATTTTAAGCTTATTACCGCCTGAACAATCGGCATTAGTCATTGGTGACACTCACCAAAGCGAGCGCGACCGAATCATTAATGAATTCAAATACAAGCAAATCAAGTTTCTCGTCAATGTTTCAGTATTAACCACAGGTTTTGATGCACCACATGTCGATCTCATTGCAATTTTACGCCCTACCGAGTCAGTGAGCTTATACCAACAAATCATTGGCCGAGGGCTTCGCCTAGCGGAAAATAAACAAGAATGCTTAGTATTAGACTACGCGGGCAATAATTACGACCTCTATCAGCCGGAAGTCGGAGAAGTAAAGCCAGATCCAAATAGTGACAGCGTCACCATCCCATGCCCTGCTTGCGGTTTTAATAATACATTCTGGGGTAAACTCGATAGCAATGGCATGTTAATCGAACATTACGGCCGTCGTTGCCAAGGCTACTTTGAAGTACTTGATGAACACGAACAACCTACTGGTGAACGTGAACATTGCGACTATCGTTTTAAAGCTAAGTTTTGCTCTGAATGTGGTGCGGATAATGATATCGCAGCGCGTATCTGCCACCAATGCGATGCCACCCTAGTCGACCCTGATAAAAAACTGCGTGACGCTCTTAATTTAAAAGATGCTTTAGTGTTTGAATGTAAAGACATGGAGCTTAATGTCCATAAAACCCAAGATGGTAAGTCCCAGCTTAAAGTCACCTACTCTGGCGAAAGTAATGATGATCAGCCCCACGCATTAGTTCATGAGTTTTGGTCACTCAATACCAAAAAACAAAAACAAATTTTTGCCGAGCAATTTGTTCGACCACATCTTGCCGATAGACATCGCCCTTTTGAGGAAAGTACACCAACTAAAGTGGTTAATCATCAACATCGCTTCCGCTTGCCTTTGTTTATCATTGCGAGAAAATCAGGCCGATTTTGGAAAATTCGCGATAAGATTTTTGCTGATGAGCTTTCCTAAGGGCTGTTGATTTTCGTGATTAAATTTTGTTCGAGATAAAGAAATTTTAGGCGAGTCGATTGCTGCTTAGTTATTCTAAGTAAATGAGACTTAACGAAAGGTCAACAGACCCTAACATTTCGCACATAAATGTCGCCTTTACTATACCTTCCCAACCTATCCTTCTTATTTCCACCATCGATAACAGTGCAAGTTTTATTTCACTGAGTGATTTTTGTGATCAAGTTAATAGCACCAGGCTATAGTTACCGGTAACATCTTAATAACAAGTTACCGGTAACATTACACTTATAATCGGAACTTATACGCTATTAATAGTGTATGAACGTGCAACTAAAAGGACTATAGAATGAAATTTACACGAACTCTGCTTACTGCGGCTCTCGCTGGGATAGTTTCGACTTCCGCTCTTGCTGCTGACTTTAACCTTAAAATTCAATCCTCAGATCCCTCTGGCGATAAAAACTTTCAAGTTCAGCAAAAATGGGCAAAAAGTGTTGAAACTATGTCTGCTGGACGCATTAAAATTTCACTACTGCCTGTAGGTAGTGTGGTAAAAAACACAGAAACTCTGGATGCTATTCGCCAAGGCATCTTAGATGGACAACTTACTGCTACTGAGTATTTCTCAGGTAAAGATCCTGCATTTGGTTTAATCGGTAACATGGTTGGCGCTTGGTCTAATACAGGACAACTATTGCAATACATTAACTATGGTGGTGGTTATGAATTAATGACCGAGCTATACAAACCATACGGTGTGAAGTTTATTGGTGGTTCAACAACGGGTGTGGAATCATTAGTATCAAAAGTCCCTCTTGATGGTGTTGACGATCTAAAAGGTCTAAAAATTCGTGCGCCGGAAGGTCTTGTTCAGCAAGTTTTTGCAGCAGCAGGTGCTACGCCCGTTAACTTACCTGGTTCTGAAGTTTTCACAGGGTTAAGCAAAGGCGTTATTGATGCTGCGGATTACACCGTATTTTCAACCAATCAAAAAGCAGGCATGAATGACATTGCCTCTCATCCAGTCCAACCTGGCTTTCACTCTCTACCTTTAATCGACGTATCCATCAGCCAGAAGAAATGGGACAAAATGTCGCCAGATCTACAAGAAATCCTAACGGTATCTGTACGTGATTTTGCTAATGATATGACCACTGAGCTTCGTATTGCTGACCAAGCAGCCGTTGCACAAGCAGAGAAAGATCCAAACATCACCATCCACAATTGGTCAGCAGAAGAACGTAAAAAGTTCCGAGCTATCGCCAAAACACAGTGGAAAGTATTTGCTGAACGTTCACCTAACGCACAAAAAGTCTACGATTCAGTGACTAAATACCTTGAAGAAAATGGATTACTGTAACTCGTAAATCTCAATTCGGAGGGTTATTCTTCGCCCTCCTCATTTATCTTATTCGCTTTTCAATAGGTTGTTTTATGCAAGATGTTCCTAATTCTCATGAACATGATGAGGCGCCGAAAAACCGCCTAGATCGTTGGATCATAAAAATAAGCCATGCACTGAGCCTGCTATTTATTTTCACCGTGTTTATTTCTTTCTATGAAGTATTAATGCGCTATGTATTTGATGCACCAACGACCTGGGTTCATGAAACGGCTTCATTTGTCGGTGGCAGTTTATTCGTTATTGGTGGTATCTATGCTTTTGCCACAGATAAGCATGTCAGAGTGGTGTTAATCTATGACGCTGTATCAGCAAAAACACGTCGCGTATTAAATATGGTTCACCACATTGTTGGGCTAGCATTCTCATTGATGATGGCATGGGCTTCTTACACCATGACAAAAACTGCTTGGTTTACACCATGGGGTGAGTTCCGACTAGAAACATCAGGCTCTTATTTCAATCCCCCATATCCAGCACTGTTAAAGGCGCTTATCTTTATTATTTTTTGCATTCTTTCTGTACAGTTCATTCTTCATATCATCTATGAAATCAAGTCTTTAAGGAGTAATAAAGATGTTTGATTTGTCTGCTCTAGGTATCGGTTATGCCAGTTTACTCATGCTCGTTATGATGATTGGCTTATTACTCACTGGCATGCAATTAGCCTTTGTGACGGGTTTTGTCGCCTTATTTTTCACCTTAGGGTGGTTTGGAGTAGATGCTTTACCATTGATCTCTAGCCGCATGTTTAGCTTTGTTGATGGCTACATTTTCCTTGCTGTTCCCATGTTCGTACTCATGGCAGCATTACTTGATCGATCCGGCATTGCTCGCGATTTATTCGATGCGATGAAATCTGTTGGGCGTAAAGTCCGTGGTGGCGTTGCCGTACAAACTCTATTAGTCGCGGTCTTACTCGCTTCGATGTCAGGCGTGATTGGTGGTGAAACTGTCCTGCTTGGCATACTTGCTCTGCCTCAAATGCTTCGTTTAGGTTATGACCGCAAATTAGCCATTGGTACCACTTGTGCTGGCGGAGCATTAGGTACCATGCTACCTCCGAGTATTGTGTTAATCATTTATGGCTTAACAGCCAGTGTATCGATTGGTGACTTATTCAAAGCTTCATTCGTCCCTGCGCTGATTCTTGCACTGCTATATATTGCTTATGTTTTAATTCGCAGCTTTTTAAACCCTAGCTTGGCCCCCTTACCTACAGAAGAAGAATTAGCTGAAGACGCGAAAAATCGCCCTAGTTATTTTAAAGCCCTGTTTTTTCCAATTCTCTCTGTTGCCATTGTTCTTGGCAGTATCTATACCGGTGTGGCATCGGTCACGGAAGCCTCGGCATTAGGTGTAGTAGGTATCATGATAAGCGCCCTAATTCGAAAAGAAATGAATTGGAATATGCTGAAAGAGAGTGCCATCGCAACCATGCGTACCTGCGGCATGATTATTTGGATTGGTATCGGCGCGACTGCATTGGTGGGAGTTTACAACCTAATGGGCGGAATTGATTTCGTAGAAGAAACCATTCTCGCACTAAGTGGTGGGCATGCAATGGGTACACTACTCATCATGATGGTCATTCTACTGGTTCTTGGCATGTTCTTAGACTGGGTCGGGGTGGCGCTGCTTACTATGCCAATTTTTGTCCCTATCATCATCAATTTAGGTTTTGATCCTATCTGGTTCGGTGTGGTGTTCTGCTTGAATATGCAAGTGTCATTCTTATCACCACCTTTTGGTCCCGCCGCTTTTTATTTGAAGTCAGTAGCGCCTAAAGACATCAGCC
The DNA here is from genome assembly GCF_026001925.1 of Vibrio gangliei. Classification (NCBI taxonomy): domain Bacteria; kingdom Pseudomonadati; phylum Pseudomonadota; class Gammaproteobacteria; order Vibrionales; family Vibrionaceae; genus Vibrio; species Vibrio gangliei. The sequence goes on along the minus strand of NZ_AP021869.1, from coordinate 1,138,421 downwards.
TAGGTGAAATCTTCACCTCCTTGCTACCTTTTATCGGCTTACAAATTATCGCGTTATCACTGGTGATTATTTTCCCTCAATTGGCCCTATGGTGGCAGTAACTCCTCATATAACAACGCTAAGCCTTATTTCAAGGCTTAGCTAAGGCAGTAATTATGGATCATAAAAAAATATTAGTAATGGGAGTTTCTGGCTGTGGAAAGAGCCACATAGGCCAGCTATTAGCCCAAAGTATTCAATACCCATTTTTTGATGGTGATGATTTTCACCCACAGAGTAATGTAGACAAAATGCGCCAAGGTACGCCATTAACTGATGAAGACCGTATTGATTGGCTACACACATTAAATCGTCTTTTTATTGAAAATGAATGTGCAGTAGTTGCCTGCTCCGCACTCAAACCACAGTACCGCGATATTTTGCGACAAGATAATGAAGAGTTAACCATCGTTTATTTACAAGGCGATTTTGACACCATCTGGCAAAGGCATCAAAAAAGAGGAAACCATTGGTTCAATGGTAAATCAATGCTTGAAAGTCAATTCGAAACACTCATAGAGCCGAACCCAAATGAAGCCATATTCATCGATATACGCCCTACTGTCGAAGATGTTTTAAACACAATCAAACACAAGCTGAATATAAACAAGGAATGCGAATGAACAATTCAATTGCACCAACTCATAACCATATTGCGATGATTGGTTTAGGCGTAATGGGAAAAAGCTTAACCTTGAACCTACTTGATAACCAATTCAACGTCGCTGGTTTTGATGTGAATTCACAACATTTAGACCAGACAGCGCGAGAAGCAAAGCAATTAAATAAAGGGAGTTTTACCTACTGTGATTCATTAGCTGCGATTATTGCAAGCCTTTCATCGCCACGCATCATCGCACTATCATTGCCTGCTGGTAACATTGTTGACCAAGTCATTACCCAATTATTAGATGTTGGATTAGAGCCACAAGATATTGTGATTGATACCGGTAATAGTTTATGGACAGACACCATTGAACGTGAAAAGCAATATCAAGGAAAACTTGAGTTTTTTACAACGGCTGTTTCCGGTGGAGAACAAGGCGCTCGCTATGGCGCAGCGCTCATGGCAAGTGGTTCACAACAAGCTTGGAAACATATCCAACCTATGTGGAATGCTATTGCAGCGAAAGTGGACAACCAGGGCTTACCTGTTCCACCTCAACATTCCGGTGAACCTTGCGCAACCTATACAGGGCCGACAGGTTCAGGCCATTTTGTCAAAATGGTACACAATGGGATTGAATATGCCGATATGCAGTTAATCTGTGAGGTATACCATTATCTACGTGACATTCTAAAGTTAACTTCAGATGAAATCGGTGATATTTTTGCCCAATGGAATCAAGGTGTACTCAATAGCTATTTGATTGAAATTACAGCAGATATCCTTAAACAAAAAGACTTCGCTAGCGATCATGCTTTGGTTGAGATGATTTTAGATAAAGCGGGACAAAAAGGTACGGGGACATGGACCGCAATCAACAGCCTTGAGTTTGGATGCCCAACCCCGACCATCGCCCAGTCAGTATATGCTCGTTCATTAAGCAGTTTAAAATCACAGCGTACTTTGGGAGCAAAGTTCTTACCAGCTGAAACCCTGAGTAGTCAAAAGTTAGATCTCACATCAACAATCAATCAACTGCATGATGCGCTCTACTGTGCAAAACTTTGTGCTTATGCTCAAGGATTCGACCTTATGAGAACCCTATCAGCTCATAAAGATTGGACACTTAATTTTGTCAATATAGCTAAAGGTTGGCGGGCTGGATGTATTATTAGAGCGACTTTCTTACAAGATATTGCCAATGCATTCACTAACAATCCGAGTCTAGAGAATTTACTCTTTGACGAACATTTTGCGACAGAGTTATCCAACCGACAACTTAATTGGAGACACGTGGTGGCCAATACAAGCTTAAGCGGGATACCTATGCCAGGTATTAGCTCTGCACTGAGCTATTTTGACTCTATGCGATGCGAGACTCTACCTGCGAATTTATTGCAAGCGCAACGAGATTACTTCGGGTCTCACACCTATTCTAGAATCGACCAACCTGAATCGGAAAAATATCATGTTGAATGGAGTCAATCACCTAGAGTAGAAGTGAAGCGTTAATCAAAACCATAACCGTGCTATAGTCTTCCGCTATAGCTCGGTTCACTTAAATCTTAGACTTCCCTTTTCGTTTCTAACCGTTAGTAATATTAGAATTATCATGGTGACAAAAAACAAACGCCCAACCCTACAAGATGTCGCAGAACAAGTTGGCGTGACAAAAATGACCGTCAGCCGATGCCTTCGAGATCCTAATAATGTTTCACAAGCATTAAGGGAAAAGATTACCCAAGCGGTTGAAGACCTAGGGTATATCCCTAACCGAGCTCCCGATATTTTGTCGAATGCAAAAAGCCATGCAATAGGTGTTCTTGTCCCCTCTTTAACTAACCAAGTCTTTGCTGAAATTATTCGTGGTATAGAAAGCATAACCGAACCTGCTGGTTACCAACTCATGTTAGCCCACTACAGCTATAGCATTGATCAGGAAGAAAAAAACGTTGAGATGCTATTATCTTACAATGTTGATGCTCTCATTTTATCCGAAAGCCACCACAGCGAACGCACTCGTAAAATGATCAAAACAGCTGGCGTTCCAGTGATTGAGATCATGGATACTTCGTCGCCATTTTTAGAACAGGCTATTGGGTTTGATAATCACGCGGCAGCTAAAGCCATGACGAATGCCATGATTGAGCATGGTCATCACAACATCATTTATTTTGCCGCTCGATTAGATGTCCGCACGAGGCTTAAATTGGCGGGTTACGAAGCCGCAATGCTTTCTCACGGCCTGCAACCCGTTAGCTTGCAAACAACCCATGCTTCCTCATTTAGCTTAGGTGCAGACCTCCTGCATAAAGCACTAGAAGAACATCCAAATACCGACGGTATATTTTGTACTAATGATGATTTAGCCGTAGGGGCAATCTATGAATGCCAGCGCCTTGGTATTCAAGTGCCACAAGATATTGGTATCGCAGGGTTCCACGGTCATGACCTGTCTAACATTATGGTTCCTAAATTGGCGACGGTAGTGACCCCAAGAGAACAAATAGGCGTAATATCGGCTCAACAAATTCTCAATCGATTAAATGGCAAACCTATTGTCAATTCAACGATAGATTTAGGTTTTATCATTGAATTAAGAGACAGTATTTCTCATAAACCAGCATGACATTTCTATTGCTCAGAAACGGTTTGAATGATAGTATCCGCGCTCGTTTCAATGCTTTAATCTTTTAATGCTATTGAAACTGCGCTTAATCACTAGGTCGCTATGTGATTAAACATCTTTTAATTTACTAATTTGAGAGTAAATACTATGAAATTCGAAGCAGTAGTACGTACTGAACTAGGTAAGGGTGCGAGCCGCCGCCTACGTCACGCTGGTCAATTCCCAGCAATCGTTTACGGTGGTGAAGCAGCACCTGTTTCTATCGCTCTAGACCACGATGAAATTATCAACCAAATGGACAAGCCTGAATTCTACGAAGGCATCACTCTAGTGGTTGACGGCAAAGAGCTTAAAGTTAAGCCACAAGACGTTCAACGTCACGCGTTCAAGCCAAAAGTTGAGCACATGGACTTCATCCGTATCTAATTCCCCTACCAAGGAATTTTTCGGATAAATCCACCTTTTGCATAATATTGAACTCGACTTTACCAATCGAAACTCAATAAAAATTAGAAAGCCCGATGCTACCAACATCGGGCTTTCGCCCTTCTGACAAACCCTTTTCCTTTCTTCTTATATTTCAATACCAACCAAATTTTTTCGACCTACTTCAAATTTAATATCTATACTCCTAAAGATTACGTTGTACCTATCAACCATAAACAAGGAGATCCTTATGGCATCTTTAGATAGCAAATACGTTAACTTTAGCGAAGACCACGAACTCAATAACTGCCTACGTCATGCTGGGTTACGCCAAACAGCAGATAACCGCAAAAAACTGCAAGCATTAGGGGCTGAAACAAAGGCAAGGTTAGATAAAAAACGCCTCAGTCATGATGACTTATATGGCGCGATTGATATGTGTAAAAGTGATTTTGATTAAATCATTCCGTTTTTCGTGATACCGAAAACAATACAGTGGCGTTAGACTCTTCAACGCCACTTTTAAAAACCACTATTTACCTCTCATTAAAACAAATTCGTTTGAGGTGAATCATCTTTGCTTTCATCAATATGTTGAGTCGGGATTTGTTGTTGGCGCAAGGCTAAGCGTTTACGGTAATAACGCTGCTTACATAAGCGAATAATGTCACGCTGTTGAGCTGGCGTATAATTCAGCCAATTAAAGCGCTCTTCGCGTTTGCGCATACAACCTTTACAGTATCCTTTTTCATCGACAGTGCACACACCTACACAAGGGCTAGGTACAGTAAAAAACTCTAATTGTTCCATACGCCCTCCCGACTATAAAACGTTATAAATATGTTACACGCCATACGAAAATAGCGGAATCCACCACAATACGTCAAGAAATGTAAACATTTAAACTTTTATCAATCACTTCAATCTAATCTTTTGTTAATATTAGAACAAATACACCCATGGAGTTATTTATGAAAAAGCTGATCACAGCATTAAGCGTCCCTCTTTTACTTGCAGCTTGTTCTTCAACGGACAAAGCCGACTTCGTTAAACCAGCTGATTTACAGCATCATCATTGGGTTTTATCTCAAATTGACGGTGACGATGTGGCTAAAGGAGCTAACGGTTCTCAACCTGATCTTGAAATCGGTGAAAACATGATGTCTCACGGCAACGCGGGTTGTAATGGCTTCCACGGTAAAGCGGAAATTAACCCTGAAACGGGCCAATTCCGTATTGATAAAATGGCCATGACGATGAAAATGTGTATTGGCGACGCAATGAACACTGAAAGAGCGGTAGCAAGTACATTGTCCGCTTGGAGTAAAATTGACTTACAAAAAGACACACTCATACTTTCTAACGATCAACATACGCTAACTTACACATTACGTGATTGGGTTAATTAATCACGGAATGTTGAGTTAGAACAAGAACTGGATAAGCCCCAATCGCAAAATTTTTTGATTTGGTTGGGGTTTATACCCAACACATTATCCGTTGTCCTTTTGGGTATATTTCGCCTTTAAATAAGAAGTGTTGTAGCATAGCGCTAATTCAAATGGAGTTTGACTGTGCTGAAATCTGCCTTAATTATCTTACTGTTTTTTATCTCATTTTCTACTCAGGCTTGCCAAATCATTCCGTCTAATGTGAAGGATGAATACTATATTGGTGAGAACTGCGCACTTTTTCCTTTAGGCGCAGATAATGCCAACATTAATTCCTCAACCGCTTACTTTGTGCAATACCTTTACGCCAATAGTTTTCGTCTTTATGTCGATCTTAAAGGCGATATGCAAAACAAAATCACCTTCCCCGTTGCCAATCAACCCTACAATCATGGCTATCGGATGATGGTCGGGCCGCTGACACTCGATGACGCTAAATACGTGCTCACCTTAGTAAAAAAGATGAATTATAGCGATGCATTGATAAAGTCTTACACCCCGGAAAAGGAACCGACCTCAATCGCACTACCCGCTGAAGAAGAGCAACAAACTCAAGAAGAGAGCGAGTTAATATATCCGACCATGACACCCGTCTACTCTCTAGGTGCTTATACTGCCCTGTTACCAACCTATGATGATCAATACCAAGGGAAAATCACTCGTTATAACGATAGAAACCTTGGAAGCTTTACTTACCGTCAAGCCAAGGCAGTCTGTCAGGCGGCGAAAAGTCGAATTGCCAATGAGCAGGAATACAACATCATCTTGTCTAATATGAATTTTATGATGAAGTATGCGGTTAAATCTCAGTTTTGGCTAAACCGCTCTGAAACCGTGACCCGAATTCAAAACCACATTGCCGCCCGCAAACAAAGCCCAAACGCCTACTTTAATGTTATCTGTATTACCAAATAACCGACATTACAGATAACAAAAAAGCCAGAGTAGAATCTGGCTTTCGTTCAGCGATTTACTCCTGATATTGCTTTCTCAATGCTTTCGCCGCTTCCACCATGTTATGTAATGAGGCTTCTGTTTCTGCCCAACTACGCGTTTTTAAGCCACAATCTGGGTTCACCCACAATCGCTCGGTTGGAATTTTCTTCGCAGCCGTTTCGAGTAAACCCGTTATCCATTCTTGTGTTGGAATATTCGGAGAATGAATATCATACACGCCAGGCCCTATTTCATTCGGGTAGTCAAACTCTTCAAATGCTTTGAGTAATTCCATATTTGAACGTGAGGTTTCAATCGTGATCACATCCGCATCCAGTGCGGCTACTGAATCAATGATCTCATTGAACTCGCTGTAACACATATGAGTATGAATTTGAGTTTCAGGCTTGGCAATGGCTGCCGATACTTTAAACGCTTGCACCGCCCAGTCTAAATAAGCTTGATGATCTCGTTTCTTCAATGGCAAACCTTCACGAATAGCAGGTTCATCAATTTGAATAATATTAATGCCCGCTTTTTGTAGGTCATCGACTTCATCACGTAAGGCAAACGCCAATTGCTGAGCGATTTGTTGACGTGAAATATCTTCACGAGGGAATGTCCAACATAAAATCGTGATTGGCCCAGTTAACATGCCTTTCATTTGTTTTGATGTTAATGATTGTGCATACACAGACCAATCGACTGTAATTGGCTTTTCACGCTCAATATCTGCCACGACAATCGCTGGTTTAACACAACGAGAGCCATAACTTTGCACCCAGCCAAAGCGGGTGACTTGAAAGCCTGCTAAGTTTTCCGCGAAATACTCCACCATGTCATTTCGTTCAGCTTCCCCATGGACTAACACATCAAGATCGAGCGCTTCTTGGCGTTGAATCGCATCTTGAATGTGTTCTCTTAATGCTTGCACATAATCGGCCTCACTCAGTTGGCCACTGCGATAAGCACTGCGTTGCTGACGAATATCGGCTGTCTGAGGGAAGGAGCCAATTGTTGTTGTGGGCAGCAGTGGTAACCCTAACACTTCGGCTTGATGGTGAGCCCGCTCAATAAAAGGCGCGATGCGCTCGGCTAAATCAGTGGTGAAAGATTGCAAACGAGCTTGTACACTCGGTTTATTCACATGCGTAGCACTCAAACGCGCTTTAATTGGTTGGCTATAACTTTGGCAAGCTTCGATCGCATGTCCATTGCCGTCTAACGCTGCGCCCAGCAAACTGACTTCGTTGAGTTTTTGTTTGGCAAACGCAAACCAGCTTTTTACCTCTTGGCTTAATTCTGTTTCAAGCTCAAGATCCATTGGGCTATGCAGCAATGAACAAGAACTGGCGATCCATAACTTATCACCACGCTGTACTTTAATTGGCTGCAACTTTTCAAGCCATGATTGTAGATCGGCACGCCAAACATTACGGCCATTAATCACTCCAAGTGACAACACCCAATCTTGTGGTACAGCTTGGTTTACAACCTGTAATTGTTCCGCCGCTGCGGATAAATCAATATGTAAACCATCGACTGGTAATTCAACGATTTTGGCAAGATTATCTTCGACCGAGTCAAAATAAGTGGTCAGCAGTAATTTCACATCACCGGCTAGAATTTGATAGGCCAATTTAAACGCATTTGCCCATTTATCTTCTAACTCTAGGCTTAAAATCGGCTCATCAATTTGAACCCACTCTACCCCTAAAGCCGCTAACTTACCTAAAATCGCCTGGTAAGCAGGCAGTAAACGTGCGAGTAATGATAAACGATCAAATCCATTATCAACTTCTTCAGGGTTTACTTCTTTGCCTAGATATAAGTAACTTAGAGGCCCAAGTAAGACAGGTTTTACATTGTGTCCCGCTTGTAGCGCTTGGCTTACTTCATCAAATAACTGCGGCCAGCTCACTTGAAAACGATCATCTTGGCTAAACTCTGGCACGATATAGTGATAGTTAGTGTTAAACCATTTGGTCATGTCCGATGCAGCAGCGTCGCTATTTTCAGCTGGGTTTCTACAACCACAATCTAATGTCGGATCATTTACTGACTGACCGCGAGCGACTTTAAACAAGGTATCTAAATCTGGAAAACCACCATTAGAATGACGGGCTGGAACATGACCCACTAACAAACTGGTGGTAAGCACATGGTCATACCAAGCAAAGTCACCCGCCGTAACATAGCTAAGCCCACTTACGGCTTGATCATTCCAATGCCTGTGGCGTAATTGTGAACCGACTTGCTTCAGTTTATTTTGTGATATTTCCCCTTTCCAATATTTTTCTTGCGCAAACTTCAATTCACGTTTCTCACCAATGCGAGGATAACCAAGAATATGAGTCGTTGTTTTAGCCTGTTGTGTCATACCATCCCTACCTTAATTAAAATTCAGTTATATCCTTCTGGATGGCTAAATAATCACGCCTTGATTCAACACTAGCAATGTCTATTCATTCACATTGATTATGAAATTATTTCAATCAAATAAAGTTAACCATTAAAAATAGACGTCTAGACGTTTACAAAATGGATTTTCAGGCGTAGTTTATGAAGAAATCTAAAGGAAAATTTTTCATCATGAGGGTGAATAATGATAGAGATAAAGCATTTAAGGACAATGAGCGTATTACGTGATACGGGGTCACTGACGGCGACCGCCACATCATTGCATCTCACTCAATCGGCATTATCACACCAGTTAAAAGAGCTTGAGTCTCGCATTGGTGGCAAGCTGTTTTTACGAAAAACTCGCCCAATTAAGTTCACACAAGAAGGTGAAATCTTACTTCGTTTAGCCGATGATATATTGCCTAAAATTGCTAGAGCCGAAAATGACATTGCGAGCTTAAAAGAAGATGTGAATGGACGTTTGCACATGGCAATCGAATGTCACTCATGCTTTCAATGGTTAATGCCTGCGCTCAAGGAATACCAAATCGCTTGGCCGAGCGTGACCCTCGACTTCTCATCAGGCTTTGGCTTTGAACCACTTCCCGCACTGGTTGGCGGTGAGCTAGATTTAGTGATTACGTCGGATATTCAGCCTCGCTCTGAAGTTCATTATGAACCCCTCTTTGATTTTGAAATGCGTTTAATCACCGCGACCAATCACCCATTAGCTGAAAAAGAATGTATAGAGCCACAAGATTTGGCCACACAGACCATGTTGTCTTACCCGGTGCAAAAGCAACGTTTAGATGTGGTGAAACACTTCTTACAACCCGCCGGCATTGAACCAGCCAAGTGGAAACAAGCAGATAATACCTTGATGCTGGTACAAATGGTGTCAGCCGGATTAGGCGTTGCAGCCCTGCCCAACTGGGCCATCAGTGAGTTTTCACGCCAAGGATTAATTACCAGTAAACCGTTAGGAAAAGGCTTATGGCGACGACTATTTGCAGCAACAAGGCACGCAGAAAAAGATAAGCGTTATTTACAAGCGTTCTTTAGCACCGCCAAGCAGCAGTGCCAAAGTCATTTAGAAGGGATAAAGATAGTATAACCGTGGCTCGTTGCTAGAGCGTTTCACTTCTCGTTGCTAGAGACTGGATCTTTTCGAGTCACGAGTAACGAGCTTCCGAGCCCCGTTAACTCACCTTGCCTTGAACTGATTGGTCAACGGATCATATTGATAACCAAGCACATCCAGTTTACCGACCAGATCTTCGACATCCATTTCATACATGGTGACGAGTTCATCAAAGCTGTCGCATTCCAGTCTGAGCTTTTCGTTGACGATACCGAGTAAGATGACGCTATCCCAACGTTTGATATTACTTAAATCCATCCATCTACTCCTTTCCAAGAAATCCTTTAATAAGAGTAGAACGAGTTTCCGTGAATTTCTGTGATGAAGGGTAAAAAGTTCTTACCCAACTAGCGACTAAAATAAAAGAGACGCAAAGCCTACCATGGCAACAATGGTAAAGCTAAAGCCCATGGCCGGCTTCCATTTAGTGATGGTTTGCTGAGTGAAAATATGCCAAGTAGAACCAACCATGCCCAATAAAATCAAAGCAAAACACGCCACCAACCACCACACGATTTGATGCAAATAATTTAAGCTGTAATGTTGAGTCTGCCACAACACCGCAAGGCTGATCAGCATCGCGCCTATAATGCCAGCAACAGGCAGTAAACGATGAAATGCTTGTAAGCGAGTACGAGCAAAGGTCAGCAAAATATGGCTGAGTCCTGCCCCTAAGAACAAAATGCTAAATAAAATGAATAATGCCTGCGGTCGCTCACTACCAAGGATAAAGAAAATATTGAATGCGGCAGCTATACCTAGTGCTATTTTAAGCAACCAGGTTGGGCCTGAATCACGGGTTTTACTCACTTTAACTTGTGAAAAGAACGCTAAGATCAACACTCCAATAAGCGCTAGTTTCCAATATAAAGGGCTGATAGCTAACCATAACAACGCAATCACTGGCAATTGTTTATGAATACGGCCTCGCTGCCCCGGACAAATCTCGCCTTTTAACAACACCATTAATAAAACAAATTGCGCACCAAGTAGCATCGGCGGAATAACATTAAGTAAGTAGGAATACATGAGCATGACACATAAATTGACAAAGAAAAGAGGCGCATATTCTAGCAAATGCTCACGCCAAAATCTTGGATTACTGATCCGATTCACTTTCCTAAAAAACAAAACCCAACATAAGTCGGGTTTTGTTGAATCAAAGTACGGCAATAGAAGCTGTTTATATTGCTTCACATACCTTAGCAACTAACTTATCAATGCCTGATTTCGCTTGGATGATATTTTCAGCCAGCATATAAGCCGGAGTGGTGACCACCTTATATTTGTCATCAAACACTACCTGATCGACTTTAGCTTCAATATGTTCTCCGCCCATAGACGTAATGGCACCGGCCACATCGGCGTCATGCCCAATGGTACACTTCACCCCTTCAAACACTTTTGGTAAGAGAACAGGCGCAATACACATGTAACCGCCGATTTTCCCTGCCCCGTAAAACGCTTTCATGGTTTTACTTACGCACGGCAGCACATCTAACTCCGCCCCTTTAAACGCAAATGAAGAAAGGTTTTTTGCCACCCCAAAACCACCGGTCATAATTAGCCCGTCAAATTGGTTAACGTCTAATTCCGCAATATCTTTCACATTACCACGTACAATACGCGCCGCTTCTTGCAACACATTCCTTGTTTGTTGTTGCTCATCACCTGACAAATGGTTAAGTACATGAGTTTGCTCAATATCAGGGGCAAAACATTGATACTGAACCCCTTGTTGCTCCAGTGCTAACAAGGTCAACACCACTTCGTTAATTTCCGAACCATCAAAAACGCCGCATCCGGCTAAGATTACAGCAACTTGTTTCGACATGAAAACTCCTTGGCTAACGGTTTAAACCCCTATAATTATAAAGCTATGAGAGAAAAAATAGTTCCTTTTTATCCTAGTCGATCTTGTTTGATATCTGTATACTTTGGCATCCCAAATTTGAGGTGAATTTATGTACAGCGACATCCAACTTACTAGCAAGCCAACGCCTATCAACCAATATCCAAAATATTGGGCAGAGTGTTTTGGCCCTGCGCCATTCCTACCCACCAGCCGTAAAGAAATGGATGCGCTCGGTTGGGACAGTTGTGATGTCATCATCGTCACTGGTGATGCTTACGTCGACCACCCAAGTTTTGGTATGGCCATCATCGGGCGTTTATTAGAAGCGCAAGGTTTCCGTGTTGGCATTATTGCGCAGCCAAAATGGGACAATAAAGACGATTTCATGAAGCTAGGTAAACCGAATCTATTCTTCGGCATTACCTCGGGCAATATGGATTCAATGATTAACCGCTATACCGCGGATAAAAAATTGCGTCATGACGATGCTTACACGCCCAACAATGAAGGCGGAAAGCGCCCAGATCGTGCCACATTAGTGTATTCGCAGCGTTGTCGTGAAGCCTATAAAGAAACGCCAATTGTACTAGGCGGTATTGAAGCCAGTCTGCGTCGTATTGCCCATTACGATTATTGGTCTGACAAAGTTCGTCGCTCAGTTTTATTCGATGCCAAAGCGGACATTTTATTATTTGGTAACGCTGAACGTGCTTTGGTTGAAGTGGCCCATCGCCTTGCCAACCAAGAATCAATCAGTGACATGACTAACATTCGTGGCACGGCGGTTAATCTACCTGCTGTACCTGAAGGCTATACCGTGATTGATTCTTCTCGTATTGAAAAGCCAAGCAAAGCGGTCTTTGTGCCGATTAATCCGTATGAAGTGGAAAGCAACTGCGAGACACAATCAAAAGATCAACAAGCAGAAAATGCCGCCAACAACGCAGCGCAAGCGATTAAAATTCAACCGGCGTCTATCAAGCTTGAACGTAAGCCTCGCCACGATGCAAAACATACCGCGGTGCGTTTGCCTCCTTTTGAAAAACTCAGCAATGACCGAATTTTATATGCCCACGCTAGCCGTGTAATGCATTTGGAAACCAACCCATATTCTGGCCGTGCTTTGATCCAAAAACATGGTGACCGTGAATTATGGGTTAACCAAGCCCCGATTCCACTTTCAACAGAAGAAATGGATTTTGTGTTCGGTTTGCCTTATGCACGTCGTCCACACCCTATGTATGGCAAAGCCAAAATTCCAGCTTACGACATGATCAAAACATCGGTGAATATCATGCGAGGCTGCTTTGGTGGTTGTTCATTCTGTTCAATAACCGAGCATGAAGGTCGTATTATTCAAAACCGTTCACAAGAATCGATTTTGAATGAGTTAGAAGAAATTCGCGACAAAGTACCTGGTTTTACCGGCACCATCTCCGATCTTGGTGGCCCAACCGCTAACATGTACCGTTTAGGTTGTTCCGATCCAAAAGCCGAAGCCAACTGTCGCCGCCCATCGTGTGTATTCCCGGGTATCTGTAACAAGCTCGACACCGATCATCGCCACACAATCGATTTATACCGCGCGGCGCGTAAAGTTCCAGGCATCAAAAAAGTGATGATTGCCTCTGGCGTGCGTTACGACCTGGCAATTGAATCCCCTGAATATGTCAAAGAACTGGTAACACACCATGTTGGAGGCTATTTGAAGATTGCGCCAGAACATACAGAAAAAGGCCCATTGGATAAAATGATGAAGCCGGGCATGGGCACGTATGACAAGTTCAAGCAAATGTTTGAAAAATACAGCGCAGAAGCAGGTAAAAAACAATATTTAATTCCGTACTTCATTTCTGCTCACCCTGGTACAGAAGATGAAGACATGCTGAATTTGGCGCTATGGTTAAAATCAAACAATTTTGAATGTGATCAGGTACAAAACTTCTACCCATCACCAATGTGTAATGCGACTTCCATGTATTACTCAGAAACCAACCCGTTGAAACGTGTAAAGTATAAACAGCGTGAAAATGTGCCAGTGGCAAAAGGTGAACGTCAACGCCGTCTACATAAAGCGTTATTACGTTATCACGATCCAGCTAACTGGCCATTAATCCGTGAAGCCTTGATCAATATGGGTAAGAAACATTTAATTGGTGATAAGCCCAGCTGTTTAGTGCCAGCAGAAAATGCGGTTGATACCCTAATGCCTGCACAACGTCGTAAATCTGGCCGTCATGGTGCCAACCGCTTTGCGACCAAACATACTGGCGCAAAAGGTCAACCAGGCTTAGGTGGTGAACGCCCGCAAGGTAATCGTTCTAACGGAAATGGTAATAAAAAACCGGCTGGAGCGAACCGTAAACCTGCTGGGCAAAGTAATAAGCCAGGTGGTTTTAAAGGTAAGCCGAAAGGTAAACCGGCGGGTAGTCGTGCACGATAATTGTGGAGCGTAACGCGTACTTCGGGCGCTACGCTTCTCGTTGCTTGGAAAATATAAAGCACTGTTTGAGTGACGAGCCTCGAGAAACGAAGAGCCCAAGTAAACAGCGTCATCCTGAACAAGTGAGGCACGAACGCGATTCAGGATCTCCCACAATACGTGGCTCACTCAATTGAGTCTCAACACGCTGTAGGAGATCCCGTATCTTCACTCGCTTCGCTCACTGTACGGGATGACAGAGATCAAAATGAAACTAGCCGATACCCCTGTAACGCAACATTCCTTCAACGGTCATCCTTTTTATCTCAAACGGGATGACCTGCTTCACCCTGAGTTTTCCGGCAATAAAGCGCGTAAATTCATGGCGTTATTAGAGGGTGATTTTCCCAACGTTACTACACTCATTGGCTATGGTTCTCAGCAAGCTAACTCGCTTTATAGCCTTGCTGCATTAGCGAAATTAAAAGGCTGGCAACTGGAGTTTTATGTGTCACATGTTCCAAGTTGGCTAAAACACAATCCGGTGGGCAATTATCAAGCTGCGCTCAATCTTGGTGCGAATATCATTGATATGGCATCGATAGGTCACGATCTTCACCCTAATGACTATATTCAATCGATTAGAAAACCCGATGAAACGTGCTTGAGCGTACCGGAAGGTGGACGTAGTGCTATTGCCGAAATGGGTATTAAGCAACTGGCACAAGAAATTCTCGACTGGTATCAACAACAACAGCTGAAAAGCCTGACTGTCGCCCTACCGTCTGGCACAGGCACCACCGCGTTTTTTTTAAATAAATACCTTGCCCCGCATAACATTGAAGTGCTGACTTGCGCGTGCGTCGGTGGCAAAGACTATTTGATCGAGCAATTTGATGAGCTCGTGCCAAAGTTAAATTCAAGCGATGAACATCCAACGGTATTACACACATACTTAAAACCTAAGCATCATTTTGGCAAGCTCTACCCTGCCGATTATCAAATTTGGTTGGAACTCAGCCTGCAAACCGGTGTGGAATTTGATCTACTTTACGACCCATACATGTGGCAATGTTTACAGCCTTGGCTAGAGGAAAACCCCAACAAGCCGCTGATGTATATCCATCAAGGCGGCTTGTTGGGTAATGTGAGTATGGAAAAGCGATATAAGAGAAAGATTGAAGCGTGAGCCGAGAGCGCTTCTTGTTGCGAGCCGTTAAGGTTTCGCTTTAACAAACGTTAGTCTAATAAAGATCGAGCTTCGTATCTCGTGACTCCTTTCTCGTTTCTCGTTTCTCGAACGCATCTTTTTCTATCTTTTCCTAGAAACTAGCAGCGAAGCGCCCGAAAACCGAGAATCGTTATCCTAGCTTGTTCTGCTGTGTCCACAAATACAACAAATCTAACGCAATCGTCGCACCAGCCAGAGCAGTAATATCACTTTGATCGTAAGCCGGTGACACTTCCACCACATCCATGCCAACTAAATTGATATCTTGCAAGCTGCGGATGATTTTCAGCACTTTATCTGAAGTCATGCCACCACATACTGGTGTGCCTGTGCCCGGTGCAAATGCTGGATCTAAACAGTCAATATCAAAAGTTAAATAAACCGGCTTATCGCCGACAATCGCTTTAATTCGCTTCACGATGTCATTAGCAGACAAGTCATTGGCTTCCATGGCATTAATGACGTTAAAACCGTGCCCTTGTTGTTTATACTCGGTACGAATACCAATTTGCACGGAATGCTCACGCGAGATCAGCCCTTCTTTGGGCGCATGATAAAACATGGTGCCATGATCGTAGCGACTGCCATTACTGTAAGTATCAGTGTGCGCATCAAAATGAATGAGTGCCATTTCGCCGTATTTTTTGGCATGCGCGCGCAACAACGGCAAAGTCACGAAGTGATCGCCCCCTAAACTTAACAAGGTTTTACCACTGTCGAGAATCTCTGTTGCGGCTGCTTCCAAACGTTGAGTTAAGTCTTCCGCATCGCCGCAATCAAACACCAAATCACCGGCATCGACAACGTTAGTGTGTTTGAACAAATTGAAATTCCACGGAAATTTCTTGCTTTCCCACGCTAAATTCACAGAAGCGCGACGAATCGCATCCGGCCCCATGCGCGCGCCAGAACGCCCCGACGTTGCCATATCAAACGGCACACCTAACACCACCACATCCGCTTCTGCTGTCACTGGGTTTTGCACCATAGGACGACGCACAAAGCTCATTGAGTTTGAGTACAGTGAGTAATCTGGTTTGGTAAACAGATCATCAAATTGGCTCATTGTTATTCCTTTCAATACTACAAGATGAAATGGCAGTTTGACTCTTGGTTTAAGCTCAAAACCGCCATCTCAATTTAATAAAAGATTAGATGTCTTCTAAGTACGTGTAACCAGACAAACCCTGCTCTAATTCAGCCAAGATCTGCGCTTGTTCACCATTTTCGACACGACTTGCCACCAATTCACGGTAATTCTGACGAATGTTTTCAACGTCAATATGAACATAACGCAGCATGTCTTCCACGGTGTCACCCTCATTGATAGAGACGATTTCTGGCTCACCTTGCTCATTCACATTGACGACCACAGAGTGGCTATCACCAAACAAGTTGTGCATATCACCAAGGATCTCTTGGTACGCGCCGACTAAGAAAAAGCCCATCATGTACGGCGTATCTTTATCCCAACGAGGAACCGGCAATGTGGTTTCAATGCCTTGACCATCTACGTATTGATCAACGACGCCATCGGAATCACAAGTAATGTCTAACATGACCGCGCGAGTTTGCTCAACTTGGTTCAAATTCGTCAAAGGCATCACTGGGAAGACTTGGTCGATCCCCCACGCATCAGGCAATGATTGGAACAATGAGAAGTTGACGAAGAACTTATCCGCCAAACGCTCATTCAACTCATCCAAAATTGGACGGTGGAAACGGTTCTTATTGTTCAATTGGTTGCGCAATTCATGGCAAATACGCAAGCTCACTTGTTCAGCCCAAGCGCGATGCTGCAAATTAATCACACCGGTCGCAAATTGGCTGTGCGCTTCGGCTAAGTCACTTTGCGTGTCCTTATAGATTTCAATTAATGCACGGTCATCAGTACCTTGCGACAAAATTTCCCAGTTACGCCACATGTTATGCAACAAGGTTGGCGCATCTGGTTGTAGCTCGGTCACTTCTTCCGGCTTATAACTTTCCGTACCAATAACATTGGTGATCAATACCGCGTGGTGCGCCGTCAGTGAACGACCTGATTCTGAGATAATAGTCGGCTCTGGTTGGTTATATAATTGACATATATCTCCAATGGTTGACACGATATTGCGTGCGTATTCTGCTAATCCGTAGTTCATAGAGCTGTGTGATTGGCTACGCGTACCATCGTAGTCCACCGCCAACCCCCCACCAACATCGACGTATTCCAACTGAGCGCCAATATCACGCAATTCACAGTAAAAACGTGCCGCTTCACTCACGCCATTACGCACATCACGAATGTTCGCCATCTGAGAGCCTAAGTGGAAATGCACCAATTGCAGTGTTTCAAGTTGATCCTCTGCCTTTAAACGATTAATCACCGTCAACACTTGGCTAGCGGATAAACCGAATTTTGATTTTTCGCCACCACTCGATTGCCATTTGCCCGCACCTTGTGAAGCCAAGCGAATACGCAAACCCATGCGAGGTGTCACACCTAACGATTTCGCTTCTGACAACACCAGATCAAGCTCAGACAGTTTTTCTAAAACAATGAATACTTTATGGCCAAGTTTTTCACCAATTAATGCCAAGCGAATATATTCACGGTCTTTGTAGCCGTTACATACAATCACAGAGCTGGCTTGTTGCGCCAAGGCTAATACCGCAAGTAGCTCTGGCTTACTGCCGGCTTCTAAGCCAAGTTGCTTTTGCTCAAGCTCTTTTTGGCTGGCTAAAATTTCATCCACCACTTCTTTTTGTTGGTTAACTTTAATTGGGTAGACCAACAAGTAGCGGTTACTGTAGTTGTATTCTTCAATCGCTTGATTAAACGCATCGCACACGTTGTGAACGCGTTGATGCAGGATTTGTGGAAAACGAACCAAAGCAGGCAGCGTTAAATTTCGCGCTTCCATTTGCTTAACAATCGCACTTAATGGCACTTGAATATCTTCTTGGCCCGGGCGCGGTGATACCGTCATTTCCCCAGCATCATTAATACCGTAGAAGCCTTGGCTCCAGTGACGAACGTTGTAGTTGGCTCGAATTTGTTCTAAGTTCAAAGAATTTTCCACATCATTTCCTCTCGTTGAAAAGGGATTTCCATATTTAATCAATAAGTTATCACACTGATTCTGCACCAAGTGTGCGCTAGTTCACGCGCATTAACTTATAAAAGCTGAGCATAGTCCAACGAGAAAATTTTGTGATTAGAATAAATAAATTTACTGTCAAAACGTCAGCAAACCATCAGGACGGTTGCGTTTCATATTGAGTCAGTAATAATGGTAAAGACGAATTAAAACCCACCAACAAAAGTGGTGTAACCATGCGAAAATATTTAAGTTTTTTGCTCATCTGTTTGCTTTCGTTTTCAAGCTTCTCTTTCGCGCAAGAAGATTCAGCCAAGTCAAAACCGACTGAAAAAGTCGAAACCTTAAGCCAGTCTGAAATCACTCAGATCAGTGACAATATGAAAGTGCTGGCAGATAAAGCGAGAACATTAAAAGGCGACCGCTTAGCCATTGTTCAGCTTGAAATCTATAACACCAACGAAAACCTGCGTAAGGTTTTGCGTGCTGCCGTAGAGCAAGATGATCCGGATGTTGAATTTTTAAGCCATCAACTTCAATTACAGACTCAGTATTATCAGTTCTACCTTTCCTATGTCGAAAAAAAGCTCGATACCTTACAAACGGATATTGAACAAGCGAGCAAAGAAGACCGCTTATTAAAGCAGATCCCATTAAATGAACTGCGTATCGCACAAGCCAATTTATATGCTGAGCAATACCAAAACTACGCATGGCTACGAAAGTTGGGTAATGATGTACAAGAGCCGTTGAGCGCCTTTAAAGATAAACTGCAAGAATTAACCCAATTTACTTCCGCTGCGCTCAATTACTCATTAACACACCGTGATTCATTGCAAGGCCAGCTTGAAGGTTTACCGACCGATCAAGCTTCGCAACTCAAACTGGAAATATCCTATCTACAACGCGATATTGATACATACAGTAAAGGCTTATCTCGTTTAGCAGATACGGCTGACTCTCTTGATATTGATACGGTGCAATTTCGCCAAAAACTCTTTGTGGCTACTGGCGATATCACTCACGATATTTTGACTTGGGGCGTGATGAAATCCACCTTGATAAGTTGGTTTACTCAATTTAAAGCTTGGTTCATGAAAAGCAGCCCAAACATGCTACTTAATGTCTTTATGTTTGTGCTGATCATGGCTATTGCACGTGTATTTGCTCAGGTGGTTCACCATATCCTTAAAAAGGCAGTCAAAGCGCCCCACCTCAAACTGAGCAACTTAATGCAGCAGTTTATTTTGTCGATGTCAGTCAAAATCATCTTCTGCGTGGCATTATTGATAGCTTTAGCGCAAGTTGGCTTGGACCTCACACCGGTGATTGCAGGTCTTGGTGTGGCCGGTATTATCATTGGTTTTGCACTGCAAGATACCCTTTCAAACTTTGCATCCGGCATGATGCTGCTGATTTACCGACCTTTCGATGAAGGCGACTGGATTAACGCCGCAGGTGTTGAAGGTACCGTCAATGATGTCAGTTTGGTGAATACCACTATTCGCACTTTTGATAACGAAGTGCTCTTAGTTCCGAACTCTAAGATTTGGATGGAAGTGATCATCAACCGTACTTACGAAAAAGTGCGCCGTGTCGATATGGTCTTCCGCGTTGGCTACAAAGAGTCGGTGCCGAAAGTTGAAAAACTGTTCGAAGACATTCTTGCCGCCGATGAGCGAGTATTAAAAACCCCAGCGCCAATTATTCGAGTCAGCGCATTAGACGATTCTTCAGTCAGATTTATTGTTCGCCCTTGGGTAAGAACCGACGATTATGTGGATGTGTTATGGGATACCACCCGCGAAGTTAAACTACGCTTTGACGAACACGGCATTGTATTCCCATATCCTCAACAAGATGTTCATTTGCACACATCCAATGCGCAAGACTTATCGGTTTCAACCAAAGATAAAGCGGAGTAATACTTCATCTTCCCCGAGCTCAGCCCTTTTGTGCTCGGGGATTCACAAATCTCAACTTATCAGTTAAATATTCAAATATTTTTGATCTCGCCACGTACAAAATAGAGTCAGCATGCTATCCTTTTGCCTCATTAATGCCGCCATGTAAGCCTATTTCCCATGAAGAAAAAGCCGTTATCTATACTGCCAATTGTATTGCTTTCAATTGTAATAGTGATTGCTATCGGATACACAGTCAGCCAATTCTATAACGTAGAAAAACGCTTACACAGCGCCACCGATGCGATCTTTCATAAAGCGGTAGATGCTAGTTACGATATCATTGACACGACCATTAATGAGTCTCTTAAAAACTATCTACATGGTATCGCCTTTTCGACTCAGCAAGTCATTAACGTGACACATGATAAAAAGTTACATCTTGATGAGGTTTTAGTAAAAAAATCACTCGATCAGCTGATTTCAAATACCCACATTGGTGACAGCGGCTATATCTCGATTCTCAATTCAAGCGGCATTTATACTTCTCACCCATATTTACAAAATGAAGATGTCTCTGATTTAGATATCATTCAAAAACAACTTGCCGAACCAGAAACCTTTTTAGAATACCAATGGAAAAATCCAAATGATGAGCAAAGCCGACTAAAGTTTGCGTACTCTATCAAACTCTCTGACGGTTCAGTGATCAGCGCATCAGTTTATAAAGATGAAATGTTGTCTTTAGTCAATAAAGACCTATTGAAAGATAAGCTAAAACGTTACAACTTCGGCGAAACGGGCTACGTATATGTAGTGGATAGCCAAGGCAAGCTGCTTTTACACCCAACCAGTGAAGGTCAATCAATCCATACTCTGATTGGTGACAGCACCTACGCATTCATGAACCAAGTCAAAACCAAACCAGAGGGCTCGTTTACCTATCCTTTAAAACTGTCCAATGGTAAAACAGTTTTAAAAACGGTGGCTTACAAGTACTACCCTTACTTAGATTGGATCATTGCCGCAGGCATATCACAACAAGAATTAAGCCAGCCAACCGATCAGTTATGGCATAGCCTGATTATGGCTGGTATTAGCCTATTACTTGTCATTGCAGGTCTAATTTTAGGTCTGAATTCTCGCCACAAACGCCTCATTATGATCGAGCGAAAAGACTTTCTTACTGGTTTGAATAACCGTCGTAGCTTTATGGAGTCAGCCAGTGATTATGTTAAGAAATCAAACTCAGGCTATTCCGTCATTATTTTTGATATAGATAAATTCAAATCCATTAATGATACCTACGGTCACAATGAAGGTGATAAAGCCATTGTTGCTACCGCTGAAGTGTTAGCTAAGTTTGAATCTGACTATATCTTGGTGTCTCGACACGGCGGTGAAGAATTTGTGATGCTCTTACAAGATATGAATGCATCGCAAGCCTATTTAATGGCAGAAATCATCCGACAAAAAGTGACGCAAATTAATACATTACAAACTCGGTTTACCATCAGTGCTGGGGTATACGAAAGCGTTTACGGCCGCGATAACATCAGTGAAGCCATTTCACATGCCGATCATGCCCTCTATAACGTCAAACAAACTGGACGTAACAAAGTCATCATTTATCAACCCGAGCATGATCAACAGATCTTAAATAAACAGTAATGGAATCACTGACTAGACAAACTCCGCTTCAACCATGTGAAACATAGTGGTATCCACGGCTGAACTTGAGATTCTACCTTTAAGCCAGTCCCATCATCCGTGAGTGAGTTAGCTAACGACATACCATGTGGGCCAGGCTGGA
Organism: Vibrio gangliei; assembly: GCF_026001925.1. Lineage (NCBI taxonomy): Bacteria > Pseudomonadati > Pseudomonadota > Gammaproteobacteria > Vibrionales > Vibrionaceae > Vibrio > Vibrio gangliei. Next base: position 1,116,481 of record NZ_AP021869.1, on the reverse strand, counting down.
ATACGTGCAGTTCATAAGGAATATTGTGTGAATCTAACGCCGCAGCAAACTTCAAGCTATCTGACGAAGGTACTGATTTATCTTCCGTTGTATGAATTAGAAAGGTTGGTGGAGTGTGGCTACCAACGTTTTCACTGCAAGTGACGGTTTTGAGCATTTCAGGATCATCAAACTTTTCACGCAAAATATTTTTTAAGTTCGCTTCAATATCATGCTTCATCCAATCGGTTGTGATGACAGGATAAGCTAAGACAAGCGCGTTCGGCTTGTGCTCCTCGCCTTCAACATTAGCTAACTGCTTAAATTCATCACGGTTCCACAAAGTACCCACACTGGCCGCTAAATGCCCACCAGCAGAAAAGCCTAAAAGCGCGATTTTGTCCGGGTGAATATTGTAGTCCTGTGCATTCTCTCGAACATGTTTAATTACCTGAAAGGCTTCCAACATCGGCTGTGGAAACCCCGCATAGTGTTGAATGGAATAACGCAAAATAAACACGTTGTAGCCTTGCGCTAAAAAAGTAAGCGCCACCGGATCTGACTCTCGCTCAGATAACATTTTATAACCACCACCTGGGAAAATAATCACAGCAGGCAATGACTGTTGATTGGGTAGCTCACTACACTTGGGCTGAATATAACAAGTGAGATTGACACGTTCGTCATCAGAAAAATACACAGTTTGTTGCAGCATAAGTCTTCCATAAATTATGAAACCTAGAATTAGACTCAGTTTATCAAGTCTTGGGGTCATTGGAATATCGCAATTGTGCAAACCGCGTTTCAATTAACATTATAGATAGATATCTAGCACACTATCTGATGCTCAAAAAGTCCATCATATTAAGAGGAGCTACTAAAAATTTATCCACTTACCGGAACCCTCACCCATCCTTCCATGAGAATGCGTGCGCTGCGGCTCATGCTGGCTTTTTCGATTTTCCAACCTTTAGCACCATCAGGACCTTGACTATATACGGCTTTCGCCCCGACTTTGAGTGTGCCCGATGGATGTCCAAACACCACTGAATCGCGTTCTCCACCACCAGCAGCACGGTTGACAACCGTACCCGGAATACTCGCCGCCGAACCAATCGCCACAGCGGCCGTTCCCATCATGGCATGGTGTAATTTGCCCATCGACAGTGCACGTACAAGCACGTCAATATCGTCATCTTCAATCAATTGCCCGCTTGAAGTTACATAGCTTTTCGGTGGGCTAACGAAAGCCACTTTTGGGGTATGCTGACGTGTTTGTGCTTGCTCTACGCCGTCAATTAAACCCATTTTAACCGCGCCGTAAGCACGAATACTTTCAAACATTGCTAATGCTTTTTCATCATTATTAATGTCTTCCTGTAACTCTGTGCCGTGATAACCAATCGCTTCAGCATCAATAAAAATAGTCGGTATGCCCGAATTAATGAATGTCGCTTGAACGAGGCCCACACCAGGCACTTGCAAGGTATCAATCACATTACCGGTTGGAAACATCGAGCCTTCACCAGCGGCAGGTTCGATAAAATCAACTTGAATTTCAGCGGCTGGAAACGCTACGCCATCCAGCATAAATTCGCCCATTTCCACCACTTCGCCATTGCTTATAGGCACATGGGTCACAATCGCTTTATCAATATTGGCTTGATGGATCGTCACTTCAAACAGGCCATTTTCAGGAATTTTATCGGAATCAATGAGCCCCATGTGAATCGCGCACGCGCCCACCGCGGATGACAAATTGCCGCAATTTCCACTCCAATCAATAAATGCTTTATCAATCGACACCTGGCCAAACAAGTATTCAACATCAAAATTGGGATCATCACTTTTCGATAAAATCACCACTTTACTGGTACTGGATGTCGCGCCACCCATCCCATCAATATGTTTGCTATACGGATCAGGGCTGCCAATTATTCTCATCAATAATGCATCTCGTGCCTGTCCCACTTTTTGGGTTTCAATAGGCAAATCAGCAAGATGAAAAAACACACCTTTACTGGTCCCGCCTCTCATGTAGGTGGCTGGGATTTTTATTTGCGCCCCCTCAATCTGTGACGCCGTAACTAATTCATCCATGATATTTACCTCTTAAACCATCACTCTTGCATTAAAAAGTCCTGAGCAAAGCGCTGTAACACACCGCCTGCCTGGTAGACCGACACTTCATCTTTGGTATCTAAACGGCATGTCACCGCCACATCCAATTTTTCGCCATTACGACGAGTAATGATGAGCACCAAATCTGCACCAGGTTTGATTTCCCCTTTCACATCAAAGGTTTCAGTGCCATCCAGCTCTAACGTATGGCGTGCCTCACCCGCTTTAAATTGCAATGGCAGCACGCCCATACCGACTAAGTTAGTACGGTGAATACGCTCAAACCCTTCGGCCACGATCGCTTCGACGCCCGCAAGACGAACCCCTTTGGCTGCCCAATCACGTGATGAGCCTTGACCATAATCTGCCCCTGCGACAATGATCAAAGGTTGCTTGCGCTGCATGTAAGTTTCAATTGCTTCCCACATTCGAGTCACTTTGCCTTCTGGTTCAATTCGCGCCAAAGAGCCTTGCACGACTTGACCGTTTTTCATCACCATTTCATTAAACAGCTTAGGGTTGGCGAACGTGGCTCGTTGGGCCGTTAAGTGATCACCGCGGTGGGTGGCGTACGAATTAAAATCTTCTTCCGGCACGCCCATTTTCGTCAGATATTCTCCTGCTGCGCTGGAGGCTAAAATCGCATTGGATGGGGATAAATGATCGGTGGTAATGTTGTCGCCCAAAATCGCTAACGGGCGCATATTGGCTAAAGTACGCTCTGCCGCCAACGCCCCTTCCCAATAAGGTGGACGACGAATATAGGTACTCATTTCACGCCATTGATAAAGCGGCTCGCTTTGTTTCGCATGAGTTTGAGGCGCGAACATTTCCACATAGATTTGTTGGAATTGCTGTGGCTTCACATATTGGTTTACCGCAGCATCGATTTCTTCGTCACTTGGCCATAAATCATTGAGATAAATAGGCTCACCTGCGGAGTTGGTGCCTAATGCATCTTTTTCAATATCAAATCGAATTGTACCCGCCAATGAGTAAGCCACGACTAATGGAGGTGATGCAAGAAATGCCTGTTTGGCGTAAGGATGGATACGGCCATCAAAATTACGGTTACCAGAGAGCACCGCGGTGGTATACACATCGCGCTCGATGATTTCTTGCTGAATCTCAGGGGCCAGTGCGCCACTCATGCCATTACAAGTGGTACAGGCATACGCCACAATGCCAAACCCTAATTGTTCTAGCTCCGGTAGCAAACCTGATTCTTCGAGATAAAGTTTGGCGACTTTTGAACCCGGCGCAAAAGAGGTTTTTACCCAAGGCTTACGAACTAACCCCAACTGATTAGCTTTTTTAGCGACCAAGCCCGCAGCGACCACATTACGAGGGTTACTGGTGTTGGTGCAGGACGTAATGGCAGCGATGATCACCGCACCATCAGGCAATTCACCCTCAGACTCTTGCCAAGCACCGGCAATACCACGCTCTGTTAGTTGGCTGGTTGGCAAGCGGCGATGCGGATTCGATGGACCCGCCAAATTGCGCTGCACACTGGATAAATCAAATTCCAGCACACGTTCGTACTGCGCTTGGGCTAAATCATCCGCCCACAAACCGGTTTGTTTAGCGTATTGCTCCACCAATTTCACTTGCTCATCATCCCGGCCGGTGAGTTTTAAATATTGAATGGTTTGTTCATCAATGTAGAACATGCCTGCGGTCGCGCCGTATTCTGGCGTCATATTAGAAATGGTCGCGCGGTCACCAATGGTTAAATCACGCGCCCCTTCGCCAAAAAATTCTAAATACGATGACACCACTTTTTGCGAGCGTAAGAACTCAGTGATCGCCAAAACAATATCGGTCGCGGTAATACCCGGCTGCCGTTTGCCGTTAAGTTTCACACCCACAATATCTGGCAAGCGCATCATGGATGGACGCCCCAACATCACGGTTTCGGCTTCAAGCCCACCCACGCCAATCGCAATCACACCTAAAGCATCGACATGCGGTGTGTGGCTGTCTGTGCCCACGCAAGTATCAGGGAAGGCGATGCCCTTTTGCACTTGCACCACAGGCGACATTTTTTCCAAATTGATTTGATGCATGATGCCGTTGCCCGCAGGGATCACACTGACATTTTCAAACGCGGTTTTACACCATTCAATAAAATGAAAGCGGTCTTCGTTGCGACGATCTTCTATTGCGCGGTTTTTGGCAAATGCATCCGCTTCAAAACCGGCATGTTCCACTGCCAGTGAATGGTCCACAATCAATTGCGTTTCTACTACCGGATTCACCTTGGCAGGGTCACCACCTTGCGAGGCGATTGCATCACGCAGGCCGGCTAAATCCACCAGCGCGGTTTGACCTAAAATGTCATGGCACACCACACGCGCCGGATACCAAGGAAAATCCAAGTCTCGTTTACGCTCAATCAGTTGGATTAGACTGGCTTGCAAATCTTGCGGCTCACAATGGCGCACTAAGTTTTCCGCCAACACGCGCGAGGTATAAGGCAAGGTTTGATACGCGCCTGCTTGAATCTCTTCTACTGCCGCTTTGGCATCAAAATATTCAAGCCCCGTTCCTGGCAACACTTTACGATATTGGTTATTCATACAACTTCCTATGTTTTTAATCACTCACAGCGTTCTTTGCTCACTGACAGCGGTTAGCGTTGCTCAATCGGGACCCAAGTTTGGTGCCCTGGCCCAACATAATCAGCACTTGGGCGAATAATGCGGTTATTGGCGCGTTGCTCAAACACATGCGCCGCCCAGCCAGTTAAACGACTCATGACAAATATCGGAGTAAACAATTTGGTGGGAATATCCATAAAGTGATAAGCCGAAGCATGGAAGAAATCAGCATTACAGAATAGGCCTTTTTCGCGCTTCATTACCGCTTCTACCCGCTCAGACACCGCATACAAATGATCGTCACCGACATCTTGCGACAGTTTTTTCGACCATTCTTTGATCAGTGCGTTGCGTGGATCAGACTCACGATATATCGCGTGCCCAAAGCCCATGATTTTGTCTTTGTTTTCCAGCATACGCAGGATATTTTGCTCGGCTTCATCAGGGGTTTTCCAAGCTTGGATCATCTCCATTGCCGCTTCATTTGCGCCGCCATGCAAAGGCCCACGCAAGCTACCAATGGCGCCAGCCACACAAGAATGAATATCAGATAATGTTGATGCGCACACGCGAGCGGTAAAAGTCGAGGCATTAAACTCATGCTCAGCGTATAAGATCAGCGAGCAGTGCATCACTTTACGGTGCAACTCGCTTGGGGTTTTGTCGGTAACGAGTTTTAAGAAGTAACCTCCAATGGAGTCTTCACTGTGATCAAAAGTATCAACACGCACGCCATCATGACTAAAACGATACCAATAACAAATAATCGCAGGAAACAGCGCTAGCATACGTTCTGTCGCCGCTTGCTGCTGGCTAAAGTCTGCTTCTTGTTCAAGGTTACCTAGCACCGAACAACCGGTACGCATCACATCCATTGGATGGGCATCAGCAGGAATAAGTTCAAGCGCTTGCTTGAGTGCCTCAGGCAAACCACGTAAACCTATCAAGCGGGTTTTGTATTCATCTAATTCGGCTTGTGTTGGCAAGTGACCAACCAACAATAAATGAGCCACTTCTTCAAATTCGGCATGGTGAGCCAAATCGGTAATATCGTAACCGCGATAAGTTAACCCTGTCCCTGTTTTACCCACTGTACATAGTGCAGTTTCACCAGCCCTTTGTCCTCGTAAACCGGCACCGGATAATGGCTTGTTTGTCATGTTTGAACTCCTTTTCGATTTCACTGCATTTGCTCTTTTGGCAACAGCACTCATTGGCGCTTAGTTTTGTCAGTGAAATCCTTTCACGTTATGGATTTTTTCGTATCTCGTTACTAGGTCGCTACGCTTATCGTGTCTCGAGGTTGTTCTTTTCCGAATCACGAGCAGCAAGGCGCCCGAGACTCGAAATTCGACTACTCTTTTCAGCTCCCGAGCGTAGCGTCCTCGTAATCCAGCTCTATTTTTGTTCTTCAGAAAATAGTTGATCTAGCTTATCTTCATAATCATGGTATTTCAGATGCTGATACAACTCATTGCGGGTTTGCATACTGTCGAGCAACGCTTCTTGATTGCCTTCGGTAAGTAGATGCTGATACACCATTTCTGCGGCTTTATTCATGGCGCGGAATGCACTAAGCGGATACAGCACCATATCGACACGCGCTTTGGCGAGCTGCTCACAATTAAATAAAGGTGTTTGACCAAACTCAGTAATGTTGGCAAGAATAGGCACTCGGCGGCCGATGGCAGATTCTAGTGATTGCGAAAACTGCACGTATTGATCGAGTTGATTCATGGCTTCAGGGAAAATCATATCCGCGCCCGCTTCCACACAAGCAATCGCGCGTTCAATCGCTTTATCAATCCCTTCTACCGCTAACGCATCGGTTCGTGCCATCACGACAAAACTGTCATCACAACGTGCATCAACAGCAGCTTTGACTCGATCGACCATTTCTTGCTGGCTAACAATCGCTTTATTAGGACGATGACCACAGCGTTTTTGTGCGACTTGATCTTCCATGTGCACGGCACCCGCACCAGCTTTTTCCATCGCTTTAATAGTGCGAGCAATATTGAATGCGCCACCAAATCCAGTATCAATATCCACCAGCAGCGGCAAATCACAGGCATTGGTAATACGTTCTACATCCACCAGTACATCATTTAAGGTCGTAATGCCTAAATCCGGCAAGCCATAAGATGCATTGGCAATACCGCCACCGGATAAATAAATCGCCTGATGACCAATGTTTTTTGCCATCATGGCGCAATATGGATTAATGGTGCCGACAATTTGTAGCGGATCATTTTGCTTTACCGCTTGGCGAAACTTTTGTCCTTGAGTCAAGGCGTGTGACATGGTGTTCTCCCTATCATCCGTAATATTGGTTAATCAATTAATTGGATTTGCTGCTCGATCAATTTACGACTGCCAGAAATATGACGACGCATTAGCATTTCAGCCAATTCTTCATCTCTATTTTTTATCGCTTGGAATATGAATAAATGCTCATTCAACGCCTCAACGGGTCGGGAATGACTGCGCGGTGATTGATAACGGTACATACGCAGCAAATGATAAAGTTCATCGCACAACAAGCTTATAAGTTGCGTATTACGACTGGCTTTAATAATGCAGTAGTGAAAGTCAAAATCACCGTGTTGGTGAAAATAGGACTGCCCTTCCGATTGGTCGATGTGTTTCGAATGTGTCGACAATACTGATTCTAAGGCCTCTATCTCTTCATCAGTAATCAAACGTGCCGCAAGCCTAGCCGCCATCCCCTCCAGTGCCTCACGCACGGCATACAGATCAAGCAATTTTTGTCGCGAAAAGGTCGTTACCCGTGCACCAATGTGAGGAATACGTTCAATTAACCCTAAGCCCTCTACCCGCATAATGGCTTCACGTAATGGGCCACGACTGACATTAAAACGTCTCGCAAGCTCAGGCTCTGAGATCTTACTACCTGGTAATATTTGTCCATTCACGATGGCCTCAATCAAATATTCTGTCAGGTTTTCCGACTTAGTATTTTCTTTACATTCAACACTCGATTTATTCTCTGTAGCAACGTTCATTTTTCACCTTTCACTTTTGCGCACTATCTATTCAAGCAGCAAAGTGTCAACAATCTGGATTTTATGGTGATAAAATAGACAAGGATACAGAGTTCAGTCAACAGAATTGTCGACAATTCTGGTGTTGATAATAAAATTAATAGAGTTTGTGTGAGCGGCGTGGCAAAAAGTGGCTGTAAAAAAAAAGCATTCCGAGTTATTCACTCGAAATGCTCAATTTTTTTAGATCGAAGGTTAAGCCTAGTGGAAAACGCTAAACTCTACGCGTTTCCTTTCACTTTAAGATTTAAAGATTCAGCAAAGTCCAACATACGATTTAGCGGGATGAGTGATTTAACGCGAGTTTCCTCATCAACAAAGATCTCATGTTCTGCACCACCTTCTGATAATGCACTTTCAATCGCTTTCAAACCGTTCATTGCCATCCACGGGCAATGAGCACAGCTACGACAAGTTGCACCGTTACCTGCTGTAGGAGCTTCAACTAATTCTTTTTCAGGTACCAATTGCTGCATTTTGAAAAAGATACCTTTATCTGTTGCAACAATCATTTTTTGATGTGGTAGCTCTTTAGCTGCTTTAATGAGCTGACTGGTAGAGCCTACAGCATCAGCAAGTTCTACCACGCTAGCCGGTGATTCCGGATGAACTAATACGGCGGCTTCTGGATATAAAGCCTTCATATCTTTCAGAGCTTTTGCCGAAAACTCATCGTGCACAACACATTCGCCCTGCCAGAGCAACATATCTGCGCCGGTTTTCTTGGCTATGTATGAACCTAAATGGCGGTCTGGGCCCCAGATGATTTTTTTATCTTCTGAGTCTAAATGTTCAACAATTTCGAGTGCAATACTAGAGGTTACAACCCAATCTGCGCGAGCTTTTACTGCCGCTGATGTATTGGCATACACAACCACAGTATGATCTGGGTGAGCATCGCAGAACTCGGTAAATTTATCGGTTGGACAGCCAAGGTCAAGCGAACATTCAGCTTTTAACGTCGGCATTAAAATACGCTTTTCTGGGGTAAGAATTTTCGCCGATTCACCCATAAAGCGAACGCCAGCGATGATCAGTGTCGATGCAGAATGACGGTTACCAAATTTGGCCATTTCGAGTGAGTCACCCACAAAGCCGCCGGTTTCTTCTGCCAGTGCTTGGATTTCAGGATCGGTGTAGTAATGTGCAATTAATACTGCATCTTTTTCGATCAGAAGTGCTTTGATTTTTTGGATGTAATCAGCTCGCTCTTGCACCGAAAGTGGCACAGGCTTAGGAGGAAATGGATATACAGTGTCGATTGTGTCGTTGATATGCGCCATTGCTCTTACTCTACGCAGTTCTAATAATCAGGACATTGTACACCTATTAAATACAATTCTAAATTTTATGCGCTAGAAAAAATTAAACCACCTGTTAGCGGTGGCTTAATGACGATAATATTGCAATAAATGTTGGGTGATCACATATTACTTTTCGCAAGCTTAGCGGCAGAAGAATCTGGATATTCGGCAATCACTTGCTTGTAATATTTCTCAGCAGCTTGCGCGTTATTATTACGCTTGGCAATATCGCCTAGTTTCACTAGAGCATCGGCACGCTTAGATGAGTCTTTGTAACTCACAACTGCTGCAAAGCTTTTCGCTGAATCCACATCTTGCTTTTTAGCAAAGTAAAGTTGGCCTAACCAATAGTGCGCATTAGCTGCATAACCTGAATTAGGGTATTTAGCTTGAAAATCATTTAGCGCTGTAATTGCACCATCATAATCACGATCTTTTAAGATCAAATCGACAGCGGCTTGATAAGCTGCTTGTTCATCTTCTGAGGCATTAATAATTTCAGAAGAAGCCGCTACTGCTGCAGTTGCACTAGCTGCGCTAGATGATGTGGTACTGACACCTGTTTTTTTCAGGTCATTGACTTCAGTGCGAAGTTTGTCTAATTCAATGAAGAGCTGGCGCTGACGTTCCACCATTTGCTTCATATCGTAGCTATTACGCTCAATAGTTCCACGTAGTTTCGTTAATTCATCTTCTTGCAAATCGACTTGTTGCTGTAGACGAGCTTGTACACGATTGCTGTTATCTAGCAGACGTTGCAGTCGTTGAGCGGTAGTTTCAGAAGAACCGGAGGTTGGAATCGAGTCATTGAGGTCAGATACTGGAGCAGATGCAGCAAGCACTGGGCTTGCTGCACATACTAGTAACGTAAGCGTAATAACTCGCTTAAAGTTACCAAACATAATTATCGCCTATATTAGTAAACGACAACTGCACGACGGTTTTTAGAGTAAGCCGCTTCAGTTTGACCCATTTCTAGAGGCTTCTCTTCACCGTAGCTAACGATAGAGATTTGATCAGCTTGAACACCTAGCGCTTGTAGGTATTTAGATACTGCTTCTGCACGACGCTCGCCTAGTGCGATGTTGTACTCAGGAGTACCACGCTCATCAGCGTAACCTTCGATGGTTACATTGATATCTGCGTTAGTGCTTAGGAATTTAGCGTGAGCTGCTAGGATATCTTCGTACTCAGAAGAGATTTCAGAGTTATCGAACTTGAAGAAAACGGTTGAGTTTTCACGAAGTTGTTGTTCTAGTTGCTCTTGTTCAGATAGTGCTGCACTCTCATCCACTGGAGTTGCTACTGCTGTTTGCTCTGCAGTAGTTTGAGAATCTGATGCATTCGCTGCGTCATCGCTAGAGCTACATGCCGCTACAGTTAGTAGAGGTAGTGAAATAATTAGCCCTTTTAGAACTTTATTAAGTTGCATATTTTTTCTTCCTTATATTGTCAAAACTATCTTTTATTATAAATACGGCGACCAAGCCGGTGCTTTTACTCGCCCGTTGGTGGCCGGTAGTCTAGCTTTAAAACGCCCGTCAATTGAAACCATTGAAAGAACATTTTCTCTATTATACATAGAGCTATATATCACCATACTACCATTTGGTGCAATACTTGGAGACTCATCCAACTGTGTTTTTGTCAACACTTGAACTGCTCCAGTTTCTAAATCTTGTTTAGCAATATTAAAACCATTTGAATTTCGGTTTACCATTACAAGGAAACGTCCATCAGGAGTAATTTGCCCACCAAGATTTTGACTGCCTTGCCAAGTCAATCGTGTTGTAGATTGATCTGACAAATTCACTTTATATATTTGCGGTGAACCCGCTCTATCCGATGTGAAAATTAATGATTTACCGTCTGGTGCCCAAAATGGTTCAGTGTTGTTAGAACGACCAGAAGTGACTTGCGTTAATTTACGTGTCTGTAAATCTAAAATGTTCACCTGCAAGCTACCGGTTTTCGACAACACTAGCGCCAGTTTCTTACCATCTGGAGAAAACTCTGGTGCACCATTGTGACGAGGAAATGCGGTTAACACTTCCGTTTTGCCAGTATAAATGTCCATCATATAAAGCTGAGCACGCCCAGTTTGGAAGCTCACATACGCTAACTTACGTGCATCTGGTGACCAAGCTGGTGACATAAGAGGCTGTTTTGAACGTAAAACTAAGCGCTCGTTGTAACCATCATAATCGGCAATACGCAATTCGTACGGGTAGTTACTGCTGTTGTTCACTACAACATAAGCGATACGCGTTAAGAATGCGCCTTTTTCATCAGTTAATTGTTCATAAACGAGATCTGAGATGCGGTGTGCATATTCACGTAGACGTTTTGCTGGCACCACGGCACGCTTACTAAATAATAAATAATCTTTCGATAAAACCAGCTTACCATCTGAATTTAGCGCTTTACTTTGACCATTATTCAAGTGACCACGCACGATATCAGATAATTGATATTGAATTTCGTATTGGCCATTTTCAGCGGGTTTAATCGTACCGGTAACAACAGAATCTACACCCAACTTGTTCCAAGCTGAGAAATCTATCTCACTGTCGCTGTATGGTGTTTGCGGCATTTTTGATGTGGCGACTGGGCTGAATTTACCACTGCGCTGTAAGTCAGAGGCAATCACAGCGGATACATCTTGCGGTAGTTGTCCAGTACCTTCCCATTTAAACGGCACGACACCAATTGGGCGGGCTGAGTTCTGTCCTTCGGTGATCACCAACTCTAACGCTGCATTTGCCGTTTGGCTGGCGAGCATGCCGACACAAAATAATCCTAATAGAAAACGTTTAATCACTGAATATTCCTTTTTGGTGCTGATACCAATCTGCTATAGATCAACCGTCAGATTGATGTTCTTCAATTGATCTGCGACATCTTGTTCTTTTGGCATTGGGAAGTTGCCGACTTGTGCAATAGCACGTCTTGCAGCAGAGCATACCGCTGCTTCCCCATCCACAGGTGTCACTTTGCTAACAATTGCATCGCTGCCTGTTTGTACCAGACGAATATTGATTTTGCATGATTTACCAGCAAAAGAGTCGTCTGTTCTTAATTTATCTTGAATCATCTGCTTATAGATTGCCCCATAGCGATCCAATTCTGAAGCAACATATTTTTGTCGTGCCGATGAAATTTGTTGAGTTTCCGCTTCAAGACCGGAGAAAATGTCATTCAAAGCGGCTTCTTGTGCTTCTTTTTCACGTGCTAAACGTGCTTTCTCTGCTGCTTCTTTTTGCGCTTTTTCTTTGGCGCGTTTTTCAGCTTCGGCTTTTGCTTCTGCGGCCGCCTTAGCTTCGGCAGCAGCTTTCGCTTGTTCCGCTGCTTTTTTCTCTGCTGCCGCTTTTGCTATTGCCGCTTCTTTGGCTTTGCGTTCGGCTTCAGCTTTGGCAGCGCGTTCTTTTTCAATTCGAGCGCGCTCTGCTTCTTGCTTTTGTTTTTCAGCTAGCTGGCGTTGTTTTTCCGCTTCACGCGCTTGTTTTTCCTGCTCGACCTTTTGCTCTTGCAGTCGACGTAAGCGCTCTTCTTCTTTCTTGCGGTTTTGCTCTAACTGCTGAGCTTGCTGACGAAGCTTTTCAACACGTTGCTGCTCAGCTTTACGTGCAGCGTCGCGCTGATCTCTAATGCTTTTCGCTTGCTTCTCAATTGCTTTTGGATCGATAACTACCGCTTCCACCATTTGGTGTTTCGGCTTTTTATCTTCATCAGAAAACCATGATCCTCCCAAAAGCAGTACAAACAAAACAATATGCAGTACAACTGAGATCAATATAGCTGATTTGTATTCTTTATTAAGCATCAACAAATTAGCGATTCTCTTTAATATCCGTTAACAGACCGACTTTCTCGATACCTGATTTATTGAGCTGATCAAGTACCAGTACGATATCGGCATAAGCGGTTTGTTGGTCGCCGCCCACCGCAACCGGTGATTTCGGCGATAAAGCACGTTCCGCTTTCACTCGAGTGATCACTTCTTCCATGCTCAGACCGCGTTCCATATCTTCATCATTCACGCTAACGCCCAAGTTACCTTGTTTATCAATCTCGACAATAATGAAGCTGGCATCGCTATCACCGGCGATATCTGATGCCGGTTTTGCGGTTTCAGTCTTTGGCAACTCAACTTCCACCCCTTGAGTCACAAACGGTGATGTCACCATGAAGATGATCAGCAATACCAACATTACGTCGATATAAGGAACAACGTTAATCTCGGCTTTTAACTGGCGCTTTTTTCGAACGTAGCCGGTCATAATTAGTCCTTATGCTCCGCCATTACTTGACGGTGCAAAATGCTATGAAACTCTTCTGCAAAGGTCGCGTAGTTATGCTCAAGCTTGGCCACTTGGTTGCTCAAACGGTTGTACGCCATAACAGCAGGAATGGCGGCGAATAGGCCCATTGCGGTCGCGACTAGTGCTTCAGCGATACCTGGTGCCACCATGGCTAATGTGGCTTGCTTTACTTGGCCAAGTGCGATGAACGCCGTCATAATGCCCCACACCGTACCAAATAGGCCGATATATGGGCTGATTGAACCTACTGTGGCTAAAAATGGTAATTGGTTTTCTAGCTCTTCCACTTCTTTTGATAGCGTCACGCGCATTGAGCGGCCCGCCCCATCCATCACATATTCAGCAGATGCACCATTAGTGCGACGCAGACGTGCAAACTCCGTAAAACCAGCATAAAAGATTTGTTCTGAACCGATAATGCTGTTTTTACGTGCTTTCACTTCGTGGTATAGCTGAGATAGGTCAACACCAGACCAGAACTTTTCTTCAAAACTGGCGGCATTTTTAGATGCTTTGTTAAGCACTTTACTTCTTTTTAGAATGACGGCCCAAGAAAGCACTGACATTCCAAGTAGAATTAGCATGACAAGTTTAACTAATAAACTCGCTTGTAAAAAAAGGTCAAAAATTGAAATATCAGCAGACACGGGCAAACTCCGACATAATGTTGCTTGGGATGGCTTGAGGTTTCATCTGTTTAATGTTGACACAGGCTACCTTAACCGTTGCTTTACACAAGATTCTGCCCTCAAGATTGACTAACTCCTGACAGAATGTGATGGAAGCTTTTTTTAAATTGACAATTGAGGTTAGCACTTCTAATTGTTCATCTAATTTTGCGCCTTGGATGTAATCAATATCCATATGACGCACGACAAAACCGATTTCTTGCTCAAGAAGTGTATTTTGAATGATGCCTTGCGCACGTAGCATTTCAGTACGAGCACGTTCAAAAAATTTCAAATAATTGGAGTGATAAACCACACCACCCGCATCGGTATCTTCGTAGTAAATGGTAATCGGCCATTTGAAGATCATTTTGGTCTGTTCTGTCACTTTATTACCTATCCGTAGATATGATACCAATCGTACTCATTATTTACTCATTCTTGCTTGTTAAAAGACTCGATAACTGCGTTATAAATTTCGACTGTAGGGCAAGCTACTTATCGAAAATTTATGCCTTGTTCTCAAGCCTTTTTCCTACGCAATTTATGACTAACTAATAAGTGTGATTGGTATAAATAAAAATCAATACACCTAAACTTGAGCTAGATGTCTGAATGCTGCATTCCACTATACAACAAGTTAAGCCTTTGAATAATATCCCTCACGACTTTTTTTGTTTGTATTTGTATTAATTGTTCGATTCTCATTCAGCGGCTTCATTTATCCCTTGTTATAGAAACAAAATTACAGCAAAAAGTTCAAACCTCTATCGCGAAAATGTGTATTAAGTCTGATTACAGCCATAAAAAAACCACCTTACCTCACGAGATAAAGTGGTTTGAGTAGTCTGTCCAAACTTATAACTTAGCTATGTAGAAAATACATCCAGCTAAAGTAAATCAGGATCGGGCCTGAAATGTACGGGCTGAATAAAATCTGCCAAACCCACAAAATAGGCTTGAACCCCACCGAGTAAATCAGTGAGCTGCATAATGACCAAATAAATAACAACGTCACCAGCAGATTAAAACCGCCTATTTCTTGCGCGTAAGCACGAGGCTCCCACATGAACATGCTGATATGAAACACCGTAACGATAAAAAACAGGGCCCTAAGAAGAGCCCTATCCATTGGTGAATGTATATCAGTCATTTTTTGACTAATGTTACTCACGATCCTCATCCATCATTTCAGAGTGCTCTAACCAAAGAGCATTGATAATACCGAATGCACAGGCAAGCAATACGCCTAGAATCCAAGCAAAATACCACATAATCGTTGCTCCTTAGTAAAGTGAGTTTTTGTTTTCTTCGATGTACTTGTCATCAAGACGGCCAAACATTTTGTAGTAGGTCCACGCTGTGTAACCCAAAATGATTGGTACCATAACAAAGGCGACACCTGTCATGATTTCTAGCGTTAGTAGGCTAGAAGTCGAATCCCAAAGCGTAAAGCTTACATTTGGATCCAAGCTTGAAGGCATAACGAATGGGAACATTGCAAAGCCTGAAGTTAAGATAACACCGGCACAAGTTAAGCTTGATGCTAAGAATGCCAGTAGATCTTTTTCAGTTTTTGCTGCCACTACCGCAACAAGTGCCATCACTACACCAAGAATTGGTGCAATCCACATTAGCGGGTAAGTAGCAAAGTTGTTCATCCAAGCACCTGGCTCACGCACTACTTCTTTCAATAGCGGGTTAGACGGTGCGTTAGTATCAATTACGCTCTTCACAACATAACCATCAATGTTTTGTACCCAGAAACCTGCTGCAACAAACAGTACTGCAACTAATAGGCCTGAAATGATTGATACTTTACGCGCACGGTCATGAACGTCACCAGTGGTTTTTAGCTGTAGCCATGCTGAGCCTTGTAGTAAGAACATGAATACGCTAACTAGACCACATAGAATACCAAATGGGTTTAGCAAACCAAAGAAGTTACCGTGATATTGAGACATCATGAACTCGTTTAGTTCAAACGGTACACCTTGAAGTAGGTTACCAAATGCCACACCAAAAATTAGCGGCGGTACGAAACCACTGATTGAGATACAAATATCCCAGTTGTTACGCCATTTTTGTGTTTCAATTTTAGAACGGTAATCTAGCGCCACTGGACGAAGCCATAACGCAGCAAGCGTCACGATCATCGCAAGGTAGAAGCCAGAGAACGATGTTGCATAAACCATTGGCCATGCAGCAAACAGCGCACCACCCGCTGTGATCAACCATACTTGGTTACCATCCCAGTGAGGCGCAATTGAGTTGATCATGACACGACGTTGATTATCAGTTTTACCGATAATTGGCACTAATGCGCCTACACCCATATCAAAACCATCGGCGATAGCAAAACCAACGAACAATACGCCGATCAGTACCCACCAAATAAATCGTAGAGTTTCGTATTCAAACATGAATTATCCCCTGCTTATGCTTCAACTTCGCGAGAAACTTTACCTTCTAAAGAAGTATCGTTTTGCTCGAAGTGGTAACGTCCTGTTTTTAAGCTACTAGGACCTTTACGTGCGAATTTTACCATCAAGTATACTTCTGCGATCAGCAAGCAAGAATAGAATGCAATGATGGCAAAGATTGAAGTAAGAATTTCACCGCGTGATAGCGCAGATGCGGCAACGCTTGTTGGTAGAATTTCACCTACCGCCCAAGGCTGACGACCATATTCTGCTACGAACCAACCTGCTTCAATCGCAATCCATGGTAGTGGAATACTAAATAGAGCAGCTTTTAATAGCAGAGGGTGTTTCTCAATGCGCTGACGACAAGTTTGGATAAATGCGAATGCAAATACTGCAAGCATAATCACGCCACATGCCACCATGATACGGAATGACCAGAATAGAGGCCAAACTTGTGGAATTGAGTCTTTCACTGCTTTTTGAATTTGGTCTTCAGACGCTTGTGAAATGTCATCAACATAACGTTTCAATAGCAATCCGTAGCCAAGGTCTTTCTTCACTTCATCAAATGCAGCAACGTTCTCTTCAGAACGGTCACCTGCACGAAGTTTTTCAAGTAGGTTATATGCAATCATACCGTTGCGGATACGTGCTTCGTGCTCTACTTCAAGATCAGAAATACCTTTCACTTCTTTGTCTAAAGAACGAGTCGCGATAATACCTAATGCGTAAGGAATTTGAATCGCATAGTTGTTCTTCATTTCATCTTGGCTTGGAAGTGCAAATGCGGTAAATGCTGCTGGTGCTGGCTCTGTATGCCACTCAGCTTCAATAGCCGCGAGTTTCGCTTGTTGAACGTCACCTAGCTCATAGCCAGAGTCATCACCTAGTACCAACGTAGAAAGAATCGCAGCCATACCAAAAGAGGCGGCAATAGCAAATGAGCGACGTGCAAATGCAACATCACGACCTTTCAATAGGTAGTAAGCACTGATACCTAAGATGAACATCGCGCCACAGGTGTAACCTGAAGAGACAGTGTGAACGAATTTAACTTGCGCAACTGGGTTGAAGATCACTTCAGAGAAGCTCACCATTTCCATACGCATGGTTTCGTAGTTAAATTCTGCCCCTACTGGGTTTTGCATCCAACCGTTCGCGATCAAGATCCAAAGCGCAGAGAAGTTAGAACCGATGGCAACCAACCAAGTTACAACAAGGTGTTGACGCTTAGATAGACGATCCCAACCGAAGAAGAATAAACCCACCATGGTTGATTCTAAAAAGAATGCAATCAAGGCTTCAATGGCAAGCGGCGCACCAAAAATGTCGCCTACATAATGAGAATAGTATGACCAGTTTGTACCGAACTGGAACTCCATGGTTAAGCCTGTAGCTACACCTAGAGCAAAGTTGATACCGAAAAGCTTACCCCAGAACTTGGTCATATCCTTATAGATCTGCTTCCCAGTCATTACATAAACTGACTCCATAATGGCAAGTAAAAATGCCATACCCAAAGTCAAAGGAACAAATAGGAAGTGATACATCGCTGTCATTGCAAATTGCAACCGCGATAGATCAACAACATCAATCATGGTGACTCCTTTTTATGTCGCTATCCGAGCCTGCACTGGCTTCATACAACGATTAGGATGGTTAAAAATTAACACATACAACAAGACAAACTGCGCGTGTTGCAAAATTGTGTATAAATAGTTATTGTTTTGTTAAGCACTATCTAATATAGTTAGCGCTAATATTACGCATTAAGCACATATGTTTCAAAAGGTTTCTAAACTATTTTTGAATAAGCCTATAAATTTGACAAACTTTCTAACAGTTTAGTGCTGCGTT
Organism: Vibrio gangliei; assembly: GCF_026001925.1. Taxonomy (NCBI): domain Bacteria; kingdom Pseudomonadati; phylum Pseudomonadota; class Gammaproteobacteria; order Vibrionales; family Vibrionaceae; genus Vibrio; species Vibrio gangliei. The sequence continues at coordinate 1,098,136 of NZ_AP021869.1, read as the reverse complement.
ACATATTTTGCGTGCTAGTGACGATCATTTTTTATTATTTAATTTCAGCGAGAAAAGAATTTTTACCTTCTGGCTGATTTCTCTCAAGCCTCGACTTGATCAGTGCAGAGTATCTGTAACACGTAATAGCCGAAGGATTGTAGAGATCTCTTCTTGGTATGCAACCAATAAAAAAGGGTAACAAACACTTCGTTACCCTTTTGTACACTAACTAATCTATTCAAAGAGTTGGCTTATCTATACCAAAATGCAAATAAGCCCTATCACTGGCTATTCGACCTCTCGGAGTTCGTTGTAAATAGCCTTGTTGAATCAAATAAGGTTCGATGACATCTTCGATGGTGTCTTTTTCTTCACCGATAGCAGCGGCCAAGTTATCTAGCCCTACCGGCCCACCAGAGAATTTTTCCATGATAGCCAGTAGCAACTTTCTGTCCATATAGTCAAAACCTTGATTATCGACATCAAGCATGTTCAAGGCTTTGTCTGCGGTATCAGAACAAATGTGCCCATTGCCTTTCACTTCAGCATAATCGCGCACGCGACGTAATAATCGGTTTGCAATTCGTGGTGTACCGCGAGAACGACGCGCCACTTCCAGCGCCCCTTCTTCTTCCATCGATAGACCTAAACAGTCGGCGCTGCGTTTTACGATGTGCTGCAAATCTTTGACTTTGTAATATTCGAGGCGCTGAACAATACCGAAACGATCGCGTAATGGTGACGTCAACGAGCCTGCACGAGTGGTGGCACCAATTAACGTGAAAGGTGGAAGATCAATTTTAATAGAACGCGCCGCTGGGCCTTCACCGATCATAATATCGAGTTGATAATCTTCCATTGCTGGATACAAGATCTCTTCCACCACAGGGCTTAGACGGTGAATTTCATCGATAAACAAAATATCGTTTTCTTCAAGATTAGTCAGCAGTGCTGCTAAATCGCCTGCTTTTTCCAGCACGGGGCCGGATGTGGTGCGAATATTCACTTCCATTTCATTCGCTACAATATTCGCTAAAGTGGTTTTACCCAAACCCGGAGGACCAAATACCAATAGATGGTCCAAAGGCTCATGACGTAATTGCGCGGCTTTAATGAAGATTTCCATTTGATCGCGCACATGGTCTTGGCCTTGGTAGTCAGACAAGCGTTTTGGTCGAATCGCTCGGTCGATAACGTCTTCGTCACGAAAAGTTGGGTTGTCGGCTGCTATTAAGCGATCCGCTTCTATCATTTATTTAACCTCGGATTAAACCATTGATTTCAGTGCTTCACGGATCACCGCTTCGCTACTCATGTCTGCTTTGGCGACTTGCGAAACTACTTTAGATGCCATCGCTGGTTTGTAACCTAATGCAATAAGTGCACTAACGGCTTCATCTTCTGCATTGTGGCTAGTACGTGAATCAGCTGAGTCTATCGGCGCAGCATCGGTTGCCGGAGTAAAGAGATCGTGTGTTACCCAGCCTTTTAAGCGATCTTTCATTTCAACGACGAGACGTTCAGCGGTTTTCTTACCCACACCTGGCAATTTCACTAATGTGCTAACATCTTCATGCTCTACACAAGAGACAAATTGTGACGCGGTCATGCCAGATAGAATCGCTAAGCCAAGTTTCGGGCCTACGCCATTGGCTTTGATTACTTCGCGAAAGAGTGCACGCTCTTTTACCGTATTAAAGCCATACAATAGCTGAGCATCTTCACGCACCACAAAGTGAGTATAGATAATCGCTTCTTCGTTTACATTGGGAAGTTCATAGAAACAACTCATTGGCATTTGAACTTCATAACCCACACCCGACACTTCGATTAAAACTTCAGGTGGCTGTTTTTCAATTAATATTCCGCGTAGACGACCGATCACTTTTTTATTCCTTTTACCAACATAGCGAACGCCATGCCTTTCATTCATTTTTGGTTATTGGGCTATAATAATGACTAACTGGATAAACATCCAGTATGAGTGCCATTTATTTAGCGATATCGACCACGTCTTGCACTGCTTGCTTTCCCTGCCAACGCTATTAAGGTTTTATTGGTGTTGGCGTGACAGATAGCCACACCAAGTGCATCAGCCGCATCGGCTTGAGGTTTAGCCGGCAACTTCAACATGCTTTTCACCATGTGTTGCACTTGAGCTTTATCTGCCCCACCGGTTCCGACTACCGCTTGTTTAATTAACCTTGCTGCGTATTCATATACTGGCAGTTCGGCATTGACCGCTGCGACAATAGCACTACCACGAGCCTGGCCGAGCTTTAACGCTGAATCTGCGTTTTTTGCCATAAAGACTTGCTCAATCGCGAATACATCGGGCTGAAACTGGGTAATGATTTCAGAAACGCCCGCATAAATTTGTTTTAACCGACCTGGCAACCCCTCTTCTGAGGTACGAATACAACCACTGCCTAAATAATGCAAATGGCGGCCTTCTTGGCGGATCACGCCGTAACCGGTAATTCGAGAACCTGGATCAATTCCAAGGATAATGGACATTTAATCTCTTTCTTTTTATATGTGTATGTTTGAAGTATAACGAGCTGCACAAACAAAAACACCCACAGGATCAAATGTGGGTGTTTTTCATCATATCGATTTTCGAGCTCAAGATATTACTCTTGATTGTTCTCTGCTGCGTCTTTAGCCACAGTCACCGCAATCGCCAACTCTTCTAGCGCTGCTGGGTTAGCAAGGCTTGGAGCGTTAGTTAACGGACATGCTGCTGCTGTTGTTTTAGGGAATGCGATCACATCACGGATGTTATCAGTACCACAAAGCAGCATCACTAAACGGTCTAAACCGAATGCCAAGCCTGCGTGTGGTGGCGTACCGTATTTCAGTGCGTCTAATAGGAAGCCAAACTTCAAACGCTGTTCAGACTCATCAATACCTAAGATATCAAACACAGTCGATTGCATTTCAGAGTTGTGAATACGAACTGAACCACCGCCAACTTCGTAACCATTCAGTACCATGTCGTAAGCGTTAGAGTTTGCTGCCGCAGGGTTTGCTTTTAGCTCTTCTGCTGTTACACCAAGTGGTGAGGTAAATGGGTGGTGCATGGCGTGAAGGTTGCCTTCATCATCTTGCTCAAACATTGGGAAATCAACCACCCAAAGTGGCGCCCATGCGTTCAGATCTGTTAGCTCAAGATCAAGACCTAGCTTGATACGTAATGCGCCCATTGCTTCTGACACGATGTTGGCTTTATCTGCGCCAAATAGAATGATATCGCCCGTTTGTGCGCCGGTACGCTCTAAAATGCCTTTAATCACATCTTCATTTAAGAACTTAGCCACTGGAGACTGAATGCCTTCTACACCAGCGGCAAGGTCATTCACTTTTATCCAAGCAAGACCTTTGGCACCATAAATACCAACGAAGCTGCCGTATTCATCAATTTGTTTACGAGATAGAGACGCACCGCCTGGTACACGGATTACGGCTACACGGCCTTTTTCATCGTTCGCAGGGCCAGAGAAGACTTTAAATTCAACGTCTTTCACTAAATCGGCAACATCAACAAGCTCCAGCGGGTTACGTAGGTCTGGTTTATCTGAACCAAAACGACGCATCGCTTCAGAGAATGGCATAACTGGGAATTCGCCTAGGTCAACGTTAAGCAGCTCTTGCCACATATCGCGAACCATTTTTTCTGTTACAGCACGAACTTCATCCGATGTCATGAATGATGTTTCGATATCGATTTGAGTAAATTCTGGCTGACGGTCAGCACGTAAATCTTCATCACGGAAACATTTCACGATTTGGTAGTAACGGTCAAAACCCGACATCATCAACAACTGCTTAAACAGCTGAGGCGATTGCGGCAATGCGTAAAAGCTACCTTTATGTACACGGCTTGGCACTAGGTAATCGCGCGCACCTTCTGGTGTCGCTTTAGTCAGTACTGGCGTTTCAATATCAAGGAAACCATTGTCATCTAAGAAACGACGAACGAAGCTGGATGCTTTAGCACGCAATTTAATGCGATCACTCATTTCAGGACGACGTAAATCGATGTAACGATATTTAAGACGTTGCTCTTCCGAGTTAGTTTGGTTTGAATCAAGCGGTAATGGCTCAGAACGGTTGATGATCTCAAGACCCGTTGCGAACACTTCCACTTCACCCGTTGCCATGTCTTTGTTGATTTGGCTATCAGGACGTGCGCGGACTTCACCAGTGAATTTAATACAGAATTCATTACGCAGTTTATTCGCCTCAGCAAAGACTTCTGCCATATCTGGGTCTACCACAACTTGAACAATGCCTTCACGGTCACGCATATCAATGAAGATAAGCCCGCCCAAATCACGACGACGGTTTACCCAACCGCATAATTCAACACTTTGTCCTACTAGGGACTTGTTCAGGTGACCACAATACTGGGTGCGCATAATGAATTTCCCAATCTCTTTTCTAATGAATAATCTCGGTGGAGCGGATGCTCGAAACACCATACAAAAAATTTCTTCTCTTTATACTTGGAAACCAGATAAAAATCGACCATCTCAGCCATTATTTCTTAGCTTTTACTTCATTAAACAACGGAATTGATTCAATTTCGCTCATTCGTTGCATGCAAGTTAATTTTACCCAGTCTGAGCGCAGCCTATTTTTGCTCAAAAAGCCATCATCTAATGTTTAATTTGTCTCCGCTTAAGTCAAAGCAATGAAATAAACTCAATTAACTTGCAAACACAATAGCGCTACTTAACAAGTTCCCTTAAAATAACAGGGTGTTAAATTCTGATATATAAAGTGAGTGGCAATGAGCAAGCGTGATGTGATTTTTTCTGCGCCAATAGAAAAAATGGGTGATTTTACTTTTGATGAAAGAGTGGCAGAAGTCTTCCCTGATATGATCCAACGCTCCGTGCCCGGCTACAGCAATATCATTTCGGCTATTGGCATGTTGGCGGAACGCTTTGCCAAACCTAGCTCAAATGTTTATGACTTGGGTTGTTCACTCGGCGCGGCTACCTTATCCATGCGTCGTCATATTGACCAAGAAAACTGTCAAATCATCGCCGTTGACAACTCTCCGGCCATGGTGGAACGCTGCAAACTTCATATTAATGCCTATCGTTCAGATACACCGGTGCAAGTCATTGAAGCCGATATTCGTGATATTGAAATCGAGAACGCTTCTGTCGTGGTTTTAAATTTCACACTGCAATTTCTTTCACCAGAAGATAGATTCGCTTTATTAGAAAAGATTTACGCGGGCCTCCGTCCTGGCGGTATTTTGATTTTGTCGGAAAAATACGTTTTCGAAAATCAGCCTGCTCATGAGTTATTAATCGACTTACACCACGACTTTAAACGTGCAAATGGCTACAGTGAACTGGAAATCAGCCAAAAACGCAGCGCAATTGAAAACGTCATGCGCCCAGACTCCATCGAAGCTCACAAACAACGTTTCGAAAAAATTGGCTTTAGTAGCTACGAAGTTTGGTTCCAATGCTTTAATTTTGGCTCTATGTTTGCCATCAAATAATCAACGATACCCTCAGCTGAGCATGTTGTTCATTTGCTTGAACCCCATGAACTTAATTTTTAGAAATGAGTGCTATGTTTAATTTTGCTAACTTTTACCAATTAATCGCCCAAGACCAACGCCTGCAACCTTGGCTCAATATTTTGCCACAACAATTAACTGATTGGCAAAATGCCGAACATGGTGATTTCGAACGCTGGGTAAAAGCGCTCAATAAAATTTCAGGCGCTCAACCTGATAACATTGATATTGCTACCCAAGTCAGTATCACCAATGATGAGCCTTTAGCAATTGGCGAGCAGAAAAAACTCGAAAGCCTTCTGCGTACTTTCCACCCTTGGCGTAAAGGCCCATACCATGTGCATGGCTTAGACATAGAAACGGAATGGCGTTCAGACTGGAAATGGGATCGCGTTTTGCCTCATATTTCTGACTTAACGCATCGTTCTGTACTCGATGTCGGTTGTGGCAATGGCTATCACATGTGGCGCATGCTTGGCGCGGGCGCACGTCTTTGTGTGGGAATTGACCCATCACATTTATTTTTAATCCAATTTGAAGCCATTCGTAAGCTAATGGGTGGCGATCAACGTGCTCATCTGCTCCCTCTTGGCATTGAACAGCTACCCGAACTAAAAGCATTCGATACGGTATTTAGCATGGGTGTGCTTTATCACCGCCGCTCACCGCTTGATCATTTGTATCAACTAAAAAATCAATTAGTGCCAGGTGGTGAATTGGTTCTAGAAACCTTAGTGATCGAAGGCGATGAAAACGCGGTATTGGTCCCTGTCGATCGCTACGCTCAAATGCGCAATGTTTATTTCTTCCCATCCGCTAAGGCATTAAAAGTATGGTTAGAAAAATGTGGCTTCATCAACGTGCGCATTGTGGATGAAAACGTGACTAGTACGGAAGAACAACGTAGTACTAACTGGATGACGCATAATTCGTTACCGGATTACCTAGATGCCAATGATCCAAGCAAAACCGTTGAAGGCTACCCTGCACCTCGTCGTGCCATTTTAGTTGCCACAAACCCATAGGCTGGGCTGCGTATCGATTTTGTCAGTCATTTTTCTGTCAAAGCTGTATGAATTCTCTGAGCCTAATATGAAAGCGCTTCACTGCAAGATCCAGATACGCTAGACTTTACACAACAAATACTTACTGAGGTTACAACTGTTTAATATGCTCAAAAAATCATTAGGTCTTGCAGTTTTTGCCCTAGGTTCGCTTTCTGGCTGTGCATATATGACAGGAGAACACTACTCCAAGCAAACCATTAATGCGGTTAACCAAAGTGAAGAAAACCTGACTAATCGTATCGAAGAGCTTGATTCTAACCTAGATAAACAGACTGATTATATTGCTAGTCTAGAGTCGGAGATCATCAACCTGAGTAACGAAGTAGAAGTATTGAAACAACGTCAACACGCTTACTTCAATTCGGTACGAAAAGCCCAATCAAACTCTAACTCAGCCACCGTCACATCTAACATTACCGTGACTGATTTAGCAGAACCACAAACCCGTCCGGGTATGGTGACATTAGGTTCGTTAGAAAACGTCGGTATTGATATTGTCAAAACTGATTTCACTGCTCGCGTGGATACCGGTGCGACCACCTCCTCAATCAATGCAGTTGATTTACAAGAATTCGAGCGTAATGGACAAAAGTGGGTTAAATTTCATATATCTGATGAAACTGCCCCAGAAGACAGAAAATGGGTAGAAGCTCCAATCATTAAGCATGTCAAAATTCGCCAATCGAGTACCAATTCTTTAGAACGTAGACCGGTTGTTGAATTATGGATCAAGATTGGCAGTATCCATGAGAAAGCACAATTTACTTTAGCTGACCGTACGCAAATGGATTATCCAATTTTGCTGGGACGCGAGTTTATTCAAGATGTTGCTTATGTTGATGTGAGCCGAGAGTTCATTGAGTCACAAGCACCAAAGAAAAATTCAAAATAATAATTTAAATAACAAAATAGACAGGTTAAGGAAAAGTTATGACGTCTAGAGTGCCATTTTATTTTCTTATCGCCATACTTGTCATTACCGGGATCACTTTAAGCGTCATGCGTCATCAAGACTACGGCGTGCCTTGGGGACCGGGTGAAACACGACAAATATGGGATATTGAAGCTCGCGTTGAGTTTGTTGCTACAGGAGGTCCAGTCAAAGTATCGTTAGCTGCGCCGCATACTCAAGATGGCTTTACCCTAATCGATGAAAGCGCTTCATCACCAGGTTACGGCTTATCTTACATTAATACCGATACTGGTCGTCGTGCAGAATGGTCAGTACGAGATGCAAATGGCCCACAAACCATTTATTACAAAACTCAATTCTTAGTTGACCCTCAATCCCAAGCGGATGTTATTCCACCAGCAGACAGTGATTTAGTTGCCCCAACCTTTACTGCACCTCAACAAGCAGCGGTTGATGCAATCACTTCACAAGCCTCAGAACGTTCAGCGGACGACATTACTTTTGCTCGTGAACTCGTCAAACAATTTAATGATCCAGATAACCAAAACGCATCACTTTTGCTTGATGATTTCAGCAAGGTAGAAGCGATCGGTAACATCTTGTCTTCAGCGGGTATTCATAGCAAAACGGTTGGCGTTATCGAACTAGAAGATGGTCGCCGTCGTCAATCCATCATTCCGATGATTGAAGTATGGGATGGTGAACTTTGGCAGCTATTCAATCCTGAAAGCACAGAGCAAGGCATGAAAGCAAACATGCTGATCTGGGATGAATCGAATGTATCTCTACTGGATGTTATCGGTGGTAAACACAGTAAAGTGTTCTTCTCAATGCTTGCGCAAGATGTTTCTCCAAGCAATGCAACCAAGCAGAAAGTGGTAGCAGATAACCTACTCAACTTCTCTATTCATAGCTTGCCGCTTGAAGAACAGTCTATGTTCAAAACCATCATGCTGATCCCTATCGGCGCATTAATCGTGGTGTTCTTACGCGTATTAATTGGTTTGAAAACCTCTGGTACTTTCATGCCAGTATTGATTGCAGTCGCCTTTGTGCAAACCCAATTAGTACCAGGTATTATTGGTTTCTTACTGATTGTCGGTACGGGTTTGGTGATACGAAGTTACCTCTCCAAGCTTAACTTACTCTTAGTGGCTAGAATATCAGCGGTGATCATTACGGTTATCCTAATTATTTCCATGTTCACGATTGTGTCGTTCAATATTGGTCTAACACAAGGCTTAACCATCACTTTCTTCCCAATGATTATCTTGTCTTGGACGATTGAACGTATGTCTATCTTGTGGGAAGAAGAAGGCGCAAAAGAAGTGTTTATGCAAGGTGGTGGCTCATTATTCACCGCGGTATTAATTTACCTTGCAATGACGAACCCTTACGTTCAACACATCACGTTTAACTTTATTGGCACACAATTTATTGTGCTTGCTTGTATCCTAATGCTAGGTAACTACACTGGCTATCGCCTATTAGAATTGAAACGATTCAAGCCTTTAGCGGAGGAATAAACGATGTTTTTCTCTAACTTCACATCGCCTCAAAAGCTAAAAGCAAAGGGCATCATGGGGATGAACAAACGTAATGGCGCGTATATTTCGCGCTATAACGACCGTTCTCGCTATCCTCTGGTGGATGACAAGCTACAAACGAAGATCATTGCGCAAAAACACGGAGCAACAGTGCCTAAGCTCATTGGTGTGATTTCACAACAAGCTCAGGTAAAAAACATTCATCAAATGGTGAAAGAGTGGCCGGGGTTTGTCATTAAGCCTGCTCGCGGTTCGGGCGGTAAAGGCATTCTGGTGATCATTTCCCACAAAGATGGTGTTTACATTAAGCCATCGGGACAAGCGATTTCAGAACAAGATGTAGAGCGTCATATCAGTAACGCCCTTGCCGGTTTATTCTCACTCGGCGGCAAAAACGATGTGGCGGTTGTAGAGAACCTTATCAAATTCGATGATGTTTCTTTTGATGGTTACAGCTATGAAGGTGTGCCAGATATTCGCGTTATCGTATTTAAAGGTTACCCAGTCATGGCGATGATGCGTTGTTCAACAGCTGCATCAGATGGTAAAGCAAACTTACACCAAGGCGCGGTTGGGGTTGGTCTTGATATTGCAACTGGCCGTGCCGTCCGTGGTGTTCAATTTGACCGCCCTATTACCCACCATCCGGATACAGGCAAACCATTAAGTGGTCTTGTTGTACCTGATTGGGAAAAGCTGCTGATCTTAGCTTCTAGCGCTTGGGAAATGACCGGATTAGGTTACATGGGTACCGACATGGTATTGGATAAAGAAGAAGGCCCAATGGTTCTTGAGCTTAATGCCCGTCCTGGCCTGGCAATTCAAATTGCGAATGGCGCAGGTTTATTACCGCGTCTACAGCATATTGAAAGCCTAGAAACACCAATTGACTATCCAAAACCGGCTGAACGTGTTGCTTATGCTGCCAAGCAATTTGCGGCTAAACCTCAGTTCTAATCTACCTTAACGCTTACAAGTATAAAAAAGGCCGCGGATATTCACTATCAGCGGCCTTTGTTTTCTCTACCAGTTGATGCTAAAACGAAGTATCTAATATCAGGTAGTTAGCTTAGCGTTCAATAAGTTAACTTAGCGAGCAATAGGTTAACTTAGCGAGCAATAGGTTATCTTAGCGACAACTACCGACCCAACGATTCAGCCTACCTAACACGACTACTTACCTAGCGCTTCTTTGTAATGCAAGCGGCACACCGATTCGTAACGATCATTACCACCAATCGCAACCTGATCCCCTTCTGCAATGGCTTTACCGGTTTCATCCATACGGATCACCATATTCGCTTTGCGGCCACAATGACAGATGGTTTTCAGCTCAATCAGTTTATCAGCCCATGCTAATAGGTATTGGCTACCTTCAAACAGCTCACCTAAAAAGTCACTACGTAAACCATAACAAAGGACTGGGATATGTAGCTTATCGACCACCTCGGTTAACTGATATACCTGTTCTTTGTTTAAGAACTGGCATTCATCGATCATGATGCAATGAATTTTTTCATTTGCGTTTAACGCTTTCACAGCAACATATAAGTCAGTTTCGGAATTGTATAAATGCGCATCAGATTGTAAACCAATGCGAGAGCTCACTTTACCAACACCCGCTCGATCGTCGATTTCAGCCGTAAAAATCACAGGATTCATACCACGTTCACGATAGTTAAAGGAAGATTGAAGCAAAGTGGTTGATTTACCCGCATTCATTGCCGAGTAATAAAAATACATCTGAGCCACAGTAAAGCGCCTTTAGTAGTTGAGTTTCGAGTTTCGAGTTTCGAGAAAAAGGCTTGCAGCCTCTATATAAACCGCAAGCCCTATTGAATCAATTCATCGTTATTTATTATTTACGACGCCAAGTTGTGCCTTCTGCTCCGTCTTCTAAAACGATGCCTAGCTCATTTAACTTATCACGCGCTAAATCGGCGTTGGCCCAATCTTTCGCTGCGCGAGAATCGTTACGTAATTTGATCAGCGCTTCAATTTCCGCAACTTCATCATCACTGCCCGCTTCGCCTTGTAAGAAAGCTTCTGGGTTTTGATAGAGGATACCGATCACATCAGCTAACTCACGCATCAGTGCGCCTAATGCTGAAGCTTTGTCCATATCAACGGTTTTCAGACGGTTAACTTCACGCGCCATATCAAACAACACGGAATAAGCTTCCGGTGTATTGAAATCATCATTCATCGCGGCGGTAAAGCGTGCCACAAACTCTTCGCCACCAGCAGGTGACGCTGACATATCAAGGCCACGCAATGAAGTATATAGACGCTCGAGTGAAGCACGGGCTTGATTTAAGTTCTCTTCACTGTAGTTCAGCTGACTACGGTAATGACCAGACATCAAAAAGTAGCGAACCGTCTCAGAATCGTAATGTTTCAATACATCACGAATGGTAAAGAAGTTACCTAAAGACTTAGACATCTTTTCACGATCAACCATGACCATTCCGCTGTGCATCCAAGTATTCACATACTGAGTATCGTGCGCGCAGCAAGATTGAGCAATTTCATTTTCATGATGTGGAAACTGTAAATCTGAGCCCCCACCATGAATATCAAAATGGTGACCTAAAATGGAAGAGTTCATTGCTGAACATTCAATATGCCAACCTGGACGACCTGGGCCCCAAGGCGATTCCCAAGTCGGCTCACCTGGTTTCGACATTTTCCAAACCACAAAATCCATTGGACTACGTTTTGCGCTTTCAACATCGACACGGGCACCGGCTTGCAATTGCTCTAGATCTTGGCCTGACAGCTTGCCGTATTGTTCAAACTTTTTCACTTCAAACATCACATCGCCATTATCGGCAACATAAGCAAAACCGCGTTCGATCAAACGTTCAACGAGCTCAATAATTTCTTTAATGTAATGAGTTGCACGAGGCTCAACATCCGGACGCTTGATATTCAACGCATCGAAATCCGCGTACATTTCTTCAATTAAACGTTCGGTTAATGCTTCACAAGTTTCATTGTTTTCAGCCGCACGTTTAATGATTTTGTCATCAATATCAGTAATGTTGCGCACAAAAGTAAGGTCGTAGCCTAAGAAACGCAAATAACGAGAAACCACATCGAAAGAAACGAAGGTACGGCCATGGCCAATGTGGCACAAATCATAGATAGTCACACCACAAACATACATGCCAATTTTTCCAGCATGAATAGGTTTAAATTCCTCTTTTTGGCGGGTCAATGTGTTATAAATTTTTAACATGATCTCTATCTACGTCCGGTGAAAATTATAATTTTTCGATTATACCCAAACAGGCAATGAAGTCGACCTCAAGCCTATTTTTAGTCGTGTATTCGCGTGATAAAACGACAGTTCGCATGATTGCATTTGCTTTCACTATGAGTTGCGATAAAATTGGCGATTCTATTTGCTTGGCACTTTTGATCAAAGCAATCAAAACAAGCGAATCGCTCAACATTAAATCCAATGATAAAGGACCTAACCATGATCATCCTTCACACTAACTTTGGCGATATTAAAGTTAAATTAAACGAAGAAAAAGCGCCGCTTACAGCCGCTAACTTCCTACAATATTGCCAAGAAGGCTTTTACGACAACACGCTTTTCCACCGTGTTATCGATGGATTTATGATTCAAGGTGGTGGCATGACCTCTGGCCTAAAAGAAAAAGCCACTCGTGCAACCATCAAAAACGAAGCAAACAACGGCCTAAGCAACAAAGTCGGCACATTGGCAATGGCTCGTACTATGGAACCTCATTCGGCCAGCTCTCAGTTCTTCATCAACGTGAACGACAACACTTTCCTTGATTTCAAATCTGAATCAATGAACGGTTGGGGTTACTGTGTATTCGCTGAAGTGGTTGAAGGCATGGATGTTGTAAACAAAATCAAAGCGGTAAGCACAGGTTCTTACGGCATGCACCAAGATGTACCACTGGAAGATGTGGTTATCACTGGAACTACAATCGAAGCATAATTAACACTTGGTATGAATTAAATACCGACCGTATGCTGTAAACTGAGGGAGATACGTTCTCCCTTTTTTATTATTTTGATTGTTATAGTACGAGATTTCATGACCACCTTATTCATTGCTGATCTGCATTTATCGCCCCTTCGTCCTGATATCACGGATTGCTTTTTACGCTTTATGCAACAAGAAGCACCGCAGGCCGAAAAACTATACGTGCTCGGTGATCTATTCGAATTTTGGATTGGTGATGATGACAACTCCCCTTTCAATATTTCCATAAAAAATGCGTTTAAAACTTTAACTCAACAAGGTGTTGAATGCTTTTTTATTCAAGGTAATAGGGATTTCTTATTAGGTAAACGCTTCTGTGCTGAAACAGGAATGACCCTACTGCCCGATACCGCTGTGATTGACTTATACGGTACGCCAACATTAATACTGCATGGTGACACCTTATGCACTCGCGATGAGAAATATCAAGAATTTCGCAAAACCGTGCATCAGAAATGGCTGCAAACCTTGTTCCATTGGATACCTTTGTTCATTCGTCGAAAAATTGTGTCCAACGTTCAAGCGAAAATTAAAAAGCAAAAGCGTCGTAAACACATGGATATTATGGACGTCACGCCAGAAGAAGTTGTCCATGAATTAGAAAAAAATAATGTGATACACATGATCCACGGTCATACCCATCGCCCGGATATTCATCAACATAAGACAGCAAACGGAATGGCAACTCGGATAGTTCTCGGTGATTGGTATGAGCAAGGCTCTATTTTAGTGTGTAATTCAACCGGATGTGAGCTTCAACAAAGGCCACTTTAAGTATTTCACCTACCCCCTATAGCCTGACGTGCTCAGTACAACAAGTTTCAATTACAAATTTTGTTAGTTAACCTATCCTTATTGGATAGATCTCACCATTTTAATATTTATATCAACAATTTTGTTACAAACTCTCTAGCCGCAAAAAGGAATTTCGGATATTGTGAATCACTTGTTTATCATTCAAGCCTATAAGGTAAGAGTCTAAAAGATGTATTCTTTTATTGCGCGTCAGCCGATCGTAAATGCCAACGACCGCATTGTGGCCTACGAGCTATTATTTCGAGAAGGATTTAAAAATAAATTTCCTTCTATTGATCCAGAACAGGCTACAAGCCGGCTTCTCACCGAGCATTTCTTTTTAACTAATGTTCAAGGCTACGATAACACCTTATATTTTGTAAATTTCCCCTACCAAAGCCTTGTTGAACAAATCCCTACACTCTTTACAGCTAACCAATTAATGATAGAAATCTTGGAAAATTGTCCACCCAGTGATGAGCTTTTTTCAGCTGTTAAGTCGATGTACGCAAAGGGCTATAAAATTGCGCTTGATGACTTTGTTCCTTCAGAAAGTTGGGAGCGATTTCTTCCTTATATCACGACGGTTAAATTCGATATCAAACAAATTTCTATTGAAGATGCGCAAAAATTTATTCACCAACATAAAACGTTGCCGCTTTACTATCTTGCAGAAAAAATCGATACCAAAGAAGAATTAGAGGCTGCACGAGCCGCTGGATTTGATTATTTTCAAGGCTATGAATTGCATGAACCTGAAATCATCAAACGCAAGCGCATTGAATCCTCCCCTTTTACTGTGGAGCAACTTGAAATAGCCATTAACCAGACGCCGATTGATTATCAATTGATTGAGCGTTTGATCCGTCATGACGTAACGATGTCTTACAAGTTAATGCGCTATGTTCACGCCCACCTCATTGATAGTACATTTCATTCTTTTGAAGAAGTATTTCACGCACTTGGCTTTGAACAAATTCGACTTTTTATTGCTTTGTCTCTTACCGCGGCTTACGACACAGACCCAAGCCATTATTATGAAACGTCGATGCAAAGAGCACATTTTTGTGAACAAGTCGCCGCTCTACAGCAATTCGATATCAATATTGAACATGCTTACTATGTAGGGATGTTTTCTCAATTAGATAAGTTACTGGAACAACCCCTATCCCATTTGATTGAAACACTACCCTTGGGAAGGCCCGCCATCGATGCTTTGATTGCACAACAAGGCGTGTTAGGTGATATGCTTGCGCTTGCCATTGCTTATGAGAAACAAGATCTATCCAACATTCAGTGGTTAACGAGCAAACTCAAACTAGATCCTAGTCAAACCGAGCATTTTTATCGCAACGCTGTTGATTGGTCGACCCCGGAGTATCATCATCGAAGACTGGACGGTAAACTGTCTCACCAATGCTAACTTATCATCAACCGAAGAATACCTTTATCAATGCAAGAAAATAGTCTATGTCCCTGTGGTAGTAAGCAGGTTTATGCACAATGCTGCCAACCGATACACGCTGATACAAAGCAGGCAATTCAACCAGTGCAATTAATGCGAGCCCGTTACAGTGCCCACGTATTAAAAAATGTCGATTTTGTGATTGCCACTTATCACTCATCATGCCAAGCCGCTTTGCAAGCTGAAGCGATTGCCGAGTCTGTTGACAGTCATTGGGTTGAACTCGACGTCTTAGATGCGCCTACTCCGAAAAATACAGAAGAAGGCTATGTTGAATTTAAAGCCTATTTTGAAGAAGACGGACAACGTTATTGCCTGCATGAACGTTCGCGCTTTATAAAAGAGAATAAAGAGTGGCGTTATATTGATGGCATCATGCCCGAAGAAAACATCGATCCTCGACTGAATCAAACCATCGCAAAAACAAAAATTGGCCGCAATGATCCTTGCCTATGCGGCAGCGGAAAAAAGTTTAAAAAGTGCTGTGGGTAAAACCTATGCTCCACTTTTAACAAAACTCTAAATAACCTCAGCTGTGGATAAGAGTGCCACAATAATAAATTTAATCCATTGATATGAAAAAGATAAAAATATCTATCAGAAATCTAGGGTTGATGACTTTCTTTCAATGCTGCAATTTGGGATGGATAACAAGGCAAAATCATAAGTCAATAGCTGGCCTATTGCGTTGATTTTAACGAAGTTAGACGCCCAAAGTGCGGTATTGAATGGCTTCTAGTTATCCGCAGCTGAGGTTAAATACTAAAAAGCTCGATCCAATTGATCACTGGCTCGAGCTTTTTTATTGGTGAGTTCGTTAATTTTTTACTGTTAGCGACCTTTCTTAAACAAGAAAATCATTGGTAGCATGATCAAACAGACAAACATCATTAAGCGATAGTCTTGCAAGTAACCCAATATCGCCGCTTGCCGATTCAGTTCTGCATCAATCGCATATAAACCGGCTTGAGTAGTAATATCATACATGCCCTTTTCCGCTGCCATATGTAAAGGGCGACTAAATGGCGTAATGTACTCACCAAATACTGCATGATTATACTGGATTCGATGGGCTAGATACGTTGTCACCACTGAAATACCAATACTACTACCGATATTACGAATTAAGCTATAAAGCGCCGTTCCCTCGGTTCGAAATTTTGGCTCCAGAGTAGAAAACGCCATCGTCGATAGCGGTACGAATACCAGACCAAGACCTAAACCTTGAACCACACCAGTTCTCACGATATCCCAAGAGCTGACTTCTGCATTAAACAGTGTCATTTCCCAAAGAGATAAAATCATCAGTGACGTACCAATCACCATCAGATAGCGCAAGTCGACTTTACGTGCCACCCGCCCAACAATCAGCATGCCAGCCATGGTACCAAAGCCACGTGGGGTTAATAGGAAACCGACATCGAGAACCGGATAGCCCATTAAACTTTGCATAAATGGCGGCAAGAGAGCCATGGTTGCCAATAACACAACCCCCATCATAAACCCGATGGTAATCCCGACAATGAAGTTTCTATCGGCAAACATTTTCGGATCTAGAAAAGGACGCTTGGCAGTAAACATATGTACAACAAACATATACAGCGCAATAGCAGCGATTGCAGTCTCAATAATGACCTCCATGCTGGAGTACCAGTTTTGAGATTCGCCTCGGTCTAAAAATAGCTGCAACGAACCAATCGCAAATGCAATCAAAGTAAAACCAAACAGGTCGAACTTCCTATCTGCTTCAATCGCCGTTTCTTTTACGTACGCGGCAATACCAAACCAAGCAAGGGCACCAAAAGGAATATTAATATAAAACACCCAGCGCCAGTTGTAGTATTCCGTCAACCAACCGCCGAGGGATGGACCTAAAATCGGCCCAACCATCACACCCACTCCCCACAAAGCCATTGCAGAACCGTGTTGTTCTCTTGGATAGGTATCAAGTAAAACGGATTGTGATAGCGGTACTAAACTCGCACCGAAAACACCTTGCAACAAACGGAACAAAATAATTTGATCAAGCGATTGCGCCGCGCCACACAAAATAGAAGCAATGGTAAAACCGATGACCGAATAGATGAACAAGCGCTTACGACCAATTTTAGCCGCAACAAACCCCGTTAGTGGCATTGCAATGGCCGACGCAACGATATACGAAGTCAGAACCCATGAAATCTGATCTTGAGTCGCGCCCATCGCCCCTTGCATATGTGGTAACGCAACGTTAGCAATCGTCGTATCCAGCGCTTGCATGATGGTTGCTAACATTACCGAGAAGGTAATCATCAGCCTTTTGCCGCTTTCTTCCTTCTCATTAGCTTGTAATGTAACTTCACTCATAGCAAAAATGCCTTAATTACAGAGATAAATGACGTTTGTGCTTAGTATCCACCGTAACAATGGCACTCATACCCGCTCGTAATGTCGGCATATCATCTTTTGCTTCAATAGAAATGCGAATAGGTAAACGCTGAGTAACTTTCACCCAGTTACCTGTCGCGTTTTGCGCTGGGATCACTGAATATTCAGAACCCGTTGCAGGACTGATACTCTTCACGTGCCCCTTCCAGGTGTAACCCGGTGCATAATCGACTTCAATATCAACTTCTTGACCGACTTCCACATTGGTCATTTCTTTCTCAGTGAAGTTAGCTTCAACCCACAAATTCTTATCTGCAACCAACAACATTGTGGTGGTGTTCGAGGTAATGTATTGACCATCTTCAAGCACTTTAGACACAATGCCATCCGCCGGAGCATACACATTGACATGATCTAAATCGTTTTTCGCTTGCTCAAGTTGCGCCGCCGCAAGTTTAAATTTCGGATGTTCTTCTACAGGCGCATTAGGATCACCACCCAAGCTTTCTGCCACTTGTTTTAAGCCCTTTTCCAATGCGTTGATTTGCAATTCAAACAGCAATGTTTTTTGGCGGGCTGAATCGTATTCAGCTTCAGAAGAATATTTTTTATTGCGGAGGTTATATTGACGTTTTTCTTCAATACGAGCGTAATCTAACTGACTTTGTGCCACCTCAATGTTTGCCAGTTTATTTTGATATTCCGCTTTGAGCGTTTCAAGATCCGTACGCACGTCAGCAAGATTAGCTTCCGCTTGAGCCACCGCAATTTCATAAGGCTTAGGATCGATCTGAACCAATAAATCGCCTTTTTTAACGTGTTGGTTTTCAATGACAGGCACGTTGATAACGCGCCCAACCACTTCAGAATTAATTGGGGTTTTATCTGCTTTCACATAGGCATTTTCGGTTTCTACATAGCGACCGCCATTCAAATAAATAACAACGCTTCCCACAATAAGAAGAAGTGGAATAATGAATAGTAGTACGAAACGTTTGGATTTTAATTTGGATTTTTTAACCAATGATTGAAGTTGCTCTTCAGGCATTGGTGAATTTGATTCATTGGTCATATCGTACCTAGTTAATCTTGTAATAAGTTGCGATGAATATGTTCGAGCGTTTGAATGAATTGTTCTTTTTGCTCAGCAGATAAACCTTGTAGCCCGGTTTCCCAAACTTTTTCACCTACCTTTTGCACAATTCCTAATCGCTCTTTCGCCGCGGGCAGCAAATAGATTAAGTGAGCTCGTCGATCAGAAGGGCTAGCACAACGTTCCACTAACCCCTCTTCAACAAGTTGATCAATCAATCTCGCTACTGTCATTGGTTTGACTTCAAGGAGTTCAGCTAAGGCCACTTGTTTGATTCCCTCATGTCGGGCAATCGTTTTTAGGGTTTTAGCTTGAGCCAAAGTAATGCTGCCTATCTCAGGATCATTCTGAAATGTTTTGCGAACCAGACGTGATACATCAGACAGTAAATAACCAACAGAAGTGTGGCCCATAATTAACCTTTATAACGATGACAAATAGCAGAGAAGATTGATCAGGCCGATATAGTAAGCCTTACTTACTACTTTAGCAATAGATTACTATACATTTGTGCAGTAAAATTTATAACTTAACCTCAGCTGCGGATAAGAGTGTCACAGCAACCACCCTAACCCACTGATATAAATAAGATAAAAATAACCAAAAGGTATCTAGGAAGTAATGAGTTTCTTTCAATGCTGCAATTTGGGATGAATAACAAGGCAAAATCATAAGTCAATAGCTGGCCTATTGCGTTGATTTTAACGAAGTTAGACGCCCAAAGTGCGGTATTGAGTGACTTCTAGTTATCCTCAGCTGAGGTTAACTTGCTGAAAATAGAGTTTTTATACATAAAAAAACCGAGTCAGATTGGACTCGGTTTTAAATATGCTTTCGCCCTTTTGCTTATTGTTACTACTTATGGCGCTCTTTCAATTTGTTAATCACATCATTGAAAGAGAGGCCTTGGTCTTGCAGAAGAACGAATAAGTGATAGATCAGATCCGCCGATTCACACACTAATTCCGCCTTGTCACCCGACGTTGCCGCAAGCGCGACTTCAACGCCCTCTTCGCCCACTTTCTGCGAAATGCGTTTTGTGCCACGAGCATAAAGACTGGCGGTGTAAGAGGATTCTGGGTCGGCACTCTTGCGGGCAGCCAATAGCTGCTCAAGTTGATGAAGCCACACCAATTGGGTTTCGTCCTGCTTATCTGCGTCAAAACACGTGGTGGTTCCAGTATGACAAGTTGGGCCAATAGGATTGACCTTAGCCAATAAGGTATCGTTGTCACAATCTAAAGACAGGTTAACTAAGTTCAAGCTATTGCCAGACTCTTCGCCTTTGGTCCATAAGCGCTGCTTAGTTCGAGAATAAAACGTCACTAAACCAGTATCAGCGGTTTTTTGCAGCGCATCGCTATTCATGTACCCCATCATCAGCACTTGGCTAGATTGGTAGTCTTGCACGATTACAGGCACTAAACCGTCCACTTTTTCCCAATCAATTCGCGCCGCAATGGCTTGAATGTCTGACACTTTAAACGTGGTTTGTTCTGTTACTGCTTCACTCATAAACGTATCTCCACGCCCTGTTGTTTTAAGTATTGCTTCAATTCACCGATATTAATCACTTGCTTGTGAAAAACCGAGGCCGCCAGTGCCCCATCCACATTGGCTTTGTGGTAGGCTTCCGCAAAGTGCTCCATCGCCCCTGCGCCACCCGAAGCAATCAATGGCACATGACACACTTCACGCACCATGTTCAATTGCTCAATATCATAGCCATTACGTACGCCATCTTGGTTCATCATATTCAATACAATTTCACCTGCGCCACGCTTTTGCACTTCTTGTACCCAATCGCGAGTTTCCCACGCTGTGGCTTTAGTGCGCTCTTCATCACCGGTAAATTGGTAAACTTGATATTTACCCGTTTCCTTATCGTAGTAGGAATCAATACCGACCACGATACACTGGACACCAAACTTATCCGCTAAATCAGTAATCAACTGAGGATTCGCCAAAGCCGGTGAGTTGATTGAGACTTTATCTGCGCCAAATTCCAAAATACGTGCCGCATCTTCAGCCGATTTAATACCACCCGCGACACAAAATGGAATATCAATCACTTCCGCTACACGGGCTACCCAACTTTTGTCCACCACACGGCCGTCACTCGATGCGGTAATATCATAAAACACTAGCTCATCGGCACCTTCTTCGGCATATCGTTGTGCGAGTGGGACAATGTCGCCAATGATTTCATGATTTCGAAATTGCACGCCTTTAACGACTTGACCATCTCGAACATCAAGACAAGGGATTATTCGCTTTGCCAACATGAGAATGCCTCCTCTGCGGTAAACTTGCCATCTAATAGTGCGCGTCCAACAATTACGCCAGCAACGCCTGTGCCTTTCAATGCAGCAATGTCATCTAAGCTACCAATACCACCAGAAGATTGGAATTGCACTTGCGGATATTGTTTACAAAGGTCGACATACAACTCAACGTTAGACCCGGCTAATGTGCCATCACGAGAGATGTCGGTGCATAAAACGTGTTTTAAGCCAACCGTGAGATAATCTTCAATCAGAGCTTCAATAGTGACACCGGAATCTTCTTGCCAGCCAGAAATAGCCACACGACGAACGCCTTGCTCATCAATGTTGATATCGAGCGCCAATACGATCTTTTCAGCGCCGTATTTTTCCATCCAACCTTTCACTAATTCAGGCTCTTTAACAGCCGTAGAACCGACAACTACACGTTGTGCGCCCGCTTCCAGTAAATCTATAACATCTTGCTCGTTACGCACACCACCACCAATTTGGATATTCGCAGGCGTACTGGCGAGTAATTTAGCGATTAAATCAAGCTGACGAGCGGAGGTGTCTTTTGCGCCAGTCAAATCAACTAAATGCAGCCAATTCGCCCCGGCTTGGTGATAAAGGTTAAATTGCTCAGCAGGGTCAACTTTATATTCTGTTTTTTGCCCGTAGTCGCCTTGAAATAAACGTACTACCTGGCCATCAATTAAATCTAATGCGGGAATAATCAAACTCAATTCCTTTTTCTTTATCCATTCTGTTCAAATAATTTACAGCTTTAAAAACTAGAGCTCTAAAAAATTCTGAATCAACTTCGAGCCCGCCTTAGACGAACGTTCTGGGTGAAATTGTACCCCATAATAATTGCCATTTTGGACCGCAGCGGTAAATGGGTTGCCATAATCGCAACTGGCAATGGTATAATCGCCGACAGGCATCGCATAGCTGTGTACAAAATAGAAATAGCTATCAGCCGGAATGTCTTTAAACAATGGATGACCCGCTTTAGGTTGAATGGTATTCCAACCCATGTGTGGCAATGGCAAATCCCCGGTATCCATTAAACGGACTTCACCATCGCACAGGCCTAAGCAATCCACAACCTCATTGCCTTTCTGACCTTTTTCTTGTGATAAACGACCGAGTAATTGCATCCCTAGGCAGATACCAAGTAGTGGCTTTTCTACTTGCTTGACCAATTCAATCAAGTTGCGCTCTGCCAGGTTTTTCATCGCTTCACTTGCCGTACCCACTCCCGGCAAGAACAGTTTATCCGCTGCTAATACCACTGCCGGATCTTTTGAAATCGAGACTTGGTAACCCAGACGTTCAATGGCAAAACGAACCGAAGACACATTGGCACAGCCAGTATCAATAATGACGACTTTTTGTGTTTGCGTTGCACTTTGTGACATTACAACACCCCTTTACTGCTTGGCAGTTCATTGCCTTCCACTTTAATCGCTTGACGCAAAGTACGACCAAACGCTTTAAACAAACTTTCAATAATGTGGTGATCGTTATCGCCAGTTGACGATAGGTGCAATGTACAAGCAAGCGTATCAGTTAATGAACGGAAGAAGTGCACCACCATTTCAGTTGAGAGGTCACCTACTTGAGGGCGGCTAAACTTGGCATCGAATTTCAGATATGGACGACCCGATAGATCCAATGCACATTGCGCTAAACACTCATCCATCGGCAGGCTGAATCCAAAGCGACCAATGCCACGTTTGTCACCTAGCGCTTCTTTCAGAGCTTGACCAAGTGCCAGTGCGGTGTCTTCAATGGTGTGGTGATCATCGATATGCAAATCACCATCGACTTTAGCAATCATTTGGAAACCACCGTGGGTCGCGATTTGATCGAGCATGTGATCAAAAAAGCCCATGCCGGTTGAAATTTGATTACCACCTTGCTCATCTAAATTCACGCGAATTTTAATGTCGGTTTCTTTAGTGGTACGCACGACTTCGGCAATACGTGGCTGGGTAGTCAAATCTTTTAAGATATCTAACCAATTCATGGTTTGAGGGTTGTACTGAATACCGCGAATCGCCATGTTTTCTGCCAATTGCAGATCCGTAACGCGGTCACCAATGACAGCCGAGGTTTTAAAATCCACTTTGCCTTGTTGCAGATAATCTTTCACTAAGCCCAATTTTGGCTTACGGCAAGAACAATTATCCGCGTCAAAATGTGGACAAATCAACACGTCATCGAACTTCACACCTTGTGAGGTAAAAATATCCATCATCATGTTGTGTGGTGCGTCAAAATCCGCTTGTGGGTAACTGTCAGTACCGAGGCCATCTTGGTTGGTCACCATCACTAAACGGTAGCCGGCATCTTGCAGTTTTAACAACACAGGAATGACGTTAGGTTCGAATTTCAATTTATCTAAACGATCAACTTGAAAATCTTCTGGTGGCTCGACAATTAAGGTGCCATCACGATCAATAAAAAGAATTTTTTGGCTCACATTGCTTTCCTTTTCTGAGCAGCCGCCAAAACATACCTGGCGGCTTAAATCTTATTGCAGAGTATTTCGGATAAAACTCAGTGTTTTTTCACACTCTTCTCGGTTACCGATACTAATGCGGACGCAGTTTGCAATGGGTGAATTACGCAAAATGATGCCATTATCCCAGGCAGCTTTAAATACTGCGTCCCCATCTTCAAATTTCACTAATAGATAATTGCCCCAGCCATCATAGACGGTCACACCATTAAGCATACTTAAACCTGCTTGTAAGTAAGAACGGTTCGCACTGATGTCTAATACTTGATATTTCATACGTGCTAAGCCTGATTCAGACAAAGCTTGTACCGCGATATCAGCGACTGGAATCGGCACTGGATATGGCGCAATCACTTTGAGCAAAACGTTGATAAGCTCTTCATTTGCTAGAGTGAAACCACATCGCAAACCCGCTAATGCAAAGGCTTTAGACATGGTGCGCAAAATCGCAAGATTCGGATATTGTGCCAGTAAATCTACCGTTGACGCTTCAGGACAAAAATCAATATAAGCTTCGTCCATCACCACAATGGCGCGGTCTTTGGTCATTTCAAGTAAAGAAATGATATCTTCACGTTTAACTAAATTGCCGGTTGGATTATTCGGACTACAGACAAAGACAAGCTTGACATTATCGAGGCTGGCTTCAATGGTCGGTAGATCCAATTGCCAATCAGACGTTAGCGGCACAACTTTGCGCTCCACACCTATAGTCTCCGCACTGATCGCGTACATACCATAAGTGGGCGGACAATATAGAATCGCATCTTGATTGGGTTCGCAGAATGCACGAATCAATAATTCAATTCCTTCATCTGCACCGCGCGAGGTTAGCACTTGCTCAGGCTTAACACCGGCATAAGCGGCGTAACTCTCAATCAACGCTTTCGGCTGACATTCACTGTAGCGATTGAGGCGAGTATAAGACGTTTTATATTCATTATCGAACGGCGATTCATTGGCATTGAGCCAGACATCACCAGAGCCACCAATTCGGCGTGCAGACAAGTAAGGCGTTAACGCTTGAACTTGCTTACGGGCTAACTTTTCCATGTTAATTCCTTACTTAACTTATTGCTGATTAAGCTTTTCGATACGAATCGTCACGGCACGCTTGTGAGCATCAAGACCTTCCGCTTCCGCCATCGTGACCACGGTTGAGGCCAAGCCTTGCAAACCTTCTTTACTCAATTCCTGTACCGTCATACGTTTAGAAAAATCCGCCAAACCTAGGCTTGAATATGTTCTCGTGTAACCATACGTTGGTAATACGTGGTTGGTGCCCGAGGCATAATCGCCCACCGATTCTGGTGACCATTGACCTAAGAAAATGGAACCTGCGTTATCCAATAAAGGCAGTAATTCGCGTGGATTTTTCGTTTGAACAATCAAGTGTTCAGGGCCATAGAAGTTGGAAATCGACACACATTGAGTGAGTGACTCAGTAATCACAATCAAACTCGAGCCCAAGGCTTTTTCTGCAATCTCACTACGAGACAGTAGTTTTAATTGCTTTTGCACTGCTTCCGCGACTTGATCAGCAATCATTGGCGACGGTGTAAGTAAAACCACTTGTGAATCGGGCCCGTGTTCAGCTTGAGAAAGGAGATCTGCCGCCACAAAATCGGCATCCGCCGTCTCATCAGCAATCACTAACACTTCTGAAGGACCCGCTGGCATATCGATTGCTGCGCCACGAAAATCATTACTGACTTGACGCTTCGCCTCGGTTACAAAGGCGTTGCCAGGACCAAAGATTTTATCGACTTTGCTGACGGTTTCAGTACCATAAGCCATGGCTGCAACGGCCTGTGCCCCACCGACGTTGTACACTTCATCAATGTTACATAGCTTAGCGACGTACAAGATTTCATCTGCGATAGGCGGTGGTGAACATAACACCACTTTACGACAACCCGCAATTTGCGCTGGAACGCCTAGCATAAGCACAGTTGAAGGTAATGGCGCGCTGCCACCGGGAATGTATAAACCCACTTTGTTGATCGCGCGAGTGACTAATTCACACACCACGCCTGGTTGAGTTTCTACGCTTAATGGCTGCGCTTTTTGCGCTTTATGAAACGCTGAAATATTTTTATGAGCTTGCTCAAGTGCTTGCTTCATTTCATCTGATAAGCGCGCTGAAGCTTGCTCAATTTCTTGCTCGGAAACACGAATTGATTCAGGCTGCGCTTTATCAAACTTTGCTGTTAATGCTTTAAGAGCCGCATCACCCTCTGCTTTAACTTGATTGAGCACGTCAGTCACGATCGATGTTATGTTAGCACCGTCACTGATTGCTGGACGCTCAAGTACTGCACTTTGTTGCTCTTCACTTAATGATTGCCAGACCACCGTTTTCATCTTGCTTTACTCCATCATTTTCTCAATTGGCAGCACTAAGATAGAACTTGCGCCAAGCTCTTTTAAGCCTTCCATCGTCTCCCAAAAAAGATTTTCAGTACTGACAAGGTGAACGGCTACGCGATTTTTTTCTTGAGATAATGGTAAAACCGTTGGGTCTTCTGCGCCTGGTAGCAGTTTTTTGACTTGCTCTAGCTTATCCGTTGGTGCGTGCAGCATGATGTATTTCGACTCTTTCGCTTGAATCACGCCCTGCATACGAGTCAGTAGTTTATCAATCAGAATAGAGTGTTCGGTTGAGAACTCACCAATACGTTGGATGAGGGTTGCTTTAGAGCGGAAGATCACTTCCACTTCTTTTAGGCCATTGGCCTCTAATGTTGCACCGGTTGAAACTAAATCGGCGATGGCATCAGCAAGCCCTGCACGTGGTGCGACTTCAACAGAACCGGTTAGCATACAAGTGCTGAAATTGATACCTTGTTCATCCATGTAGCTTTTCAATAAGTGAGGGTATGTGGTCGCAATACGTTTGCCTGCAAGGTCTTGTGGGCCGTTATATGCTTCGTCTTTATCAATCGCAATTGACAAGCGGCAACCACCGAAATCTAAACGTCGTAGTGCCTTAAACTCACAAGGAGCGCCTTCTGTTTTACGGTCTAAGCGAACTTCCTCAAGTTCATTTTCACCAATGAAACCTAAATCAACCACGCCATCCATGATAAGTCCTGGAATGTCATCATCACGTACCAACAGTAGATCAATCGGCATGTTTTCGCTGTGAACCACTAGGCGCTCGCCAGCAATATTAAATTTAACGCCGCATGTTTTAAGTAGTGTTTGGCACTCTTTACTCAAGCGACCTTTTTTCTGAATGGCAATTCGAAGACGTTTGTTTTGCATTTCTCAATCCCTGTATTAATTACTTAATTCGATTGGCGAAGACCCTGATACGAATTTCGCCAAATATTTAGTCCTAAAATGAAAAAACCCCCGGAGAGAAAACTCTTCCGAGGGTTTGAATCTTGTCACTGATTCAGCGCCGGAAGAGATATCTTCCGGATGCACATACTCACCCGCAAGATATTACAGGATGATGGTGATGATGAATGTTCATATCAAATGTGCGCATGTTATTTCAGTATCTCAATCAGTTTCTATGTCTTCACACTAACCAAGCTGCCTGTATTTTTCAACCCTTTATTTTAATTATTTTCAAAATAAAATGTTGAGCTGTATTTCACTAATTGATCGTCTTTATTAGCTCAAGCTCTCTTATCGGTAAAGCTAATAAAAATCCGAGTCGTTTCCCACTCGGCTGTTCGACATTGCTCAGTTTATGACGTTATGCTGCCGCTTTTTTCATTTTAGATTTTGAAATCGCTGACATAACCGCACATACCACCACAAAGGTCACAGTCGCTGCGCCAAAGCCTATCGCAGAAGAGTCTGTTAAACCAAGGACGATAAAGCCCACACACGCGACTAATGCGGTCGCTAGCGCATAGAGTAACTGCGTTGAAACGTGATCAATATGATTACAGCGTGCACCGGTTGAAGACAAAATCGTGGTATCAGAAATTGGTGAACAGTGATCGCCAAATACTGAACCCGCTAATACTGCACTTAACATTGGTAACATCAATGCAAGGTCAGTGGCACCTGCTAAGTCACCTGCTATCGGTAACATAATGCCAAACGTACCCCATGAAGTACCGGTTGAGAACGCCATCACGCCAGAAAGAATAAATAGCAATACTGGCAACCAATGTACGTCAATATTACCTTCCACTAAGGTAGATAAATAAGCCCCTGTTCCCATATCTTTGATAACCGAGCCAATGGTCCAAGCAAAGGCCAAGATCAAAATCGCGCCAAACATGGATTTTGCGCCAATCCATAGCGTGATCATGGTGTCTTTGGTTGGAATTTTTTGCTTAAAGACGGTGGCTAAAGCACAGATAAGGCCAATTAACGCGCCATAGAAAAGTGATTGGCCTACGTTAGTGTTCTCAAATGCTTTTAAAATAGAGAATGGTTGTCCATCCGCAGCCAGTGCATCGGCACCAGAGCTGATCATGAAATATACCGTCGCAACGATAAGCGCAACAATTGGCAGAATAAGGTTCGATACCGTGCCATCTTTACTTTCGTTGATTTCTGACTCTTCTGTTAAATCAACGGCGTTGTCATCGTTATCATCAGTTCTGCCTTGATTAGCGGCAATTTCATGGCGACGCATTGGACCAATATTCAAATCGAACCAAACAACAGCAAACACCATTAATAGCGCAAAAATCGCATAATAGTTCATTGGCACTAAGCGCATATATGCACCTAACGCGGTATATTCCGTAATACCATGAGAGACAAGGATGCCACTGACTACCGTCATAATGTAGGCACCCCAGCTAGAAGCCGGCATGATCACACACATTGGGGCGGCGGTAGAATCAAGAATGTAGGCCAATTTCGAACGAGAAACGAGGAATCGGTCTGTTACAGGTCGAGAAATGGCGCCCACGGCTAAACTATTAAAGTAATCATCAATAAAAATGAAAACGCCTAACCAAGCTGCCAGCAATTTAGCACCACGTTTACTTTTAATGCGCTTTTGAGCCCATTCAGCAAAGGCATAAGTACCGCCTGATAACGTCAGCAACGCTGTCATCATGCCGAGTAGAATTAGGAAAAGTAAGATAAAAATGCTGTCCCAATTCAAACCACCATCGCTAATAAATACGCCAACCACAGTAGAACTGGTGTAGCTTAAAGTATCAAGCAATGAAAAATCGGTTAGCAACAATGCGCCAAGGATGATGCCCAAGCCAAGCGAAAGTAAAACACGTCGCGTGATAATTGCCATGGTTAAGGCAAGCGCGGGCGGTAACAGCGACGCGGCTGAAGAAGTAAAATCGATTAAGTTCATGATCAAAAAAACCAAAATTGGTTAGAGATCTACTGCAGAAAGGATATTGTTGAAGAATGGTTCGTAAAACAATAAAACATCTTGTTGATAAACGTTGAAAGCCAATACTTTCATGTGTCTACAGTAGCGCTCCATAGCCTAAATAAACCACATATCGATTAAAGTATATACGATATGCAAACTATGGCAGTGTTACACTTATTTAATGTAACCCCAGCAAGTGGCTGTGATAAACCGTAACCAACCAATACGCACCAGTTGGCCCTCACTTCGGCAATAGTTCCTTTCATACGCTCTCAAAGGCATCACCCTAAAACGTATTACTGATAAATATTGCGCCTCTACATCAGACTAAAACATTCGCCTTATAAATAGCCTTTTAATAGGCCATTCACAAAGGGTTCTAGCAAGATTTGGCACATTGTAATGATCGAAAATCAAATGGCAAGAGAAAACTCGACAATTTCATCCTCGAAGATTTCACCTACCAACATTTATTGGTAATTTTTAATCACTAAATTCATCTAAAAATAAAGTGTTCAAACAAGAGTTTATACCTAAAATTTTTAAGTCTAGGGAACTAATAATTAAACACTCGGTCTAGAAACAACATTGATGGTATCTTTTAAATTATCACAGCAAACTTAACTGGAATCTAAATCCAAATTTTAGTTATTTTTTTAATATGCTTTTGACTAACAATCGGTTCGAATATAAAATTAGCTAAAATTTACTTATGAGCATATTATTAGTGAATCAATTTGAGCATTTTATTGCAAGGGACTTTATATGTCGGAAATCAAAAAATCAGCACTTTTAAATATTCGTAGCCTTCGTGCATTCACTCGTGATGAATTTACACTGCAAGAAGTTGAAGAACTATTAGAAAAACTCACTACTGTTGTTGAAGAAAGAAGAGAAGCAGAAGAAAAAGAATTAGCAGAGCAAGCTGAACGCGAAGCTAAACTAGCAGAATATGCTCAAATGATCGCAAAAGACGGTATTGATCTGGAAGATTTAATTGCAGCAATGAGCGGCTCTGAAACCAAATCTAAATCACGTAAAAAGCGTACTCCTCGCCCAGCAAAATATGAATACATGCTAAATGGCGAACGTAAAACTTGGACAGGTCAAGGCCGCACGCCTTCTGTTATCCAAGATGCGCTGGATGCAGGTAAATCAATTGATGAATTCTTAATCAAATAAGTTTTATTGATTAGTGAAAAGGGAGCGTAATGCTCCCTTTTTCGTTTTATATGCTTAAGTTAATGCAAGATTCACTTAAGCATAAGGCTAACTCACCTATCGAGGTATGATTACCTTTCCCAATACGCTTCTTCTAAGCTGTCTTCTTTTTCAGGTAAACCACGTGACAAACGAGGAGAATGCTGTGCCAGAACTTCATAACTTACTCGGTTTGCATATTTACATACCTGAGAAAAAGAGGAATAAGTTAA
Organism: Vibrio gangliei; assembly: GCF_026001925.1. Classification (NCBI taxonomy): domain Bacteria; kingdom Pseudomonadati; phylum Pseudomonadota; class Gammaproteobacteria; order Vibrionales; family Vibrionaceae; genus Vibrio; species Vibrio gangliei. The sequence goes on along the minus strand of NZ_AP021869.1, from coordinate 1,067,791 downwards.
AAACGGATGTTCATGCTTACTCGAATTAGGGATATTTTCTTTGTGATATTTATTTGCCGCCATGTCATGCAAAATAGCAGACAGTGCCGCATCACCTGCCCCGTTGGTATTTTTGATTTTTTCAGGGCCCCCCATATAAGGTGCAATATGAGAATAAACTTTAATAGGCTCTTTACACTGAGAACGAATGGTTGGACGACTAAACTCATATTGATTGAATTCTGCAATTGAGCCCGGCAATAAAGGTAGAGTTGTCTGACGTTTCGCTTCATTTTCCGTATAACCTGCCATATATAAGCCAACAGGTCCTGCAGTACACAATACCAAATCAACCCACTCTAAAGCCGCGTCAGAAGCTAATAAAGGATCATGTTCACCAGTTAAGGCTTCAGCTTCTTCTTCATTCATTGCAAGAACAGAAACATGTTGTGCAATAAAATCACGCCAATATTCAGGATCATCTTGAATCACATATTTCGTACCGAGTGTGAGCACAACAGGCACATCATATTTTTTGGCGTATTCTATGGCTTTCATTGTTGCTTCTGGCATCGGATCACCAGGTTTACAACGAACTAAATAAGCGGTCAAAACCAAAGCAGATGCACTTTCAAAAATAGACTCAGGAATGCTACTTGGTAATAACTGGTTCATCTTACCTTCACTAATCGCAAAAGTTCGCTCACCATTCTCACTGATTAATGCAAAACAGCGACCAATCGCCCCTTCGACTCCTTGCAAATAATTTAAATCCATACGGCTTGAGGTATTACATAAATAACGGTAGCCATAACTGCCGATTTTGATGTTATTACTCATTACGCCTAATAAGGTGGAACGATCATCAGCTAATACAGAATAATTGTGCAAAGTATTACCAATGGTGCCACCAGCAAACTCATCCGTAATTAAATCAAACTGCTTTAATTCGTCGTACAAGGCTTCCGCTCTATCATCATCAATAACCAGTGAGTGCCCTTTACTTAATTGGTATTTTTCAATGAACTCATCGCTTACATTCGCTTCAATATCCACTAAAGTTTGATCGATACCAATAATATGAGTTAGTGACATTTGTTTGCTTTCTTGAGCTTGGCTCACAAGTGGATCACGAGCATCAACAGGAAAGTAGTGTTTGGATTTACGTTGGCCAGGGAATTTCATAGTCGTTGTATATATAGTGGACAGGAAAAAGAATTGTAGCCATCAATCTGCATTGCAGCAATATGACAAGCAATAGCAACCGTTTGCACTCATCAGAAATTTGTTTTTAGGCCAAATGATAAGTTGAGTGATAAAAAAAGCGACACATAGGCCGCTTATTTCACCAAAATATAAAGGGTTACTTTTGATCAATTAACCATACTTGAAAGGCTTTTTTCTCTTGCGGTGTTGCCTTTATATACCATGCTTTTAATTGAGCCACATTTTCTGAATCGGCTTGTCGTTGAGCTTCTACCGGTAAAAATTTAGTGGCTACCGATGCTGCCCCAATCGCTGCAACACCGCCACGTAGATTATAATCCATAACATCTTCGATAAAGTTGCGGCCGAGTTGTACACCTTCAGCAGATAGAGGCTCTTGCTTAACTTCAACTTTATTTTCAGCACTATCAACTAAAGACCATTCAAAATCCGAAATACCATTACGTGCTTGGTTCAAATCTCGATATTCAGGTAACACAAACTTCAACTCATCATCTTGAGCAGTAAATTTAGCCACAATCACGTCACTGTATACTTGGCGTAAGGTGTCATTTTCCATCACACTTGGCTCAAACTTAAACACGATTTGGCTTTCACCATCAGGTAAGACCAGTGTATTTTGACCAAATAAGCCACCCTTTTCTATTTTTGGTTTTAGTGAGTTAACCACCAACAAATTAATACTATCTGGAATTGGAATCTTAACCTCAGCATGTACCAATTGACTCACTAATAATGCAATGCAGCCTACTGCAGAAAATAGTTTCTTACTCATATACATCCCTTTATTTATAAACAAAAAAGCCCGGTAGAAACCGAGCTTTTATACTATCACAAGTTCTAGACTTGATTACCAGTAGAAACGAGCACCAAGACCGAAGTTTGTTTCGCTGTCCACTTGCTGTGCTTCAACTAGTTCTTGGTCTGTGTTGATGAAGCCTAAAGTTGTACCATCTGCATAACCTACTTCAGCAAATACGCGAGCCCAGCTAGCAAATTTGTACTCTAAACCAACGAATGCGTTGTTACCATGTTCACTTAGATCTGCATCATCTTCTTGTTGGTTTACGTATTCATAACCTGCGTATAGAGACGTTTTCTCAACGAATGTCCAGTAACCACCAACTGAAATAGCATTTTGGTCAATTTTATTATTGCTAGCATCACTTTCTAATTGAGAACCGTAGTATGTTGCACTCAATTGAAGAGCATCTGTTACATCGAAAATACCAGTTGCTTCGTAGTAAGTGTTGCTAAGGTCCATTCCATTAAAATCATGATTGCGGTTATAACCACCACCAGCATAGAAACTAAATGCACCAAATGATGCACCAACAAACCCTTCAAGGAAATCTTGATTACTTGAGCTATCATTGAAGCCGTATGCTGCTTTTACCCACCAATTATCTAAATCTAATGAGTATTTAATTTGAGAATCATTCAAAGCATCATTCAATTGTCCGTACAGGTTACCTGTACCACCAAAGAAGTAAGAGTAATCGGTACCACCTAAATCATCCGATACTGTCCAATCTTTACCAAATTGAATCGTACCGAAATCAGTTGCAAAACCAACCATGTGACGGCGAACGGTTACATCATTGCTATCGTTAGCTGGAACACCCACTTCAACTAAACCTAACACAGCAAAGTTGTCACTTACATTGTACTTAGCATCAACACCTGTGCGAGATGAACCTGTAGAAAGATCACCGTTATAATCGTCAGCATCCATGAATTTCATTTCTGTACGTAATTGACCATAGAAATCAACTGACGCGTCGTCGCTACTGTATATCTCTGCAGCGTTAGCTGCACCTGTGAATGCTGCTGCTGATACAGCAAGCGCTAAAAGCGATTTTTTCATAATAATCCACTGCCTTTTATTAATTTGAAATTCCCTTTGGGATTCCTTTCTTTATTGTTTTGTTACCTACCAGCAACCTGCCAGTAAGTAGTACATCTGATTCGCAAGCAAAGATTGCAATAAGTTCCCCAAAACTGTCAAATTTAATAAAAAAACCTAAAACCGATCACATAAAAAACATAAAAACAAACAAAATCAAACCCTTAAGAAAAATTCACCTTATTAAAAAACACTAAAAACACCAAAAAACTAAGCCTGCAAACTAGTTCTCATCATAAAACAACAGACAAGAAAGCTAAAAAAAACTAAAAACCTCATACTTTTAATCCAACAAACACCCTGTTTTCAGTATAAAACTCTAAATTGGACGGAAATCATACAAACAATCCATGCTCGTGATATTTCTGATTATTTTTGTGAACTTGGTCTTGTTTTTCATTACAAATAAATGAACGAAAGATTAATTTTTCGATATTTACTAGAAAATTACGGATCAAGCTCGCAGCTTTAAATGAAACGGATACAGTGTATTTTCTCGACATTTTGACTCAATAAATTGCCCCTCATTCAGGTTACTTAGATTAACCACTGTGATAATATCCAGTTGTTCAAATTTGAGAGTCCAGCATGTTATCCAGCAATATTCAAAAAGCCATTAAGCAAAGTTATCAAAATCTGTCACATCAACTTGATGGTTTTATTCCACGGCGGGCTCAAAATTACTTGGTTGCAGAAATTGCCAAGACCTTAGCGGGCACCTACCACAAATCAAATCGTATCATCGTGGCTGAAGCAGGCACCGGAATCGGCAAGTCTTTAGCTTATCTAATGGCATCCGTGCCCTTTGCTCAATTTAGTGAAAAGAAAATCATCATTTCGACGGCAACCGTGGCATTACAAGAGCAATTGATTAATAAGGATATGCCGTTATATCGCCGTTTAGTGGAGGCACCTTTTACCTTCATCTTAGCGAAAGGACGTCAACGGTATTGCTGTGCTGAGAAACTCATGCTGGCTTCTGGCAGCCAACAAGATGGACAACAGATAGCGATGTTTGAAACTAAACCAAAGAAAAATGACATCAAACAATTGAAAGATCTTTATGACGCCCTAGCGAACCAGAAGTGGGATGGGGATAGAGATTCTTGGCCAGAAACCATCTCTGATGATATTTGGAAGTTAATCGTGAGCGATAAGCACAGTTGTAATAATTCTATGCCGGCACATCGTGACTACCCTTTCCAAAAAGCGCGTGCCGATCTAGATAAAGCCGATGTCATTATTGCCAATCACAGCTTAGTTATGGCGGATGCCGATCTGGGAGGCGGTGTCATCTTGCCTGAGCCGGAACAAAGTATTTATATTTTTGATGAAGCCCATCACCTACCCCATGTTGCGCGAGAGCACGCTTCGGCTTCAGCGAGCTTAAAAGGTGCATCTGGATGGTTAGAAAGCTTGAATAAATCCGTAACCAAAATCGCAAACCTGACTGATGCAAAGCGTAGCTCACGTTTTCGGAATGAATTACAAGATTCTATTCAACAGCTTATTCCAGCGCTCACTCAACTGAGCAAACAATTAGCCAATAACGAATTTAAAGAACGCATTTATCGCTTTGAACATGGTGAATTACCAGCTTGGTTAGAAGAAGAATCAAAATCTCTCAAGCAATTAAGTAAGAAAGCTCACCAGGCAATGAATAAACTCGCAGACTTAATTTCAGAGCGTGTCAAAGATGGTGAAATATCTTCTCGTCTTGCTGAGCCGGCCCTTACTGAAGCGGGATTTTATTTGCAGCGCCTAGAGAACTTATCCAAAGTTTGGCACTTAATGGCTGAACCAAACCACGATAAAGGTGCCCCGCTAGCTCGTTGGTTTGAAATTAGCCCTGAGCGAGAAGATGACTACATTATCAGTGTTTCACCATTAGAAGTGGGCTGGCAATTAGATCGCCAACTATGGAGCCGTTGTTCAGGTGCCGTTTTAGTTTCAGCGACTATGCGAGCATTAAATTCATTCCAATACTTTGCCATTCAAGCGGGAATCAGCCAAAAACAGGAAGACGCCACGCAATTTTTAGCACTGTCTTCTCCGTTTAATTATGCTGAAAATGCAGAGTTATTGATTCCAAAACTGAAATATGAACCACAACATCCAGACTTTACTCAATATCTAGCAACCCTTTTGCCTGAGTATATTGAGCCTAATAAAGCGAACTTGGTGTTATTTTCTTCTTACTGGCAAATGAATCAGGTAGCAGAAAAACTCGCCACCTTAGCTGAAAAAGAAAAATGGAACTTACAGATTCAAGGTAAGCGATCGCGTGGTGAAATATTGAATAAACATCGTGCCTATTGTCAATTTGGGCAAACAAGTGTGATATTTGGTACGGGCAGTTTCTCAGAAGGATTAGACTTACCAGGCAAACTATTAGAAAACTTAATTATTACCAAAATACCTTTCGGAGTACCAACATCCCCCGTTGAAGAAGCGCATTCGGAATACATTGAGCAAAAAGGCGGAAATCCGTTTTTACAAATTTCCGTACCCGAAGCGAGTAAGAAATTAATTCAATCGGTTGGCCGTTTACTGCGTAAAGAGCAAGATTCTGGTAGAGTCGTGATTCTCGACCGCAGGCTAGTGACAAAACGCTATGGAAAATCCTTACTCGACTCGCTGCCGCCGTTTTCCCGTAAAATTGAATACTAGCCGATAACAGTCGGCGAAAAAGAAGAAGAACTCTATGGAAATGTTAGACCCAACGATGCTTATCATTCTGGGTTGTGTTGCTTTTGCTGCGGGATTTATCGATGCGGTTGCTGGCGGTGGTGGAATGCTAACGGTTCCTGCGTTGCTTTCGATTGGCCTTCCTCCTCATTTAGCATTGGGCACAAATAAATTATCCGCGACATTTGCGTCTTCAACTGCGGCGTTTACTTACTATAAAAAAGCACTGTTTACGCCTCGGTTCTGGTACCGCTCTTTTATTGCCACTTTCATCGGAGCGATAGGCGGCACACTCGCGGTCAATCTGATTAGCACCGATTGGTTAGACAAACTTCTCCCTCTGATCATTCTTGCTACGGCGATCTACACCATTTTTCATAAATCGCCTAAAGATAATCACAGCCTAATGCCTAATTTCGATGTGAAAACACACAAGAAACAAGTCATTCAAGGTTTGTCGCTTGGGTTCTATGATGGGGCGATTGGTCCTGGAACGGGCGCATTTTGGACCGTGAGCAACATGGTGTTGTACCGAATGAATATTCTGCTGTCTTCGGGTGTTGCTAAAGCCATGAACTTTACTAGTAACTTTACCTCTCTCATTACTTTTGCCATTTTAGGTCATATCAATTGGGCTCTAGGTTTCACTATGGGGCTATGCTTAATGGCAGGGGCTTATGTAGGGGCGCATTCTGCAATTCGGTTTGGCGCAGCATTCATTCGTCCGGTTTTTGTTACTGTGGTCTGTGTCATGGCGGTTAAATTAGCTTATGAAGCTTGGTTTTGATAAGAAAAGTTTTGATGAAAAAAGTTTTTATAAGCAGCGGTTTTATGGCTAAAAAGATTATGTTTTGATCGAGGAAATAAATGGCTCAATTTAATCAAATTGCACAAAAGCTAGAAGACTTATCTAAACAGGCGGCGCAAAGAGACCGCTTCAAAGGCGAACACCATCAACCACTATTTGATGAACATCTGTTTAGCGGTCGTTCTCGCCTGTTGGTGCCTTGCGTATCAGAAGCAAAAGCCACCTACGACAATATTATCCGAGAGCAACAAGCAAATCGTTTGACTCAATTACGAGCCGAGCATTTAACGCAAAAACTGGTCGCTCAAATGGAGGCAATTCAACGAGAGCTTGCCACCAGTAATATTCGCAATAACGAAATCAAGCACAGCAGCCATTATCGCAAACCCATTAATGAACTCTACCAAGATCTTGCCCAGCATCAAGAGTGGGAAATTCGATTAAAAGATCTAGTATTGAAAAAAACAAGCCAGCTAGAAAACTGTAGCAGTTTAGAGCGTTCCAAAGCACAGCAAGATCTCTTGGTAGCCGAACAGCGCTTAGAACGCTGCCAAGCTGCTAAGTTAAAAATAGAAAAGCAGATCACATTCAGAGAAAGACACAACCCAAGTAATGACTACTAATTCAGAATCACCTAGCCCACTAGATCATGCCCCGGCAGAGGTAAAACTCGCTGTCGATTTGATTTATTTACTCGAATCCAATGACATCGATCCAAATGTTGCACTTAAAGCATTAAAAATGGTTGAAACGGATTTGCAGAAGAAAATAGAAAAGAGATAGAGCCGAGAGCCGAGAGCCGAGAGCCGAGAGCCGAGAGCCGAGAGCCGAGAGCCGAGAGCCGAGAGCCGAGAGCCGAGAGCCGAGTATTTTTAGACTGATGGATCATCATGTCAAATCATTCTCGGCTCTCAATTAAATTAATGCATGTTTAGTTTGAATTACGTAACGCCGCAATACGTTTATCTAATGGCGGATGACTCATTAACAGCTCCATCATGGTACGTTTGCCATTGATACCAAATGCCATCATCGAACCTTCAAGCTGAGGTTCATGGCTCATTTTTAAACGTTCCAATGCAGCGATCATTTTATGCTTACCCACTAAATCAGCTGCACCTGCGTCGGCATGAAATTCACGATGGCGGCTATACCACATGGTAATAAAGCTTGCTAAGAATCCAAATACCACTTCAAGTACCATAGAAATCAAGAAGTAGCTCATCATATTGGTGCCACCACCTTCTTCGTTATCACGCGAGCTCATCATATTCGCAATCGCTCGTGATAAGAAAATAACAAAGGTATTCACCACGCCTTGCATCAAGGTCATTGTCACCATATCACCATTAGAAATATGGCTTACTTCATGTGCCAGTACCGCTTCAGCTTCATCACGAGTCATGTTGTGCAGTAGACCAGTTGACACTGCCACCAGCGCATCATCTCGTTTGGCTCCAGTCGCAAAAGCATTGATATCGGGAGAGTCGTAGATGGCAACCGTTGGCATACCAATACCGACTTGCTGTGCTTGACGACTCACTGTTTGTAATAGCCAATGCTCTGTTTCATTACGTGGCGATTCAATCACTTGGCCTCCAACGGAACGCAATGCCATTTTTTTCGACATAAGCAATGAAATGAATGAGCCACCAAAACCAAATACAGCAGCCATCACGAGCAAACCAGACAAGCTACCTGGCTGCATTCCGGTTACTGCATAAACAATATTTAAAACAACACTGAGCACTAGCACAACAGCTAGGTTGGTTGCTAAAAATAACATCACTCGTTTCATTCTTTAACTCTCCAGTGAGATAATAACTTGCTTAAACATATTGAGATCGTTGGGTTCTTTCAATCCAAAATACACCTGACGACATTGATTTTAGATGTATAGTCATTCATTTTAACTTCAAGGTTAAGCAGTAAATTGAAACATTTAATTTCTTATTAACATTTAAAATGCCGCTCAACTTTTATGGCTTATCTAAACTTGTTTGGTTTAAATGTGATCAAGCTCTCATGATGAAACTTCAACCTAACTAATACAAGCGACTGAATTTTATCACCAATATGCATTCTGTCTGCAATTTATCAAGACATATTATACTTTAGTCTTATTGCTCAATATTCGTCCGGAGCATAAGTTATCAGCATAAATTGTGTTCAATAAGGATGTTGGTATGGCAGATAAAGAAAATTACCAAATGGCGATCGATTTATTATCGTGCCATTTAGGGTTATCAGAAGAAGAAGCAAAAGAACGATTAGGCTTGAAAGAAAAACAAGCCGACCAATCAACAAAGCTAGTACCGGAGCAAAATCCGAACCGATGAGCAAGCTGTTATACGCAGCGGTCATGAACAACTAGAAATACTTTAAGAGCCACATGTAACGATGTGGCTCTTTTCCTTTATTTAGTTCTTACCTGTTTCAGTTTGTGATCTCTTCGCTGTTAATCGAGTTGAGAAATCAATTTTTCGATATCAAGCCATTGCGGTATTTTTTCTTCTCTTGAAGATCCAATAAATGGAATTTCACCTAACTGAGGTGCTGAAATATGTTGTTGTAAAAACGCAATGTTTTCCTCAATATCCTTGAATTCACTATCTACACAATTGGCGATCCAACCTAATACTTTCACGCCATCTCTTTTTAACGCTTCCCAGGTAAGAATGGCATGATTCAAACAACCTAAGCGGATACCCACCACTAAAACCACAGGGATCTGCTGTTGCTGCACCCAATCGGATAAATAGGTTTGGTTTGCCAGTGGCACTCGCCAACCGCCTGCCCCTTCAATCAATGTCATTTCTGCCAATGATTTATGAGTAGTTAAAGCCTGATTCAGACGAGCAAAATCAATCGTAATATCGTCGCACTGAGCAGCAATATGGGGTGAGCTAGGTTGGCGTAAAGAATAGGGATTCACATCAACATAACGCATCGGTACGTTGGATGCTTGCTGCAGGGCTAACGCATCATCATTCACCCACACGTTTTGTTGCAGTTCACTTTGTAGTCGCTCACAGCCTGCTGCAATCGGCTTAAAACCAGATACTCGAAATCCTTTTTCTACCAGCGCTTTCATGAGCCGCTGAGAGACGAATGTTTTGCCGATTTCCGTATCGGTGCCGGTAATAAAAAAACTGCGGTTCATAAATACACTTCTCCTAACGCAACTTGGTAGGTTGCAGGTAATAATCCATTTAAGTCTGAGAATGGTTGATAAGCCATTTCTAACTGCTGTATGACGCTGGGCTTTGTTAACCCTCGTGCTCGACCTGCTCCGTGAGTCGCCCCAATACCTTTAAGATCTTTCATTAACGCCAATGCGGAAGGATACCAACAACGATGTGCGTAAACGTTCAAGCTCGCTTTAGATATTGCTTTAGATACTTTAGACAGATTGGATATCGCACTGTGTATGCCCGATTCAGAATGAAAATTATTGATATGCCGGTGGTTGGAATCCACGACTTTCCACGCGCTATCGAGCTCATGCAACGAGCCTTGTAGTAAAGTAGAAAATAAAAATCGACCATTTGGATTCAGGTATTGAACGGCATCATGAACGATGGGCGCTAAATCGTGACACCACTGCAATGCCAAGTTAGAAAACACAAGATCAAAACAAGACGACTCAAACGGTAAGTGCTCCGCATCTGCCACCAAATATTCCACCTCGTATTGCGAGCAACGGCTCCGGCACACCTTGAGCATGTCTGGAGACAAATCGAGTGCCACAACCTGAGCGCCTCTTTCTGCCAATAAATAAGTAAAGTAACCAGTGCCACAACCTAGGTCTAACACTCGCCAACCGGTTAAATCTTGTGGCAAACCCTGCATTAATTTGGCCCCCACATCGCGTTGAAAGGCAGCATGTTGATCATACGTTTTTGCCGCCCGACCAAAAGCATGTGCCACGGCTGACTTGTTATAAGCCTGAAATTCAGCCATGGTCTACTTCCTCACTCTTCAACTTAGCGTAACCGTACCCTACTCGCCCTCTCTTAACTGACTGGCTTTGAACGGGCTTGCTTTGAACAGACTGGCTTTCAACTGATTTACGTTCAACGTCCTGAAACAGTTCATGCTCGTAATAGCGCTTAATACAGCAAGCCAGTTGCTTAACTTCTGCTTCACTGTGGTTAGTATTCAGAGTCATTCTTAAGCGTGACGTATTGGGAGGCACCGTTGGAGGACGGATAGCACTCACCCATAAACCTTGTTGCTGTAAATAGTTCGATAAATGAATCGCTTGCTCGCTACTGCCGCATAACCAAGGATGGATGGCTGAATCACTTGGTTGCAATTGTGTGTAATCATTGAGTTCAGCTTTCAAAACCTCCGCCAATGAAGCTAATTTATCTCGCCTCCACCCTTGTGTTTGGGTCATAGAAATAGCTTGCGATAGGCAATAAGCTTGCGCAGGTGGCATCGCCGTCGAATATACATAATGACGAGCAAACTGAGTTAGATAATCGCCTAACGCTCTATCACATAAGATAGCGGCACCCGCCACACCTAAAGCTTTGCCAAAGGTCACAATCAAAATATTGGGCTTTTGCTGAACCTCTTCACACAAGCCCCCGCCCGTCTCACCGAGCACTCCAATGCCGTGAGCATCATCTAGAGCTAGCCAAGCGCGATGCAAGTTTGTAATGCGCGATAATTCAGCCAATGGCGCACTGTCACCATCCATGCTGAACACCCCTTCGCTTACAATGATCTTATTCGCCGTATTTGTAGCTTTAGCTAAAATTCGCTGCAAATCATCTGTGCTGTTGTGTTTAAAGCGCAGCATTGTAGCGGGAGATAACACCCCCGCTTCAATCAATGAGGCATGGTTGAATTTATCTTGTATGAGTAGATCGTCTTTCTGTAACAAACTAAACAACAAGGCTTGATTGGCGCTAAATCCAGAATTAAACAGTACCGCTTTTTCAAACCCTAACCATTCACATAATTGTGCTTGTAGGTTTTGATGTGGCAGGCTTGCCCCTGTCACCATAGGAGAAGCACTGCTACCGCAACCGTAGGCATCAATTCCGTGCTGCCACGCTGCTTTTAATTGCTTATCCGTAGCTAAGCCTAAGTAATCATTACTAGAAAAATTAATATAAGGCTGGCTACCAACGGCAATAGAGCCCGCCTGGCGTACAAAATAACGCTGCTGACGATACAAACCATCCGCTTGCCTTTGCTTTAAGGCTTGTTGAATTCGAACATCAAAAGCCATGTTAGCGGCCTGCATCATAAAATAAATCTTCTGCACTCGGTCTTGAAAGCACTTGAGTCGCCACTTGGGTTAATAATTCGGCCTCATGCTCAGCATCCGGTTTTAGTGTGCTTGCTTTTCGATTAATCCCCAGCTTACTAAACAACTGCATGTCGCTGTCTTCTTCTGGGTTCGGCGTGGTTAACAATTTACAGCCATAAAAAATAGAATTTGCACCCGCCATAAAACACAAGGCTTGCATTTGTTCATTCATATTTTCACGGCCAGCAGAAAGTCTTACCGCTGATTGAGGCATCATGATACGCGCCACGGCAATTAAGCGAATAAAATCAAACGGCTCAACATCTTCAACCGATTCCATTGGTGTGCCTTTCACTTTCACAAGCATGTTGATTGGGACACTCTCAGGCTGGGTTGGTAGGTTTGCTAATTCCACCAGCAACCCTGCTCGATCACTGACACTTTCCCCCATCCCAATAATGCCACCAGAACAGATTTTCATACCTGAATCTCTTACGTGCGCCAAAGTATCAAGACGATCTTGATAAGTACGCGTGGTAATAATATTGCCGTAAAACTCAGGCGAGGTATCAAGGTTGTGGTTGTAATAATCCAGGCCAGCCTCAGCCAATTGTTCAGCTTGCTCGGCGGATAGCATACCTAATGTCATACAGGTTTCGAGTCCCATGTCTTTGACGCCTTGGATCATGGAAATCAAATGTGGCATATCTCGCTGCTTTGGGTTCTTCCAAGCCGCGCCCATACAAAAACGAGTTGAGCCTGAGTTCTTCGCTTTTTGTGCCGCTTGTAATACCTTTTCCACTTCCATTAAACGCTCTTTTTCAATATCCGTTCGATAATGGGCACTCTGCGGACAATATTTACAATCCTCAGGACAAGCGCCGGTTTTGATCGACAATAGCGTACTGACTTGAACATGGTTAGCTGGGTGATATTGACGATGAATCGTTTGAGCTTGATAAAGCAAATCCATAAATGGCAGATCCAGTAATGCCTGAACTTGCTGAACGGTCCAATCGTGTCTGATGCTCTGATTCGCCTTATCCATAATTTTTGTGCTCCGGTGTATTGTTTGCATGACCTATTTATTTGGCCGTAATTAATGCTTGGCTAGTCTACGGACAGGCATTAACATGTCAACCAAATAAGAACACAATGGTTTACACAATGAATTTTCAATCACTGGATTTTGATCAAAAACACCTCTGGCATCCCTACACCTCAACCACTAACCCGCTTCCTTGTTACCCTGTTTCGAAAGCACAAGAGGTCTATATCCATTTATCGACTGGCGAAACCTTGATTGACGGAATGTCATCGTGGTGGTCTGCGATTCATGGCTACAATCATCCGTTGCTCAACCAAGCCGCGCATCAGCAAATTGAAGATATGTCGCATGTCATGTTCGGCGGGTTAACTCATCAGCCGGCGGTTGAACTCGGCAAGCGATTATTAGCCATGACACCGGATAACATTCAGCATATTTTCTTAGCCGACTCGGGGTCTGTCAGTGTTGAAGTGGCACTAAAAATGGCGCTGCAATATTGGCATAACCATGCAGCAAAACGAGGAGAAGTGAGTCAAAGAAGCCAGTTTCTGACCCTATCACATGGCTATCATGGTGATACCTTCGCAGCGATGTCGGTCACCGATCCGGATAACTCGATGCATAAAATGTATAAGGGATTTTTACCGCAGCATATTTTTGCTCAATCGCCCGCTTGCAGCCAAAAAGTGGAAGGAAAATGGCCTGAATATGATCCTAGTGATTTGGCGGATTTCGAAATAAAAATCGAACGCCACCATCCACATCTTGCCGCGGTAATATTAGAGCCCATAGTCCAAGGCGCAGGTGGAATGCGAATATATCACCCTCAATGTTTATCCAGAATTCGTGAACTCTGTGATCAATACGGACTGCTGCTTATCCTTGATGAGATTGCCACTGGTTTTGGCAGAACTGGCCGATTATTTGCTTTCGAACACGCTAACATCGAGCCCGATATTTTATGTGTTGGCAAAGCATTAACCGGCGGTTATATGACACTCGCGGCCACCCTTACCACTGAAAAAGTGGCGACTGGTGTGTGCGATGGTGAAGCAGGCTGCTTTATGCATGGCCCCACTTTTATGGCAAACCCATTAGCCTGTTCGGTTGCAAACGCAAGCTTATCGCTGTTACAACAAAACCATTGGCAGTCCCAGGTTCTCACTATAGAAAATCACTTTGAACAAGAATTACCACTGTTGCTCACCCATCCAAAAGTAAAATCTGTAAGGTGGTTGGGGGCGATTGGTGTGGTCGAAACCCATCAGCCCGTCAATTTAGAAATCATCCAGGCTAAATTTGTTTCTCAAGGTGTTTGGATTCGCCCTTTTGGCCGACTTATTTATATAATGCCGCCCTACATTTGCCAGCCAGAACATATTAAAGCCCTGATCAATGCAATACGTGTTGCAATAGAAGATGACGACTGTTTTTATTAAAATCAAAACCGCATAAAAGTATTGCAAAAAACAGGCAAAATCAGGCCCTTGTTATGCTTTAATCGATTAAAATTGTGCTATACCCAAGTAACGTCAAACTCGCATCTTGACGTCACTTGGGTATAATGAGGCTCAAATATTTCGCTCAATAAACATTAAGGCTTATTTAATATGTTTAAATGGTTACTTATCGCTTTGTTCTCATGCTCTTTCAGCACTATCGCAGCAGAACAAACCCAACCGGTTAGTAAGGTAACACCTCAAGAGGTCAGTATTGACACTCATACCAAAAGTGGCGACCTAGTGTTGGGTGAAAAAGAGTGGATATACGTAAAAGAGCTGAACAGGAATATTCTTTCTCGTGTTGATACAGGGGCGACATCCTCATCAATCAGTGCTGTTGATATCAAAACTTACAAGAAAGACGGTAAAAATTTCGTCGATTTCAAATTGGCGCATAAAAAGTGGAAGAGTAAGACGCTCACTTACCCTGTGACTCGCTGGGTTGAAGTGGTGCAATCTACAACAGATGAGCCATCAGCATCTCGCCCTGTAGTACAACTTGATGTGCAACTTGGTGATTACAAAACCAAAACCGACTTTACTCTGACCGACCGTACCCACTTACAGTATCCAGTACTGCTTGGTCGTACTTTCATTGATAATGTTGCGATTGTAGATGTTTCACACAAATACATTCAACCACGTGTGAAAATCGAAAAACCAGCAAAACAAGATTAAGTAGCAAAAGTCGATAGCGAAGAAAAGTCGACAGAAAAGTAATCGCTGACTACCGCTAGATAGCTATAGAATCACTTTCAAAAATCAACCGAAGCTCGATCATATTGGCTTCGGTTTTTTGTTATAGAGAAAAGTAAAGAGCAAAACTATGTTTATCCACCACGTTAACGATATCGACTGGTTAGTGATTACCGCTTTTGAAGAATTGAAAACCCTGTTTATCGAAGATGCAGGCACAATCCCTTCAAGCTTTTCAACGACCAGCGAGCTAAGCCTGATTGATCAAGCTAAGCGCACTTACGGATATTTACCTACCTTGCGCGGCGTGATAACCGACACAGGTACTTTTCAAAGCCAAGATAATGAAGAAGATTTACAGCCTCAGCTTGCCTGTTTAGTCGAAGGGCGTGGTCGGGTGTTTATCTATCACGGCGGCTTTGTGGCTTTTGTCGATGACGAGCAAACCTTTATTACTCGTATTATTGAGTAAGTTGGATGCAACAAATTGCATGAAGCAAGACTTGGATTTCAGATAAGTTTCATTGAGATGACAAATTCCGCATAACGCCTACCTCATTTCAAGAATGACACGCTGAGAGTAGGAAAATCGTGCGATCTTAGCGCTGACTAAAAGTAATAAAAAAGCGGCTGAGTTATAGGACTCAGCCGCTTATTTTTAGTTGCTTTAATACAACAACCTTAAGGGATTAACCACCGATGTGAGTTAAACCGTTCATGTATGGGCGCAGCACTTGTGGAATCTCGATACGGCCATCCGCTTGTTGGTTGTTTTCCAAAATCGCCACCATAGTACGGCCAACTGCTAAACCAGAACCATTTAGTGTGTGAACAAGCTCAGGTTTTTTCTCACCTTTACGGCGGAAACGAGCTTGCATGCGACGTGCTTGGAAATCACCACAGTTAGAACACGAAGAAATCTCACGGTAAGTTTGTTGCGCAGGTACCCAAACTTCTAAGTCGTAAGTTTTGGTTGCGCCAAAGCCCATATCACCAGTACATAGAATCACTTTACGATATGGCAATTCTAGTAGTTGTAATACTTTTTCAGCATGACCAGTCAATTCTTCCAGTGCATTCATTGATTCTTCTGGTTTCACGATTTGAACCAATTCGACTTTATCGAACTGGTGCATACGAATTAAACCACGAGTATCACGACCGTAAGAACCCGCTTCTGAGCGGAAACACGGTGTATGTGCCGTCATTTTAATCGGTAAATCCGCTTCATCGGTGATCGTATCACGAACCATATTCGTCACTGGAACTTCCGCTGTTGGAATCAGTGACAATGTTTTCAGCGGTTCATCGCTCACTTGCTCAGTTAGAGGACGTGTATGGAATAAATCTTCACTGAATTTTGGTAGCTGACCGGTACCGAATAAACTGTCTGAATTCACTAGGTACGGTACGTACATTTCTGTATAGTCATGTTGTTCCGTGTGCAAATCCAGCATAAATTGAGCAATAGCACGATGAAGACGCGCAAATTGACCTTTCATCACAATGAAACGAGAACCCGTTACTTTTACTGCGCTAGCGAAATCTAAACCATCACCCATCTCACCAAGATCAACATGATCTTTTAGTTCAAAGTCATAAGTTTTAGGTTCGCCCCAACGTGCCACTTCTACGTTGTCTTCTTCATCTTTACCATTTGGCACAGAATCATCAGGCAAGTTTGGCACCGCAGAGGTAATTTCATCGAGTTGAATCTGTAGCTCAGCTAAAGCAGTTTTTGCTGCATCAAGATCCGCACCTAAGGTTCCTACTTCCGCAAGAATACGTTCTGCTTCTTCGTGATC
Source organism: Vibrio gangliei (assembly GCF_026001925.1). Classification (NCBI taxonomy): domain Bacteria; kingdom Pseudomonadati; phylum Pseudomonadota; class Gammaproteobacteria; order Vibrionales; family Vibrionaceae; genus Vibrio; species Vibrio gangliei. Next base: position 1,050,866 of record NZ_AP021869.1, on the reverse strand, counting down.
GCCTTTGGCTTTTGCTTGACCGATGGATTTCGAACGGGAGTTACGCAATGCCTGTAAGTCTTCTGTTTTCACTTGTAGCGACTTACGTTGTTCTTCAAGGCTGCGGATGCTTTCGACATCCAGCGTAAAGCCACGACGGGCTAGTTTTTCAGCTGTAGTGTCCAGCTCTGTTCGAAATAATTTAGAATCAAGCATTGCTAATCCTGTTGTCTAAGTATGATTTAAAATAAGGTTGCGTTGGCCCCTGCCACACAACAATAAAAAGATACCCAAAAAGCACTACTTTTGATAGCGCTTTTGTGGGCTTTTTGCATCTAATTCAGCCAAATACTCTAGCTTGTCGTTAATTTTCGCTTCTAAGCCACGGTTGGTGGGGAAATAATAACGAGTATCGGCCATTTCTTCAGGAAAGTAATTCTCTCCAGCTGCATAAGCACCCGGTTCATCGTGGGCATATCGGTATTCTTGCCCATAGCCCATATCTTTCATTAAATTGGTCGGTGCATTGCGTAAATGCAATGGAACATCAAATTCTGGTTGGTTATGCGCATCGGTTAGCGCTTGCTTCCATGCCGTATATACCGCGTTACTTTTTGGAGCGCATGCAAGATAAACAATCGCTTGTGCAATAGCACGTTCACCTTCTGCTGGGCCAATCCGAGTAAAACAGTCCCAAGCCGAAATCGCAACTTGCATGGCTCGTGGATCGGCATTACCAATATCTTCTGATGCTATCGCTAATAAACGCCGTACAATATATAAAGGGTCGCATCCTGCCGTCATCATTCGCGCTGCCCAATATAACGCGGCATCTGGATTGGAACCGCGGATCGACTTATGTACCGCAGAAATTAAGTCGTACCACATGTCGCCTTTATTATCGAAACGAGCAATTTTCTCGCCAGCCACCTCCGCTAATAATGCCAAGGTAATGGCTTTTTCTCCTTGCGCATTTTCTTCGGCAAGATCGTACAAAAGCTCAAGGTAGTTCAGTGACATACGGGCGTCACCATTGACTAAATCCACTAAGCGTTCAAGAGTTTGCTCTTCAAAGCTGGCTTTGATTTTCCCTAAACCTCGCTCCGGATCATCAATCGCTTGGCGCAAAACCGCCATAATATCATCGTGATTAAGAGACGTAAGTTTATAAACACGAGCGCGAGATAATAATGCGTTGTTCAGTTCAAATGAGGGGTTTTCGGTCGTTGCGCCAATAAAGGTGACAGTGCCATCTTCAATATGAGGTAAAAATGCATCTTGTTGGCTTTTGTTAAAGCGATGCACCTCATCCACAAATAGCACGGTTTTTCGGCCAGATAGTTTATGCTCTTTGGCTTTATCAATTGCTAAGCGGATATCTTTAACACCAGAAGTAACCGCTGAAATACGCTCCACTTCGGCATTGGCATAGTTAGCAGCCACTTCAGCTAATGTCGTTTTGCCTGTACCAGGTGGCCCCCACAGAATCATGGAATGCAAGTGACCGGCCTCTAACGCACGACGAAGTGGTTTATTCGGGCCTAAAATATGTTGCTGACCGCAGTAGTGCTCAATCGATACTGGCCGCATACGAGCGGCCAGTGGTCGAAAGTCTTCATCAGCAGAGAAATCTAAGCTGTAATTACTCATTCTTCTTGCTCTAGGCTCTGTTGGCCTTAACGCTGATCATCAACCTCAACGCCTTTCGGCACTTTGAAACTAAACAGTGAAGATGCCGGTTTCTTCATCGTGAAGTTAGTGAACACAAATTGGCTTTGTTGACCGTCTTGTTCAATCACATTAAACGCTTGTACCACACCTTGAGGCGTGATTTTAATTTGGAACGTACCAACTGTGCTGTCTTTCGCCGCAGGTTTTAAGGTAAACGTATCATTTGATTGTGTCACCGTGTAGTTCGCCCAATCACTCGCACGGTTACGCGTTAGTAACACAAATGGTGTTTGAGCAGTCGCTTGTTCTTGACTCAAAATAGTCACTTGCTCGACAAACGGGCTGTAATACCACACCGTTTTACCATCGGAAACGAGTAGCGTTTCATCCGGCGACGTGGTTTTCCAACGGAATAAGCTAGGACGAGAAATATCCGCCGTCCCTTGTCCATCGAGTAACACTTCACCTTCAGGGCTAGTGACTTTTTGAGTGAAATTAGCACTGAACCCATCATTTTTAGTTAGGCGGGTATTTAATTCATCTTTTGGCGCGGCAAGCACACTTGCACTCGCAAATAACAACACTAGCAACCAGTTTTTCATATCTATCCTCGATGTTAAAAACTTAGACCAACCCGTTTCGATTAATCGAATTGTTTGATCGGTGGTGGAGCAATAACTTCACGGTTTCCGTTATGCCCCGGTGCACTTACGACACCTTGCGCTTCAAGTTGTTCCACAATCCTTGCCGCACGGTTGTAACCTATTTTGAAACGACGTTGAACACCTGAAACTGAACCACGGCGAGATTCTGTTACAAATTCAACCACTTGGTCATAAAGTGGGTCGACGTCTTCTTCACTTTCTAACTGTTCACCTGGTAACAAGCTTTCTGCTGTTGGTTCACCATGAACAATTTCATCAATATAAACTGGCTTACCACGCGCTTTCCAATCGTTTACAACTGCGTGGACATCATCATCCGATGCGAATGCACCGTGAACACGTATGGTATGGCTAGAACCTGGTGGTAGATATAGCATATCACCCATACCCAATAATGATTCAGCACCACCTTGGTCAAGAATGGTACGCGAGTCGGTTTTGGTTGATACCGTAAAGGCAACACGCGTTGGAATGTTGGCTTTAATCAAACCCGTGATCACATCTACCGATGGACGTTGTGTCGCTAGGACAAGGTGAATACCGGCTGCACGCGCTTTTTGAGCAAGGCGAGCAATCAACTCTTCCACTTTTTTACCAACCACCATAATAAGGTCAGCAAACTCATCCACGATCACTACGATATAAGGTAATTTTTCCAATAGAGGTGGCATTTCATCCATGCTATCACCTGGTTGCCATAAAGGATCGTGAATTGGGTGCCCTGCTTCTGCTGCCATTTTCAGCTTTTCGTTGTAACCTTTTAAGTTACGCACACCAATGGCTGACATCAATTTATAACGACGCTCCATCTCTCCAACACACCAACGTAGTGCATTCGAGGCATCTTTCATATCCGTCACAACTTCAGAAAGAAGATGAGGAATACCTTCATAAATCGACAATTCGAGCATTTTCGGGTCAATCATGATGAATCGAACATCTTCTGGCGTTGATTTATACAACATACTCAGAATCATCACGTTTACGCCGACAGATTTACCTGAACCCGTCGTACCGGCAACAAGAACGTGAGGCATTTTCGCTAAATCAGCCACCACGGCTTCACCCGCAATATCTTGCCCTAATACCACCGCAGTTGGTGATTTATTATTCTGGAAGGCTTCGCTGCTGATCACATCCGAAAGGTATACGGTTTCACGGCTCATGTTAGGCAATTCAAGACCAACATAAGGTTTCCCCGGGATCACTTCCACCACGCGAACAGCCATCGCCGAAAGCGATCGAGCCAAATCCATCGATAAACCAGAAATGCGGCTTACTTTAACACCGGGTGCAAGATCCAATTCAAAACGAGTAATGACAGGACCTGGGAAGATATCCACTACTCGTGCTTCAATTTTGTAATCTGCTAATTTTGATTCCACTAAGCGAGCAATTTCTTCTAGCGCTTCACGATCAATATTGTTCTCACGCTTTTCAGGGTGATACAAAAGCTCCAATGTCGGCATTGGCGAAGTCGGTACCGGTAAATTCACATCGTTTTGTACCAAGAATGGATTCTGTGAAGCCAATGCATTGGCTTGAGCTGCTGCAACCATCGTTTGGAAGGCAGCGGAATCTTGGTCTTCGGATTCTGGCGCTTGTGGTGACGTTGCGCCGTTATCTGCCTGTTCTTTCGGTTCTTTTGGTGCTGTTGCTTCAACTTGAGGCTGTGACTCACCTGTTTCTTGTGCAGATGCTGCTTGTTCATGTGGTGCAACTCGAGACTCAGCATTCGAGGCAGATACCGCTGGGTTATTCCCCGATTGTGATTCAGGTTGAGTGCGTTCAGTAACGACAGACGTTGACTCTTGCGTAACGCTGTCCGTTGCATTTGACTCAGGCGCAACATTTAACTCAGCCGAAACAGTCGGAGAAGTATGTGATTCTGTAGGCATTGATAAAGGTGCATGAGTGCTCGGCTTCTCATCATCAAGAATTGAATCCAGATCGCCTAATACTGGGCCTTGTTCATCATCTTCAACTGGAGTGTCTTGTTCAACTGGAATAACTTGGCTAGCTTGTTGCGCTGCAGCATTTTGCTGAGGCATCTCAACCGCAGGAGGAGTTTGCATACCCTGTGTACTCATTTTCTCAGGGGCGTCTTGATCGACAAAATCATCTTCCGATACTGCTTTCTGATCCAATTCCGCGATCGTCGCATTCGGATTTTGATAACGGTCTTGTGTACGCGTAAATTCAGAAGCGGCGGTATTCGTCTCCAGCTGAACGTCTGAATTTAATGGTGATTGCTCAGCAAGTGATTGAGGTTCAGAGCGTAACTGTGATGGCACTGCAACTGGCTCAGATTTAGGTGCTGGTGTCGGCGCAAACAGAGGATCATTCATGTCCTCTTCGCTAAGTTCAAAGTTATCTTCAACTTTCGGAGTCGCTTGAACCTTCTCGGCTTTGCTCGCTCGACGCGGGAAATGAATATTGAAGCGTTTCTTCTTCGCTTCTTTTTCATTGCTGTGTTCACCATCCCCTACTTGCTCATCATCCACATCAAGATTGTCGGTACTCATGCGAGGGATATCACCAAGCTCATCTTGTTCTTGTTCAGCGGCAAGGGGCTTTAACGACAATGCATCGTCATCAATTCCATCTACACGCATTTGACTTAATTCGGCTTGTTGGAATTGGTTGGCTGATAAAGTGGTTGGCTCACTATGACGAACACGGTTGAATAAACGTTGAGTAAAACGCAATGCCGCCTGGCCAAGGTGTTCAACAATGCTCAACCAAGAAATGCCCGTTAATAGCGTAAAACCTGCGCCCCACAGGAACATGAACACCAAAGTGGAACCGAGAATATTTAATGCTGGCGTTGCAATCGAAGTGAGTACATCACCAATAACACCACCAGATGAGAAGTACCAGATATCATCAAAGTTGATATCGGCTAATCCACAACTGGTAAATAGCATGATAACTAGGCCTAAAAGGCGGGTTCCCCATAAGAGAAAATCAATCGTTTCGCCTTCATCGCGTGAACGGAAAAACGCCCAGCTTGCGCCAAGAATAATAAAAGGAAGTGGGTAGGCAAAAACACCAAAAGTAAAGAACAGTGTGTCCGCAAGCCATGAGCCAATATAACCACCAGCGTTATGTACGCTACCGCCCCATGCAGTTTGAGACCAGGAAGGATCGGCTGGGTTAAATGAGAAAAGCGCAACCATCATCAAAATAGCGATAAGTAGGCCAAGGATCAGGCCACATTCTTTTAAGCGTTGTGAACCATTAAGACGTGGTTTCGCCTTAGATTCTTTTGCTTTAATGATTGTGATGGTTTTCGACTTGCCTTGCTTGAAAATATTTTTACTGTACGTAAACAAAACGTTCCCCTATTCCGAGTGGTTATTGGGCGTTTATTCTTATTTAGAGATAAGTTGCCAAAGGGTGCATCCTTTATAAGGTTAGCAACTCTGATGTGAAATAAGAATAATTCACTCGGTGGTCCAAAATACAACGAGCGGCCCTAGGACAAAGCCTCGACCGCTCGCTAGACAACACTCGATACAATAACCGAAATAGGCGGAAAAACCTATACCCAAACGATGCCTAGAGTCAGATTTGAACACATCTTGACATCGTTCGAACAGATTTTGATTATCGAGTTTGAATCACCAGTTGATTTGACTGTTTAACTTCTTCCATAACTACGTAAGTACGGGTGTCGTTCACACCTGGAAGACGCAATAACGTATCACCTAGTAACTTGCGATATGCACCCATATCCGATACACGCGTTTTAAGTAAATAGTCAAAATCACCTGAAACAAGATGACACTCTTGAATATCATCCAGCTTTTGTACTGCAGTATTAAATTGCTCAAATACATCCGGCGCACCACGGTTAAGCGTGATCTCTACGAACACTAACAATGATGCATCAAGATATTGAGGATTTAAAAGTGCGGTGTAGCCAGTAATGTAACCTTGACGTTCAAGGCGTCGTACACGCTCTAAACATGGCGTTGGAGACAAACCTACACGCTTTGAAAGCTCTACGTTTGAAATTCGACCATCTTTCTGCAATTCATTTAGAATATTGCGGTCAATCCTGTCCAAGTCCTTTGATGGCTTTTTATAATTATCTGTCATTGATATTCACCTTAATTACTTCCCTGCAAAAATATATTCTACATTCTCTTTATATTCAGAATCAAATATTACCAAATCATAACTACACTTTACATTAGCCCGGCGAATGTGCCTTAAGCCAGACATAACAACCACTAATGTAAGAGGGTTCAGAATGAAAATTGGTGTCCCAAAAGAAATCAAAAATCACGAATATCGTGTCGGTATGATCCCTGCGAGCGTAAGAGAAGTTGTCTCTCACGGTCACCAAGTGTTTCTCGAAAGTCAGGCCGGAGCCGGAATTGGCTTCTCTGACCAAGATTACATCGCCGCAGGCGCGTCCATTCTTCCCACTGCAAAAGAGGTGTTTTCTACTGCAGATATGATTGTTAAGGTTAAAGAACCTCAATCCTCCGAGCGAGCTTTGCTCAAAGAAGGGCAAATATTGTTCACTTATTTGCACCTAGCGCCAGATTTCCCACAAACGGAAGACCTAATCCAGAGCAAAGCCGTCTGTATAGCCTATGAGACTGTAACAGATTATATGGGTCGTCTGCCACTATTAGCTCCAATGTCCGAGGTTGCGGGCAGAATGTCAATACAAGCTGGCGCACAAACTTTAGAAAAATCTCATGGTGGCAGTGGCTTACTCCTCTCAGGTGTACCTGGAGTGATGCCAGCTAAAGTCCTCATTCTCGGTGGCGGGGTCGTGGGTTCCAATGCAGCGAGAATGGCCGTTGGCTTACGCGCAGATGTCACTATCTTAGATAAAAACACCGATACCCTACGCCGCTTAGATGAAGAATTTCAAGGTACAGCTAAAGTCGCTTATTCAACTCAAGAGCTGCTTGATCAGTTAATCAGTGAAGCTGACGTAGTGATTGGCGCTGTACTGATCCCTGGTGCCGCAGCCCCTAAACTTGTTCAACGAGAACATTTGAAACGCATGAAGCCCGGCTCGGCTTTGGTGGATGTCGCCATTGACCAAGGTGGATGTTTTGAAACATCAAAACCCACGACCCATGCTGAACCCACTTATATTGTTGATGATATTGTGCATTACTGCGTAGCAAACATGCCTGGAGCCGTGGCAAGAACGTCCACTTTTGCGCTTAATAATGCCACCCTGCCCTATATTCTCAAACTCGCCAACAAAGGGTATCGACAAGCTTTACTCGATGATCCGGGCTTCTTAAAAGGGCTAAATGTTATTCATGGTCACCTTACTATTAAAGAGGTCGCTGAAGGGTTTAATCTCCCGTTCATGGATGCGAAGCAAGCGTTGAGTTAAGACCTAGCGTTAAATCTGAATCGCTTGAATTAATATATTCCGTGGCGTGATGTCTCGCGAACAAAAAATGCTGAGGGAGACATCATAGCCGCTTTGCTGTAAACGCAATGCCTTGTCGCACACGAGCCACATTTCCAGCGGCCGACGAAACACTTGTTGGACGAGACTCAACCTTTCCATTTGTAAAAACCGTGTCTGACCTTGCTCAAACCAATATGTGAGTGTATTGGGTAGCTCAACATTCAACTGTTTTTGCTCTATGGCCCAATGGCAGAAGAATTCAAACCCTTCACTCAGTAACGACTTTTTTATACTTGGAATAGGTAGATACTCATCCGTTTGCTGAAGGTGCTTTAACAGTGAATCAAAAGCTAAACGATACGTCATTTCCAACTCGCGATGGCGAGACACACGTTCACCACCCGTAACGGTTTCTTGCAATGGGATCCGCAAATCATGCTTTGACAAACACAGCTGAGATTCTTGCCCAAGTTGTGACAATGGTTGGTAATGATCAGTTTGAATTAAGTGGTAGCAACAAGGAGAAATCGTTGCACCTGCCAGTTTAAAATCGCACACATGCTGAATGAGATGAGCATGCAAATCCCCGCACGCATGCAATGCCACCGCATGTTGTGTCGGTTCAAATACAGAAGTACACTGCTCAGAAAGAGCATCACCTTGTACAAAAGTCATCGGCAAACCATGCTTATCAGCTAAGTCTTGCCCCGCTTCACACAACGATTTCTGCCATTCAAAACTGACAACTGGCTTAAACGATTGTTGCGCAAGCCACTGACCTAAATAGCCTTTACCTGCACACCATTCAAGCCATGAGTGATGATGTGTTATGTGTAAAGCCGCCATACCCATTGCACTAATTTGCTGCCACTTTCTACCAGGTATGCCTACGCTGAGATGTTGAGTATTAGGGTGATGTTGAATATTGGGGAGCTCTCGCGACTCAAAACTTGGCAACTCACATTGTTGCCACATGTATTGAAGATCGGGAATATACGGTTCTAACGCTGATATTAACGCGTCATTATTGGTTTTGTATTTTTCAATATCAGCCGCAGTGAGCGTTTGTATAAACTCAAACAGATCACCATGTTCTGGCCACGGTGATTGTTGTTTTTCACTCAAATGAAAAGGCTCGATACGCCAGAAATGTTGCTGAGCCAGCAGCGCTTGATCTAATGACCTGAAGCGCTGCTTAAGATTACTATCCATAAATCGTTAACGGACAGGCAATTGAATGTCTTTAAACATGGCTTCAATTTCTTGATTATTTTTCAAACCAATCGCTTTTTCTACTACAGGGCGAGTCAAATGAGGAGCGAAACGTTCCATAAAGTCGAACATATAACTTCTCAAGAAAGTACCGCGTTTAAATCCAATACTGGTGGTACTCGCCCCAAAAATATGGCTTGCATCTATCGCAACTAAATCGCTGTCTTTGTCTTTATCGATTGCCATACTCGCAAACACACCTACCCCAACCCCTAAACGGACATATGTTTTAATGACATCAGCATCCGTTGCAGTAAACACGATTTTGGGCTGCAGACCTGCTTGGTTAAAGGCGGTATCTAATTCCGAACGACCGGTAAAGCCAAACACATAAGTCACTAAAGAATATTGCGCAAGATCTTCAATGGTCACTTGCTCTAGCTCTGTCAAAGGATGCCCTTTTGGCACCACAATCGAACGATTCCAATGGTAACAAGGCAGCATAATAGCATCTTGATATAAATGCAGTGCTTCCGTAGCAATGGCAAAGTTTGCCGTCCCTTTTGATACCGCTTCTGACATTTGGCTTGGTGTGCCTTGATGCATATGAAGGGAGACTTTTGGATATCGCTTAGTGAAACCTTTGATCACATCGGGCAAGGCATAACGAGCTTGAGTATGAGTCGTAGAAATATTCAAAGTACCGCATTCGGGGTTAGTATGTTCCCCCGCAACCGCTTTAATACTCTCAACACGCGATAAAATTTGCTGAGAAATACGCACGATCTCTTGGCCAGCTGGGGTAACCTGCGTCAAGTGCTTACCGCTTCGCTCAAAAATTTGAATCCCCAATTCGTCTTCTAACAAACGAACTTGCTTACTGATCCCTGGTTGAGAGGTAAATAAATTTTCTGCCGTTGCCGACACATTCAAATTGTTATTAACGACTTCAACAATATATCTCAGCTGCTGTAACTTCATCTGGCTTCCCTCTCCATCAGCGTAATACGGTTACTTATAAGGTTTAGTTATAACGTGTCTGCCGGCATTTTCCTAGCATAATCACGATAAAAAGACAGTGTGAGTACGGATTAAATTACTTTCTATGATAAAATCCGCTCAAAATTGTCCTAAGCTCAAACTGTCATCTATGTACCAAGAATTACTTAAACCTATCCATACTTTTCTCCAATGCACCACGCCCGATGCTTGGATAGAAAAAGCGAAACAACCAGAAAATCTCAATGCTTTATTAATTGACCACTGCAACTGTGAGCTGAAAGCCGCGCAAACTGCCATGTTTATGGTGCGTAAATATGCGGTTGATGGCGCCAGTGGTGACACTTTAATGCAATGGGCTAAACCTTATGAAGACTACGTTTATAAATGCATTCGAGATGTCAAATTCCCTGAAAAAAGCATCATGCAATCAAGTAGCCTAACGGTGAAAGCTGGTTTCGAGCATGGCCAAGATCTGGTTGATAAAATGGTTCGCTTGATCAAAGAAGAGTTCCACCATTTCGAGCAAGTGCTAGAAATCATGGAAAGCCGTGATATTCCGTATCAAAACCTCACTGCTGGTACGTATGCCAAAGGCTTGATGAAAATGGTGCGTACTTATGAGCCTGCCGCCTTGATCGATAAGCTGATTATCGGCGCATATATTGAAGCCCGTTCGTGTGAACGTTTTGCTAAATTAGCCCCATTTTTAGATGAAGAGCTGAATAAGTTCTATGTTTCCCTGCTTCGCTCAGAAGCGCGTCATTATCAAGATTACTTAGCCCTTGCCGAAGCTATTGCCGGAGAAGATATTTCAGAACGTGTACGCTTAATTGGTCAACGTGAAGCCGAATTGATTGAGCGAGAAGAAGTCGAGTTTCGTTTTCATAGCGGTGTACCTGTAGAAGCTACCGTCCTCGCCTAACGAACCAGGAACCAGGAACCAGGAACCAGGAACCAGGAACCAGGAACCAGGAACCAATGTATACAAAAAGAGCTTAATGCAAACACATTAAGCTCTTTTTTATGCGTTAATTCAGAGAATTACTTTTTCGCTTTTTTGCGCTTATCGGTAATTTCCCATTTACCGTCTACGTACAGCGCCGTCCAGCCTGATGGTTTACCATCGACTTCAGAGCGCACGTAATGCTCTTTCGATTTACGGCTAAAGCGAACAACCGTTGGCACACCACCTGGATCAGCAACCGGTGCGGATGCTAAGTAATGGAATTTCTCTGGAATACGCTCTTTGTATTCTGCCATTTCCGCAACAAGTGGCGCGCGGGTTTCACGTGATTTAGGGAAGTTACTCGCCGCCATAAACAGGCCAGAAGCACCATCACGTAGAACAAAATACGCATCAGAGTTTGAACATGGCAATTCAGGGAAATGCACAGGATCTTCTTTCGGTGGTGCGACTTCACCGTTACGTAAGATCTTACGAGTATTTTTACATTCCTCGTTAGTACAGCCCATATACTTACCAAAACGGCCGTTTTTCAGCACCATGTCTGAGCCACATTTGTCACATTCAACCAATGGGCCATCGTAACCTTTAGGCTTAAACTCACCGTACTCAACCACGTAACCTTCACAGTTCGGGTTATTACCACACACATGCATTTTACGCTTATCATCAATTAGGTAAGCATCCATTGCCGTTTCACAAATTGGACAACGTTTCTTAGCACGTAATGCCGCGGTTTCAACGTCTTCTTCTAAAACGTTAATGACACCCTCTTCGTCACCCAAGTTAATGGTGGTTTTACAACGCTCTTTCGGTGGCAACGCATAACCGGTACAACCAAGGAAGACGCCCGTTGAAGCAGTACGAATTCCCATTGGACGAGAACAGGTTGGACATTCAATATCGGTTTCGACAATCTTGTTTGGCATCATGCCACCTTCCGATTCATCGAGTTCCGCTTTTTCTAGATCGGCGGTGAACGCATCAAAGAATTCGTTAAGCACGTCTGTCCAAGTTAACTGGCCTTCGGCTATTTTATCGAGCTTCTCTTCCATACGAGCGGTGAAGTCATAATCCATAAGATCGTTGAAACTTGCGTCCAAACGATCTGTAACGATTTCACCCATTTTTTCAGCGTAAAAACGACGCTGATCAACTTTCACATAACCACGATCTTGAATGGTGGAAATGATGGAAGCGTAAGTCGATGGGCGGCCAATGCCACGTTTCTCAAGCTCTTTAACCAATGCAGCTTCGGTATAACGTGCTGGCGGCTTAGTAAAGTGCTGCTTAGGATCCAATTGTTTCAATGACAACGTATCGCCAACTTTCACTGCCGGCAGAATTTGGTCTTCATTTTTACCCATTGGACGCTGAACACGAGTCCAACCGTCAAATTTCAAAATGCGACCTTTCGCTTTTAGAGTAAAGTCATCCGCTTTAACACTCACCGTCGTTGAGTCGTATTTAGCTGGCGTCATTTGACAAGCAACAAACTGATTCCAAATCAAAGCATACAATTTATGTGCATCCGCTTCCATACCTTGCAAGTCGTCGGCTTTCACATCAACGCTTGAAGGACGAATCGCTTCGTGCGCTTCTTGAGCACCTTGCTTGCTGCCATAGGTTAACGGATTTGCAGGTAAATAAGCGTCACCAAATTCAGATTGAATAAGCTCACGACAAGCCTCTACAGCTTCTTTACTCAAATTAGTTGAGTCAGTACGCATGTAAGTGATGTAACCGGCCTCATAGAGCCTCTGAGCCAGCATCATGGTCTTCTTAACACCGTAGCCTAAGCGGGTACTTGCCGCTTGCTGCAGGGTTGAGGTAATAAATGGCGCTGATGGCTTACTTGAGGTTGGGCGATCTTCGCGCTTACACACTTCGTAAGTCGCTTTTTCCAATACTGTTAATGCAGCTTTGGTTTCTGCTTCATTAACAGGTTTAAACGTTGCACCATTTTTCTGTGCAACTAATAAACGAAAATCTGTATTATCCAGCGTGGTGGTATCCGCGTGAATATCCCAGAACTCTTCCGGAATAAACGCATTGATTTCACGTTCACGTTCCACCAAGAGTTTTACTGCCACAGATTGTACGCGACCGGCAGACAAACCTCGTGCCACTTTCTTCCACAGAAGTGGTGATGCCATAAAGCCCACTACACGGTCTAAAAAACGACGTGTTTGTTGAGCATTTACGCCATCAAGGTTCAACTCACCCGGAGTTTCAAAAGCTTGTTGAATCGCATTTTTGGTAATTTCGTTAAAGACTACTCGTTTATAGCGCGCGTCATCGCCACCGATGATCTCACGAAGGTGCCACGCAATAGCTTCCCCTTCGCGGTCCAAATCGGTCGCGAGATAAACGCAATCCGCATCTTTTGCGAGTTTTTGTAATTCAGCAACGACTTTTTCTTTACCCGGTAAGATCTGGTAGTTTGCTTCCCAGTCGTTATACGGGTTAACGCCCATCTTTTTGATCAGCGCTGCTTTGTCTTTTTCTTTCTTAATACGAGCTTTTTCTTCTGGGCTCATACCTTTGGTCGAAATTGCCGCTGCTTTCTTTCCACTGCTTTGGCCAGCAGTAGGCAAGTCACGCACATGGCCAACACTCGATTTCACAACAAAGTCTTTTCCAAGATACTTATTGATCGTCTTTGCTTTGGCTGGTGACTCCACAATAACAAGAGATTTACCCATAACCGATTCTAAACATCCTCATCAGGTGCTTTATCATGCAGCACGCTGTTTATAATTAATTTGCTTCTTTTTTTACTATCGAGTGAGTTTTAAATAAGATCAACCTGTTTTTTTACTTTTCATTCTGACTGAATGACATATCGCCAATTTATGAAACAAGATCTTAGGCTATTTTTCCGTTAGATCCTGTTTGCTGTTAGGTATAAACTTACCTTCACTCTGGATTTGAACGACGCGGACAATACCGCCTAATTTCAATAGATTCAACCCAACCTTATTTTCCAATACAAGTGAGTAGGCCAATATGAGCAGTAAGAAAGCCATTTCTGAATTTGAACTTCTTCTTATCGCAAACCAAGTGATTCAAGACCATGCCGACTACGTAGAAGGCATGCGAGCCACATCGGTCACGGAAAAAGACGATGTCCTTATTTTCAAAGGTGAATATTTCTTAGATGAGCAAGGGTTGCCAACGGAAAAAACTACCGCAGTATTTAATATGTTTAAATACTTAGCACTGCATTTATCCAAAGAGTTCACGCTCGAAAATACCGTTCATTGATCTTTATCCTCCTACATCTATAGATACAAATAGATTGATACAAAAATGCCCTAGCTTTGAACTAGGGCATTTTTATAGCGATAACTTTACACTTATTTGCGTAAGAAGATAGACCAGAACCATAGGCCTACAAATACACTACCACCGATAATGTTACCGATAGTCACCGGGATTAAGTTGTTCATAACAAAATCCGCTAGGTTTAAATCTGCAAACTGGCTCGCTGTTGTACCCGTCATTTCCCAGAACTCAGCTGGCGCAAATGTTTTAATGCCAATCGCAAATGGAATTTGGAACATGTTTGCGATGCTGTGCTCAAAACCTGACGCAACGAACATGGCTACAGGCAAAATAAGGATTAACATTTTATCGGTCAGAGTGCGGCCAGAGTAAGACATCCACACTGCAATACAAACTAATAAGTTCGCCATAGTGCCTAATGCCACTGCAGAAGCAAAAGAATGGTGCATTTTATGTTGAGCGATGTGCATCGCGTTAATACCAATGCCGCCGTTATCACTCATATATTGTTGAGCCACCAGCATAATACCGACCAAAATGATACAACCAACAAAGTTACCAAAATACACTTGAACCCAGTTTTTGAACAATTGGCCCCAGCTGATCATGCCACTCGCTTTCGCTACCACAACAAGGGTTGAACTGGTAAACAACTCACTGCCTGTCACAACCACTAGGATTAAACCTAAGCTGAATGCCAAACCGCCCACTAAGTGAGATAAACCCGGTGCAATAGACTCAGTACCGCTCGTCACTGTGGTGTAAAAAATAAAAGCGATACCGATTTGCATACCTGCCGTCATCGCAAGCATAAAAGTTTTAAAGAAAGGCTTATTAACTTTATACACACCGGTTTCAGCGGCTTTTTTTGCCATATCAGCTGGCATTAACGATTCAAATTGATTGTTGTCCATTTTGTTCTCTCGTAACAATTAGATACAAAGTAAAGGAAGATGGCCGAATATTGCTTTTAAATGTGATCAAATTCAAGCTTCCTGAACATAGTAAATTTCTCAATTCTCGCCAGGTTATAAAAATATAACTTAGGTAAAAAGGTAGATATCAGCTGACATCTCCGTTTAAAAGTGGCACAAAATTCATCAATTCCGAATTTTATTTAAATAAAAATAAAGCCCACATGACGTGAGCTTAATTCAATAAAGATTGATGTAAATCAGTTCTTAGTCCTGAAAATTTGTCGACTTAAACAATGGGTCGCTGACCGCGAGAAAGCAGCTTCAGCAATACACTGTCTACGGTCTTAGCGGCGCTGCCTGAAATCTTGTCAGACAGTTTCTTTTTACGCACATAATGTAACGCCAATACCGATTTCTCTTTCGCCGCTTCCACAATCAAGTCATCAGAGGTTTTGATCTCATCTACCAAGCCAAGTTCTTTCGCTTGGGCACCAAACCAATGCTCGCCTGTCGCGACTTTATCAAGGTCTAATTCAGGACGATGTACACGAATAAAGTCTTTAAACAGCCCGTGGGTTTCTTCAAGCTCATGCTTAAACTTTTCGCGCGCTTTATCGGTGTTTTCACCAAACATAGTCAACGTGCGCTTATATTCACCAGCGGTCAGTTGCTCAAACTCAATATCATTCTTTTTCAATAACTTATTAAAGTTAGGAATTTGAGCAATCACACCAATAGAACCGACAATGGCAAATGGTGCTGAGACAATTTTGTCTGCTACACACGCCATCATATAACCACCACTTGCCGCTACTTTATCGACCGCAATGGTCAGGGTTATGCTGGCATTTTTCAAGCGATCAAGTTGAGATGAGGCTAATCCATATCCATGGACCATCCCGCCCCCAGATTCAAGCCTAACTAACACTTCGTCGCCTTCTTTTGCGACCGCTAAAATAGCCGTCACCTCTTCACGTAATGAGGTCACTTCTTTTGCATCAATGCTGCCATGAAAATCTAATACGAATAAATGTGGCTTGCGCTTATCTACCAATTCACCTGATTTCGCGGCTTTTTTGGCTTCTTTAGCCTGTTGTTTATTCTTTTCTTTTTGCTCTTTTTCTTGTGCTTTATGACGCGCTTTTAAATAAGCCTCATCATGTAAATGCCCTTCAAGTTGGGCAATCGTTTCTTCATGTTTTTCAGATAAATTGGTGACTTGTAACTCACCTTTTGCCTGGTTGCCTTTCGAACCCAATACTTTAATACCAACCACAACAGCAATAACCGCAACAACAAAGGTCACGACTTTGGCTAAAAACAGCCCATAATCCAGCAAAAATTCCAATATCATTCCCTCAAGTTTGATGAACTAGTGTATGGTAAAGCCCTTCGTTTATGCCTACCACTTAACTGCAAATTCTGTTGCATTATGGCATAAACCTATCAGTGACATAAAGTTAGATTCAGTGACATAACGTTTGATAAGGATTGTATACTGTGAATTATTCTGTGACCCCCAATGCGCTGACTGGAAAAACCATTTTAGTTACTGGTGCCGGAGATGGCATTGGTAAAGAAGCTGCTCTGCATTACGCTCAACATGGTGCAACTGTGATTTTATTAGGCAGAACGGTGAGCAAGTTAGAAGCCGTTTATGATGAGATCGAAGCCAAAGGTTACCCTCAAGCGGCTATCGTGCCACTGGATATGAAAGGGGCAAGCAAACAAAATTATTTAGATATGGCTGACACCATTAATGAGCAATTTGGTCAATTAGATGGACTACTGCATAACGCCGGTCTATTGGGCTCAATTACCCCATTTGAACAAATTGATGAAGCCAGTTTTGATGAAGTCATGCAAGTTAATGTCAAAGCCCAGTTACTCATGACTCAAGCCTTGTTGCCATTACTGAAAAAATCACCCGATGGCCGCGTGGTATTTACCTCTTCGACTGTCGGTCATATTGGACGTGCTTACTGGGGAAGTTACTCGATTTCGAAGTTTGCCACCGAAGGCATGATGCAAATTCTCTCCGACGAATTAAGCGATACCTCGGTTCGTGTTAACGCGATAAACCCTGGCGCCACACGCACTAAAATGCGCGCTTCAGCTTACCCGGCGGAAGATGCCGAACTGTTAAAAACACCACAAGATATTATGCCGTTGTATGTGTATTTGATGGCTCCGGAAGGCCAAACTGTACACGGGCAATGCATTGATGCCCAACCAAAACGCAAGCCGGTTTAATCATCATCGGAACTGAATAAAGCATTAGAAAAACAAAGCCAGTAGCATGAGGTGGCCCACCATCATTGTGCACTGGCTTTTTCATTTCACACTCATTTCACCTTGGTTTAAACAAGGGTTGAACTTAACCTTCGACAACTTTCATCAATAAAGAGCCATCATAGAGCGCTTGTTTGATCAGTGCTGCCCCTGGCATGGTTGTTTGGGTAAAGTACTTACACTCGACGATGGGGATATTCTTTTCATAAAGAGAGTAATTTTCCTGCTGCAATACTTGCTCTATCACTGGAAATAAAATGGATTTGGCCTTGGTTAAAGCGCCGCCAAGCAAAATTTTCTCTGGACTAAAAATATTCACCATCAGCGCAATACCCTTACCCAAGTCTTGACCTAGCTTTTCGATGGCTTGTTTCGCTAAATCGTCACCTGATATTGCCGCAGAGCAAATTTTATCCATAGTCAATTGCTCGGCAGATAACGTAGTAGGCTCGCCTTGCTCAATACGAGATGCCACCGAGCGACAAACGGCCTCTGATGATGCCACCGTATCTAAACAACCTCGTTTACCGCATTCACACAATTCACCATTAGGATCAATCTGGACATGCCCAAGTTCACCCATATTGCCGAATCGATTATAAGCAAGGCGTCCATTTAAAATCACGCCAGCTGCCACACCTTGGTGGTTACTGACCAAAAGTGAATTATCCACTTCTTGCGACTGACCAAATAAGAGCTCAGCCAACGCCCATGCGCTGGTATCATTGGCAATAAATACAGGAACCCCGGTTTTAGCATAAATCGCAGGGCCTAACTCTAAATTATGAATATTAAAGTAAGGCATTTGCAGCACCGTACCCGCAGAGAAATTCACTTTGGCAGGTAACGTCACGGCAATACTGGTCATTCGTTCAACTGAACGTGCATTACGCACGAAAAAACCATCTATTTCGTCCAAAATACGCTGCTGGAGCTTATCTTGATCTAGCTTTTCTAGTTCAACCTTAGCATCAACAATAATCTCACCACCGAGTTCATGTAATGCCAGTATGAGGTAACCTTTCCCCAAACGTACAGATAAGAACTGCCAGCCAATATTATCGGTTTGCAAACCTACCGCCGGACGACCACGGCTTAATGATTCTTGTACGACTGTTTCATGGATAAGGTGGCCTTCCATCAATTCACGCGAAATTTTCGTGATACTCGCAGGCGCTAACCCGCTTAATTTCGATAAGTCAATGCGTGAAATTGGGCCAAACTGATCGATCAATTTATATACGCGACCTGTATTGATTTGCTTAATTTGATCAATATGACCAGGTTGAGCCATGTACATGATGTACTCCTTTTTAGAAACAGACTGTAATTTTTTTACACCCCAAACTAATTGTGAAGCGCACTCCCCCCGTTGCGTGACAAATATCACGCAGAAATTGCCATTTGCGTCTATTCTATCCAATTTAGAAACAAGAAAATTACCTGACCACGCAGATATTTAAAAAAATTGAAACACTTTTTCAGTTGAATTTGCGAGTCAATTAATGAAATGCGACATCATTTAGTGATACCGTTGAAAAAATTTAAGTACTTTATAGATGGAGTTATGCATGTCTAAACGTTTAAGACGCACAAAAATTGTTACCACCTTGGGCCCCGCTACGGACAAAGAAGGTGTGCTTGAAGAAATCATTAAAGCGGGAGCGAATGTGGTTCGTATGAACTTCTCTCACGGCTCAGCAGAAGACCATATTTTACGCGCTGAAAAAGTACGTAACATCGCAGCAAAACTTGGCATCCATGTTGCTATTCTTGGTGACCTACAAGGGCCTAAAATTCGCGTATCAACGTTTAAAGATGGCAAAATCCAACTCAATATTGGCGATAAATTCACACTAGACAGTGACTTACCTAAAGGTGAAGGTGACCAATTTTCTGTCGGCCTTGACTATAAAGAGCTACCTAAAGATGTCGGCCCTGGAGATATTCTTCTACTGGATGATGGCCGCGTGCAACTGAAAGTGACAGGGGTCGATGGTAATAAAGTTCACACAGAAGTGACCGTTGCAGGTCCATTATCGAACAACAAAGGCATCAACAAAAAAGGTGGTGGCCTTTCTGCTGATGCACTGACAGACAAAGATAAACAAGACATTCTCACCGCCGCAAAAATCAAAGTAGACTATCTTGCGATTTCATTCCCTCGCAATGGCGAAGACATGAATTACGCACGCAGTCTTGCCCGTGATGCTGGCTTAGAAGCAAAGTTAGTCGCCAAAGTGGAACGTGCTGAAACGGTCATAAATGAAGAAAGTATGGATGATATTATTCTTGCTTCTGATGTTGTGATGGTGGCGCGTGGCGATCTAGGTGTTGAAATTGGCGACGCAGAATTAGTCGGTGTACAAAAGCAATTAATTCGCCGTGCTCGTAGCCTAGACCGTAACGTGATCACCGCAACCCAAATGATGGAATCGATGATCAACAGCCCGATGCCAACTCGTGCTGAGGTAATGGACGTCGCTAACGCCGTTCTAGATGGTACCGATGCCGTGATGCTGTCTGCTGAGACCGCCGCTGGTAGCTTCCCTGTGGAAACGGTGAAATCGATGGCGGAAGTGTGTATTGGCGCAGAAAAAATGCCAACAGTGAATGTATCGAACTACCGTCTGGATCGTAAATTCCAGTCTGCTGAAGAAACCATTGCTATGGCAACCATGTACGCCGCAAACCACATGGAAGGCATTACTGCTATGATTTCGATGACGGAATCTGGCCGTACGCCTTTGATGATGTCACGCCTAAGCTCTGGCCTACCTATTTTTGCTCTATCTCGCAACGAAAGCACACTGAACCGTGCAGCACTTTACCGTGGTGTAACACCGGTTTACTTTGAAAACGACGCGGGCTCGGGCCTACCATGTGCACTAGCGGCAATTGAAACGCTAAAGCAAAAACACTTACTGAGCGCTGGAGATAAAATTATTATTACCCAAGGGGATGTCATGGATCTCGTCGGCTCCACTAACTGTATGCGCATCATCACGGTTGAATAAAAATCAGATAACGCTATAAGTTATCGGTCTATATATTCTTGCCGTTTCACCTATCGAAAAAAGGCTCATCAAATCAATATGATGAGCCTTTTTAGTATCTAACACTTCTCCGCTATGACGATTGCTGACGCTGCAAGCTATCATAGGATTGTTCAAACACTTCCCAAAATTGCTTCTCAAAACCTTTTTGACGGCCAGAAGTCAGTTCTGAAAAATACGATTGATACATCTTCCATGCCCAAGCATCTGGGTCCATATTTTCAGGTGCGTTTTTACGATAGGTTTGAAAACGCTTCAATAAGGTTTCCGGTGACAATTCTGATAATAAATATTGTAATGCCACAACTGTCGCTTGATGCATTCTTTCGCTGTGAGATTCAATGGATTTCAAGCTACTTTCAATGGCTTGTGTTGGCTCTAGATGGAATAAATTTCGTTCTTTAGCGAATAATAACTTTTCCGTTTCCTCTACGCTTAATCCCATCTGCAACGGGTTATCCTGGATTGGCTGAAAACTGCGGTTCAGTAAATGAAAGTAACTGTCTTTACGGTTGTGTATTGCTAATAACCCCGCAATACTTGCCGATAATAGAGCTTGCGTGTCACTAGACGATTCAGTGGTAGGTGACAACATCCTTGATTCCTCTTTCCTTTCTATTAACTCGAAATCATCTTCTGATTGGCTAATAGATTCTGATTTATTGATAGATATTGCCTCGCTATTCGATGCTTGAACTTCTCGCGCTTCAGGCAAATCAATATCGAGTTGAGGAATATATTGTTTTTTTTCTTCTTGTACGCTCGCCCCTGCCATTTCAGCGACGCGATAACGTTCTTGAGCTTCTACTTCGACGACTTTGAGGTGGGCTCTTATTTGATATGAGCCAATCCTAAATATATCGCCATTTTTCACTGTTACTTTTCGCTGTTGCTCAAACTGAGCAGGTTCATCATTTATCCCTATCCCACCTTGAATATCAGTGAGACGATACTCACCATCTTCAAATGTAATTTCACAATACGGCGTGATCAGCGCATTATTGGGGTCAGGTAATACCCAATGGCAGCTATCATCATTACCGATCAAGCCTCCCTCTTGCTCAAACTGATGCGATGCCGCACCACCTGTTTTTAAAAGGCGAGTATTCATTACAACAAAAGTAAGAAATAATTTTTCTTCCATGACCACTCCATATACAACAGCAAATGAAAATTAGGCCATTCTTCATCATCAGCAAAAGCACAGTAAAAAAGCGATGCCTATAAACAGGGATACTTTTCCGATAAAGAATAAACCAAGGGAAATAGTGACGAAAAAATAAGAAATGAACACGTGCGAAAGGAAAAATTGCGATCAGGTTAACTTCTAACCTGACCGACTTATCAACAAAAGATTAAAAATGTTTGTAAGCATCATCATGGATCGCATTTGGCTTACGGTTTAAAGCAAGATATTGCTCCATATACCTTTTCCCAGCTTGTATACCCTGCAGATAATCAAACTCTAAATCCTCTGCTTTACTCAGTAAAGGAGATGAGCGGAGTGGTGCTTCAGGCGCAATTTGCAAAATGTAACAATCATCAGGTGGATTCATCATAAAATTATGCGTTAACGTGAAGGTTTGATGGTGGACCAATAGCATATCCATAATGCCTGCATCAAATTGATCACCTAACAAATGACACAAACGATATACATCACTACTGCCAAATAACCACCGACCGCCATTTAAAGTCGGCTTAACCAATTCTTTTTCGACTTGCTTTGAACGTTCGATTCTCTGCTTAAGGAAATTATCAAAATCAAGTCGCCACGTGGCTGCCCTTGCTGCAATCCGAGTTTGAATCGATTCAATATGATGCTCTATTCCAACTTTATTCAAAAAAGCATTTAATGCTGTTGAACTTTGTTCTTGCTGCATTTCATCACTGAATGTGACTGGTTCTGTGCGAATCACACTGATTAAGCGTGAACCTTGTCGCCAGGCTTCTTGAGCAGGGATCGCCGCCGATACCCCTCCATCAACATAAAAATGATCTTCAATTTTAACTTCATGTCGATACAAAGCCGGAATGGCGCAGGTCGCCTTTAAAGTATCGGCCCAATGTTGAGTAAAGATGGGTAGGTAGGCGTCGTGTAAATTATCCATATTGGTTACAGCAGCAAAGGCTTTCCTTTCACCTAGAGCATAACGACCCGCATCAATATCAAGCCAATAAGGAGGTTCTAATAGACGCTCAAAAGCCCAATCTAAATCCAGACGTTGCTTACGACGAATATGCTTAAATAAACGGAAAAATTCAGGTTGAGTCGTGAGCTCACTAATAAAAGCTTTACCTAACCCCTTTTGACGACAAAGATAAGACGTAATATTCAATGCTCCGGCAGAAGTGCCATAAAAGACATCAAATGGGTCAAACGCAGCTTCTAAAAAGCTGTCAAGGACGCCAGCGGTAAAAATGCCTTTTTGCCCACCGCCTTGAGCAACTAAAGAGTGCCGTCCGTTGGCATACTTGTTCAGTGTAGTGAGATCAACAGACATACCTTGGTCGGTAATGATTCCCGTATTGTTCACTCACTTTCTCCTTGAAATTATTTCTAAATTGCTATGCTCTACATTCAATTATCGCATCTATTAATGCGTCACTACGATAGCAGCAAAAATAGATAAAACGATAACAATTGAACAAATAATAACAGCTGAAATTTTAAGATCTGTACTCATAACGCATCCTCTATAGATATATGCATTTCGATTCTAACATGCCTTAGGAATCTAAATGCATGAAATAAAATTAAACAACAATAAATTCATCAAACTATCTTGTTTTACATTCATACTGAAAATAAATATCTAACAAACATCTCCTTCAAGAATCTGTTTTAGAACAAAATATCGTACTCGGTCATAAAATTGCACATTAAAACAGCACTCAAAACTCATTCACCCACAACATTAATATCAACTAATACACTTAATGATTAGAGATAATAACCAAATATAAAACTTATAGCAGTGATATCTAGCATAATGATAAATATATCAAGTTTTATCCAACATTTAACAGCGCAGTTACATTTGCTTTCATCTATTGCGTTCTTTTTATTGAATATGTAATCTCGCAATATGCACAGGTGAAAGTTTCACCTTTTGCAAACACACATTGATAAAATCAGAATAATAATCTGGAATTTAACAAGTTGAACAGCATTTTACACCTAAGAATAACGCGCTGTTTCAACCTTGTTAATACTCCAAAGTCGCAGTTACAGAGGATTTGTACATGAAAAGAGAACAGTGGGGCTCCCGTGCGGGGTTTGTTCTAGCTGCCGTAGGATCGGCGATCGGCTTGGGCAATATTTGGCGCTTCCCATACATGGCGTATGAAAATGGTGGCGGTGCTTTCTTTATTCCATACCTTTTTGCCATGCTAACAGCAGGCATCCCTTTTATGATTTTAGAATTTACCATGGGACATAAATTCCGTGGTTCTGCACCAAAAACCCTCGCCAAAATCCATTCCAAATTTGAATGGCTAGGCTGGTTCCAAGTCATGATCGCTGCCGTGATCGGTGTATACTACATCGCTATCATTGGTTGGGCGATCTCTTATGTTGGCTTGGCATTTAACCAAGGCTGGGGGAGCGATCCAAACGCATACTTCTTTGGGGAATACCTACAACTAGGTGGTGATAATTCACCAAGTCAACTGGGTAATATTCAGTGGCATATTGCCATTCCAATGATTGTTGGCTGGTTAGTGACTTTCGCAGCCCTATTCGGCGGTGTTAAAGGTGGTATCGAGCGCGCAGGTAAAATCATGATGCCTGTACTATTTATCATGGTACTCGCTTTAATTGCCCGCATGGTCTTCCTACCAGGTGCTGCTGACGGTTTGAACTACATGTTCAGCCCAGACTTTAGCCGATTAACCGATCCATCTGTCTGGTCTGCTGCTTATGGTCAAATGTTCTTCACCTTATCAGTCGGCTTTGCCATCATGTTGGCTTACTCAAGCTACCTACCTGAAAAGTCAGACATCAATAACAATGCAATGATGACGGTATTGATTAACTGTGGCTTCTCAATTCTTGCTGGTGTCATGATCTTCTCCGTTTTAGGTTACATGGCTCAAGAACAAGGTAAGCCGCTGACTGAAGTTGTTTCATCAGGTGTAGGTCTAGCGTTTGTGACCATTCCTGCCGCAATCAACCTACTACCGATTCCATACATTCTTGGTCCACTATTCTTCCTAGCACTAGTGGTTGCAGGTTTCAGCTCGCACATTTCAATCATGGAAGCGGTTACTTCTGCCTTCATCGATAAACTGAAATGGTCTCGTCGCAAAGCTGCAAGTATTGTCTGTGGTGTAGGCTTGGTCGTCTCACTGGCATTTGCAACCAATGGCGGCTTATTACTGCTTGATCTAGTCGATTACTTTATTAACAACATTGCCCTACTTGGCAGCTGTTTAATTGAGCTAGTACTTGTAGGTTGGTTATTCAAAGTAGCCGATATCCGCAAACACGCGAATGCGGTATCTGATTTCACTATCGGGGTTTGGTTCGAACTATGTATCCGCTTTGTCAGCCCAATCATGATTGCAATCATTCTTGCTAATAAGATCATTGCGACCATTACTGATGGCTACGGTGGTTACGCAATGGCAGAACTGATGACCTTTGGCTGGGGATTACTTGCACTGATGCTAGTTATCGCTATCGTTATTAATATGAAAAAATCTCAGGAGGCTTAATATGACTACTGGTGCAATCATCATGATGATTATTGGCCTTGGCATTACTTGGGGTGGCGCTGCTATCTGTATTCGCCATGCGATGAAAAGCAAGTAAATACAACGCTTAACTTTAACAGCTAAAAATCAAAGCCCGCGACTTATATCGCGGGCTTTTTCATTTATCAAATTGTCCCATCCTGAAATTTGTTTTCATATCTCGAACGAGACTAAACAACGAAAAATAAACACGCCCTAATATTAAAATGAATATCGGATACCAATCGCGGCCTGAAAATCCACATCAAAATCGTCAGGAATATTAATCACAGGAGCAAGCTGGGCATACGTATCCCACTGCCGAGCAAAATTCCAATCCACGCCAATCGGCATACGTACACCATAATCGTTAAAATAGTGATCAGAATCACGGTTAACGCCACAACCATCATGACACTCATCATCCCAGTCATAGAATGCACCCGCTCCAATGTACCAAGTAAACGGCACCGACGGGCTAAATTGACCATTCAAAAATAAGTAATCCGCCGCAATGCCATCATCACCTAATGACAAGTTCACTTTATTATAAAGCTGCCCTACAACACTAAAGCCACGGTCAAAACCGAATCCAAGCTTATAATCTGAGTTATTGGTGTATGAAGGGAGTTTCGTATTGTTTCTCACGCCTTCTTCAGCCAATACTGAGCCACTTGCTAATAAAGCGAGACATACGATACTTCGGCTTAAAATCCCCTGTTTCATCCGCCCTCCTAGGCTTTCCTTTAATCAAAAACAGTAAGAATTTAAGCATGAACAATCACAAGATATATATTGTCAGCGTCAATCATTCGCTAATTTTATGTAAAAAAAAGCCAGCTGAGGGAACTCAACTGGCTTCAAAATATTTGGACAAAATAAATTAGTAATCAACTACGTCAGTCGAGAACTTTTTATCGTGCCACGGTGCATGACCATGTACTAAGAACTGTGCTCCGTTGTAAAGAACGTACAATCCTAGGGTTGCCACACTAAAGTATATTTTTTGAAACTCGCGCTTTAAATAACGAGATTCTGTCATTGGTTCGTCTGAAGTAGATTCAACCGACAGACGTAAAAAATAACGAGAGAACGAGTTTTTAAGCAAGCGATAACAAATCCAGTGATATCCCATGTACACGCCGATAGTCACAATCATGACACCAACGATAATCATCAATAATACTGGTAATGCAATTGCATCATTAAACGAGAAGGCAACTCCTGTTCCTTGAGATGCATAAGCTAGCACCCCAAGGTAGATATCTCTTGCGATCATGGCAAACATTTGCACGATTGCCATATCGATAACAAAAGTACCTACTCGTTTATATTTATGCTTAAAGCTCATTCAATTACATGCCAAGCTTAGAGTTAATCGCAGCTTTATAGCCTGCAGCTTGTGCACCGTAGATAGCTTGGATACCAGTACCACCTACTTTCACTAGACCTTTAGCACCAAGTTGCTGTGTCCAGTAATCGTTATCTTGTACTTTATCGCCGTCTTTAACAGAGATACGTAGACGAGTGATACATGCATCAACAGATACAATGTTATCTTTCCCACCTAGAGCTTCAATCATGCTGTCAATAAGCGCATCGTTGCCGCCTTTACCAGATTTCGCATCACGGTATTCTTGCTTAGACACTGTTGCTACCGCACTACCTTTACGACCTGGTGTTTTAACATCGAATTTCACGATGTACCAACGGAATAGGAAGAAGTAGATAGGCGCATAGATAGCACCAACTAGTGGAATGTAGTACCAGTGGTTTTCTGTACCTGTTAGGCCAGGAAGCATACCGAACAAGCTGAAGTCGATGAAGCCACCAGAGAATGTCATACCAACTTTAACATTCAACAAGTCCATTAGCATGAAAGAGATACCTGCTAGTGGCACGTGGATGAAGTAGTAAAGTGGTGCAGACAAGAATAGGAATGTGAACTCGATTGGTTCAGTGATACCTGTCAAGAATGCCGTTAGTGCAACAGAGAACAATAGACCGCCCGCGGCTTTCTTATTGTTGTCATCAGCTAGCGTGTACATTGCGAATGCCGCTGCTGGTAGACCAAACATCATGAATGGGAATTTACCTGTCATGAAGTTAGTTGCAGAGAACTGAGAGTAATCGCCGTTTGCTAGAGAAGCAAAGAAGATGTTTTGCGTACCTTTCACTAATTGACCAGCGATTTGAGCTGTACCACCGATCTCACTTTGCCATAGTGGCAAATAAAATACGTGGTGAAGACCCACTGGGATCAATGAACGTTCAATGATACCGAATACAAATGATGCGATGAAACCGTTACCTGATGCAGATAGCGCACCTAGTGCCGCACCTAGAGAACCGAATAGAGCACCGATGTAAGGCCATACGAATACTAGCGCGATACCGTAGAACAATGCAGAGAATGCAGAGATGATTGGTACGAAACGTGCGCCAGCAAAGAAGCCTAGGTAATCAGGTAGGACAACATCGTGGTATTTGTTGTGTAGAACAACGGTGATACCACCAGCAATCAGACCACCAAATACACCCATGTTAAGTGTATTAGTAATACCTAGCATGTTGCCTAGGATACCTGCGTATTCAGTACCCATTAGCACAACATTGCCGTCATGAACCATACCTGCAACCGCTAAAGTTTTAGCAATTGACACGTTCATAACTAGGAATGAGATTGTCGCAGCCAGTGCAGCAGCACCTTTTTCAGCGCGCGCAAAACCAATGGCAATAGCCAGAGCAAATAAAAGTGGCAAGTTACCGAAAACGATATCGCCCGCACCTGTCATAACTTGTAAAAAGTTATTTAGGATTGTGCCTTCTTGCAGAATTGAAATGTTGTATGCTTCAACCATGCTTTGGTTGGTGAAGCTCCCCCCGATACCCAGCATGATACCTGCAGCTGGAAGCAGTGCTATCGGAAGCATTAATGCTTGCGACAGTTTACTAAAAAAGGCCTTCATAACCCCTACTCCTTTGATTTGAATTTTTGTTTTACTAAAGTTTACAATTCTAATTATTGTGGGCGCACATTAGCTGCGACCGTATTTCTTGTCAATCTGAACGCGACTTTAACACCAACTTAGTGAAAAAAATTTGATCTTGGCAGAATTTTCTGTTGCATATATTTCAATGCATAAAAAAAACAAGTGCAATTTTGATCTTTTTTTAATTTTTACAATTGTTAATTTGTATCAATAAAATTAACCATTCAAAAACAATCTCTTAAAGTTATTCGTGGTAATCTCCTCCACTTCTTTAACATCTCGCTGCTGCAATTTAGCAAGAAATTTCGCCACATCCGCAACATAGGCTGGCTGATTTTCTTTCCCTCGATGAGGGATGGGTGCCAAAAATGGAGAATCAGTTTCTACCAGTAATCGCTCCAATGGCAATTGCTTAACCACATCTTGCAACTCAGTCGCTTGTTTAAAAGTGATAATGCCAGACAACGAAATATAAAAGCCCAATTCCATCGCCGCTTTTGCAAAAGCAAGGTCTTCTGTAAAACAATGAATTACCCCACCACAACGCTCAGCATGACCATTGCGTAATACATCGAGTGTTTCCTCACGCGCATTACGCGTATGAATAATCAACGGCTTGCTCAATTCATTTGCAACTTCAACATGCTGTTCAAACAACTCAACTTGACGCTTAGCGGTTTCTGGCTGATAGAAAAAATCCAGACCGGTTTCCCCCACTGCCACCACTTTCTCATGGGAGGCATATTGTTTGAATAAGCCTAAATCGAACTCACTTTCACAATCTAAAGGATGCACACCGCAAGAGGCATGAATTTGATCAAATGTTTCAATCATAGACAACATTTTCGGAAATGCCTCTAAAGTCACACCTACTGTCAGCATTTCTTGCACACCGACCTGTTTCGCCTTGTGCAGGACATCCGCAACATCTATATGAAGATCCTCGTAATTAAGTTTGTCTAAATGGCAGTGTGAATCAATTAACATAGTCGATCTCCTGAGATTTAGTTGTCATTGTATGGTGGTAAAAAAGTATGAAATTCATCTATTCGTAGTGCGAATGCAAAAAGTAGTAAACCGATGATGCTTTACCAATTAGGACTGGATGAAGCCTAAGTACCAATCAAGAATCAGTAATTCCGCGTTCAAACCGGAAGCAGTGTGTAATGATCGATATAGTTTCTGAACTTGCTGATAGTGGTGATGCGCTTTTTCGTAAGAAACTTCATGGATTAAAGATTCAAATTGTGATGGAAATGGCCCGTCACAGACCCCAAAATGCGCTTTTTGTAAGTCATTAAATAAGTAAAGTAACCACGTCAACTTTTCTAAAGGCTCTTCTTTAAAAAAAGTTTGAACCGGATTGAGTGAGGCCTCTGGTTGCGTCAGACCTTGGCTTAATAACTCCAGCAAATTTTGCCATTGTAGATGCTTATCTTGTTCAATGAACTCAAGCGCTTGTAGTGGTGATTGAGCATACATTTTGATGCAAAACCAATCGCTTGCTGCCGACTTGCTCGATTTTTGTGTCAGCCATTCTAACAGCACCGTTTTCTTAATTATCGGTAGTTGCCAGTGCTGACAGCGGCTAGTAATGGTTGGAAGCAACTTATGTTTATCTTCACTTAATAAGATAAACACACAACGTTCTGGCGGTGTTTCCAGCGTTTTCAAAAGCGCATTTGATGCTGATTCATTCATCGCTTCTGCCGGATGAATAATAATGACTCGTTTACCGCCCAGTTGTGACGACTCGATGGCATAACGATTTGCATCTCGAATCTGATCAACACTGATCGCTTTACCATCCTTTTCAGGTTGTACCCAATGAACATCAGGGTGATGTCCACTCTGACTTAACTCACAGCTATGACAGAAACCACAAGCCTCATCGTCTGCGTTTTTACAGACGATAGCGGCAGCAAGGCGAGATACCAACTGCTCCATACCCGTACCGACTTTGGCATTACAAAGCATGGCATTAGGTATTGCATGACGAGTCAACATTAACTGCCAACGCTGCCACATTGGCTCTAACCAAGGGTACAATTCCATTATTTAACCTGTTGTTCGTTATCAAACCAACCTTGCAAGGCCAGTTTCAAATCCTGTGTCACTTGTTCAAGGTTCTGCTCAGCATTGATGGTAATAATAGTCGGATCAGTTTGAGCGGCGTCTAGATAACACGCACGAGCTCGCTCAAAAAAACTCAAATCCATTTTTTCAATTCGGTCTAGTTCACCCCGCCCACAAGCACGTTCCAAGCCAACTTTAGGATCAATATCCATATACAAGGTTAAATCCGGCTTAAAATCCCCTAAAGCGGTTTGTCGAAGGTTTGCCATCACGGTTGGTGAAATTTGACGGCCACCACCTTGATAGGCTTGTGAAGAAAGGTCATGGCGATCGCCCAACACCCATTGCCCACGCTCAAGAGCCGGCTTAATGACATTTTCTACTAACTGGACCCGAGCTGCGTAAATCATTAACAATTCACTGATGTCGTGTAGATGCTCGCCTTCATGCTCTTCTTTAACCAAAGCTCTTAATTTTTCTGCAAGAGGCGTCCCGCCCGGCTCACGAGTTTGTACTACTTCACCAACGTTATTGTGGCTTAATACCTTAAGGATGGTTTTAATAGCTGTACTTTTACCAGCTCCCTCTAATCCTTCTACGACAATAAATTTTGCTGTATTCATTATTGGCTCTTATTCGCTCTTAATTGTTTTAAATAACGCTGTACAGCACGGTTATGCTCTGCAAGTGACTGACTAAACACATGGCCACCATTACCACTGGCAACAAAATACAAATAATGACTGTTCTCTGGATTTAAAGCCGCTTGAATCGACTCCACACCAGGCATCGCAATCGGTGTCGGCGGTAAACCATTAATCACATACGTGTTATACGCTGTCGGTGTGGAGAGATCTTTTTTACGAATATTGCCATCATATTTATCCCCCATTCCATAAATGACCGTGGGATCGGTTTGCAGACGCATGCCTTTGTTCAAACGATTAATAAACACAGAAGCGATACGCTGACGTTCAGACTCTATCGCCGTCTCTTTTTCAATAATCGATGCTAAGATCAATGCTTGATAAGGGCTTTTCAGAGGCAAGTTATCCTGCTTTGATTGCCACGCTTTATCTAATTCTCGAATCAGGGATTGATGAGCACGCTTTAAAATATCGAGATCTGACATTCCAGCTGTGTAGTGATAGGTTTCGGCAAGCAGTAAGCCTTCTAGCTTTT
Organism: Vibrio gangliei; assembly: GCF_026001925.1. Taxonomy (NCBI): domain Bacteria; kingdom Pseudomonadati; phylum Pseudomonadota; class Gammaproteobacteria; order Vibrionales; family Vibrionaceae; genus Vibrio; species Vibrio gangliei. The sequence goes on along the minus strand of NZ_AP021869.1, from coordinate 1,019,437 downwards.
CATGTTCTTCACCTAATGCTTTAGCAATATCGGCCTCTGACATCTCTTGCGTTGCTTGTTTAAGATCTTTTGCTAGCGCCAATTGTTGGCGCCATTCATCGAAACGACTGCCTTCAATAAAGGTAATGGTAAACTGATATTCTTGTCCTGACACCATGGTTAGCAATGCTTCTTTTAATGTCTGCCCTGGCACTAACTCATAAGTACCCGCACGAATATGGACCACTTCAGGGTGTAAGCGTGGTAATAAACGTGAGAAAGAATTCGACTTAATCCAACCTTCTTTTTCTAATGTCCACAAAGCACTGTGCAACGTTTTACCATGCTCGACCGTGAACAGCTGCTTTTGCTCAATGTTTAAAGGCTGTTGCAAATAATTCTCCACCTGTGACTTTGCATAAAAAAGGGAACCAGCAGCAATAATAAGAAGAACAAGGAAGATAATCGTTATTTTTTTTATCACGGGTTGAGTTTCTCCTGCAGAGCGCGTGTGATTGCGCCAATAGTAAATGTTGTATTTTGAATTTTTTTGATCGGCACAATCGCATGTAAGGCATTGGTCATAAACACTTCATCCGCTTGAAGTACATCCTTAAGCTTATAATGACCAACCACTACGGATTGCATACCAAGCACTTGAGCACGCATCACCCCCTCCACGCCATTAAGAGTTAAATCAGGGGTGTAAATCTGCCCATTAATTACCCAAAACAGATTGGCAGCACACATCTCCACTACCGTATTTTGGCAGTCTAACACGATGGCGTCTTGGTTCTGTTGGTGCTCAATATCTTGTTTAACCAAAATTTGTTCTAAACGATTATTATGCTTAAGCCCGGCAAGAAGAGGATTGATCCCCAATTTTACTTGGCTTACACCAACCTCAATACCATACTGCTGCCAATCATTATAATGGTTTGGATAATCAAATGAAGACACGGTCACTTGGCTACCTACCAGCCCTTGGCAGCTATACCCTCGCCCTCCATGACCTCGACTAATATGGATTTTGATACCACTTAAAGTAGAAAGAGGTGAATGTTGATCTATCGCCTGAGTCACCCACTGTTCGATTTGTTGCCAATCAGGCAATTCAATGGCTAAACGCTGACAGGTTGTTTGCAGCCGATTTCGATGCGCTTCCCAGTACATTGGAAGACCATTTTTTACTAACACAGTCGTAAAACACCCATCGCCATACTGAAATGAGCGATCGGTAACTTGAGTATGTTCTTGCGGCTTTCCGTTTACAAAAAACATGACTGTGTCCGTAGTTCAAATAAAAAAACGGCCTAATGCTATAACATTAAACCGTTTTATAAAATGCTTAATTGATTTTGCTGGCTCAGAAGCCGTCAATCAACATCTAAATGCGCTTGAAGATTAACGAACCGTTCGTACCACCAAAACCGAATGAGTTACAAAGCGCATACTCCATATTCTCAACTTTACGAGCTTTGTGCGGAACGTAATCCAAATCACAACCTTCCCCTGGGTTATCCAAGTTAATGGTTGGTGGCACAATTTGATCCACTAGAGTCAATGCAGTAATGATGGCTTCGACTGAGCCTGCAGCACCAAGTAAGTGCCCTGTCATCGACTTGGTTGAAGAAACCAAGACTTTCTTAGCCGCGTCTTCACCTAAAGCACGTTTGATGCCTAGTGTTTCGGCAACATCACCAGCGGGTGTTGAAGTACCGTGTGCATTCACATAACCAATTTGATCGCCAGTAATGCCAGCATCACGAATTGCGGCTTCCATCGCCAGTGCGCCACCAGAGCCATCTTCGCTTGGTGAAGTCATGTGATACGCATCACCACTCATACCAAAACCAACGATCTCACAATAGATTTTAGCACCACGCGCTTTTGCATGTTCGTATTCTTCAACCATCATGATGCCAGCACCATCACCTAGCACAAAACCGTCACGGTCTTTATCCCAAGGACGAGACGCCAATTGAGGCTCATCATTACGGCTAGAAAGTGCTTTAGCAGCGCCAAAGCCACTCATTGCTAATGGGGTTGATGCTTTTTCGGCGCCACCAGCTAACATGGCGTCAGCATCACCGTATGCAATCATACGGGCAGCATGACCTATATTATGCAAACCAGTGGTACAAGCGGTTGAGATTGCGATATTCGGACCACGAAGACCTTTCATGATAGAAAGATGGCCAGCAATCATGTTAACAATAGTTGAAGGCACAAAAAATGGGCTCATGCGGCGTGGGCCTTTATCACGAAGTACATGTGAAGCTTCTTCGATGATACCAATACCACCGATACCTGAACCAACAGCAACGCCAATGCGAGTAGCGTTTTCCTCTGTCACTTCAAGACCAGAGTCGTTAAAGGCTTGAATACCCGCAGCAATACCATATTGGATAAATAAATCCATTTTGCGGGCTTCTTTCTTTGGCATGTACTCTTCACAGTTAAAGTCTTTAACTAAACCTGCAAAGCGAGTAGAAAAATTGGTTGCGTCATAGTGCTCTATATTAGAGATACCACTTTGACCAGCTAAAAGGGCTTTCCAAGAGGATTCAACAGTGTTGCCTACCGGTGACAACATCCCCATGCCTGTAACAACTACACGACGCTTGGACACGATTCTTTCTCCGGAGATTATAATATTGAGAGTAGTAAGGTTGGATGATTCTAGAAAAACTCAGGCGGTCTGGGAGACCGCCTGGGGGTGTTATTACTGTGCGCTGTTTACGTAGTCGATTGCAGCTTGAACAGTAGTAATTTTTTCAGCTTCTTCATCAGGGATTTCAGTGTCGAATTCCTCTTCTAAAGCCATTACTAGCTCTACTGTATCTAGAGAATCAGCACCTAGATCGTCAACGAAAGAAGCTTCGTTTTTCACTTCTGCTTCGTCTACACCTAGTTGTTCAACAATGATTTTTTTTACGCGTTCTTCGATGTTGCTCATTTTTCTTTTCCTATTACAGAGAGTTCGCTTAAATGCGATGTTAGCCGTAGTTTATTCAAACTTTTCAAAGTTGCAAGGCTGTCCTTGCTGGTCAAACCACAAATTTCATGTTTTTCACTGAAAATTGGTACATTTTTGACCTAAATCATGCAAAGCGCTAATAAAAAAACACTTTAACATATTTAGACCATATACATACCACCATTTACGTGAAGTGTTTCACCTGTGATGTAGGCTGCTTCGTCTGATGCTAAGAAGGCAACAGCTGAAGCAATTTCACGTGGATCACCTAATCGACCTGCAGGCACTTGTGAAAGTGTAACAGCACGTTGGTCATCATTCAGTGCTTTTGTCATGTCAGTCTCGATAAAACCCGGTGCAACTGTGTTCACTGTCACACCACGAGAAGCGACTTCACGTGCCATTGACTTCGTAAAGCCAATCACCCCTGCTTTCGCTGCTGCGTAGTTAGCTTGACCCGCATTGCCCATGGTGCCCACTATAGAGCCAACATTAACAATACGACCATGACGTTTCTTCATCATGCCTCGAAGAACCGCTTTAGACAAACGGAAAATCGAAGTTAAGTTAGTATCCATGATATCTTGCCATTCGTCATCTTTCATACGCATCAACAAGTTATCACGAGTGATACCGGCATTATTCACTAAAATGTCAATTCCACCGAATTCATCAGTAATGGTTTTAATCGTTGCTGCCACTGAGTCTGCATCAGTAACATTTAATGCTAACCCTTTACCATTACTACCAAGGTAGTCACTGATTGCTTGTGCGCCTGACTCACTGGTTGCTGTACCAACAACCGTTGCGCCACGCTCAACAAGTAGTTCTGCGATTGCACGACCAATACCACGACTGGCACCAGTAACTAATGCAATTTTACCTTCAAGATTCATTATAAATCCTCTTTATGACTGAAATTTTTAAACTTAGGCAGATAAATTATCGTCTAAGTTTTAGCCACGAGCGGCTTCAAGAGACGCAGCATCATTCACTGCTTGTGCGCTCAGGGCTTTCACAATTCGTTTTGTTAAGCCAGTTAATACTTTTCCTGGGCCAAACTCTAATAGAGATTCAACACCTTGTTCGTGCATTGCCGTCACACCTTCAGTCCAACGAACTGGGCTGTATAACTGACGAACAAGTGCATCTTTAATTTTTGCCGGATCAGTTTCTGCAATAACATCAACATTGTTGATGACTGGCAATGTCGGTGCATTGAATTCAATGCTTTCTAGCGCTTCAGCAAGTTTGTCAGCCGCAGGCTTCATAAGAGCACAGTGTGATGGCACAGAAACTGGTAATGGTAGTGCACGCTTAGCACCAGCTGCTTTACATAGCTCACCCGCACGTTCTACCGCTGCTTTGTTACCCGCAATCACCACTTGTCCTGGTGAGTTGAAGTTAACTGGAGAAACCACTTCGCCTTGAGCGGCTTCTTCACAAGCTTTAGCAATAGCATCGTCATCGAGGCCAATAATTGCAAACATAGCGCCAACACCTGCCGGCACAGCTTGCTGCATTAATTCACCACGTAAAGCCACTAATTTAATCGCTTCTTTAAAATCAATCACGCCGGCGCAAACTAACGCAGAATATTCGCCAAGGCTGTGACCGGCTACCAGCTCAGGCTGCTCGCCACCCACTTCTTGCCATACACGCCAAATGGCGACAGATGAAGCAAGTAATGCAGGCTGAGTGCGGAAAGTTTCATTTAAATCTTCTGCTGGGCCATCTTGTACTAACGCCCACAAATCATAACCAAGTGCTTCAGATGCTTCAGAAAACGTTGTTTTAACAACATCAAATTGCTCACCAAGCTCAGCTAACATACCAACAGTTTGAGAACCTTGACCTGGAAAAACAACAGCAAACTTACTCATAGTAAATTCCTTGAAATAAAAATAACTTGGATTATGCCACCTGAATATACCTGTGGCACAACTGAAAACTTAAAATTTGACGAGGGCAGAGCCCCATGTGAAACCGCCGCCAAATGCTTCAAGAAGCAACATTTGACCGCGCTTAATTCGTCCATCACGCACCGCTTCATCCAGTGCTGTCGGTACGGTAGCGGCAGAAGTATTACCATGTCGGTCAAGAGTCACAACGACTTGATCTAGTGACATAGCTAACTTTTTGGCAGTAGCAGAAATAATACGTAAGTTTGCCTGATGTGGAACTAACCAATCCAATTCAGTCTTCGCCATATTATTTGCTTCAAGCGTATCTTTCACTAGTTTAGATAACTGAGTGACTGCAACCTTAAATACTTCGTTGCCCGCCATGTGCAACCAAGCATCAATATACTCACCTCGTTTCGCTTCTTCTAAACTTAATAGCTCACCAAAACGACCATCGGCATGTAAATGAGTAGAAATAATACCCGGCTCTTCACTGGCACCGAGTACCACTGCGCCGGCAGCATCACCAAACAAAATAATCGTTGAACGATCTTCTGGATCGCACATTTTTGATAACGCATCTGCACCAATCACTAACACGTTTTTAGCCATACCAGTCTTTATATGCTGATCGGCAATAGATAGCGCATAAACAAAGCCTGAACATGCCGCTGCCACATCAAACGCAGGACAGCCCTTTATGCCTAAAGCGGCTTGAACTTGGCAAGCAGAAGACGGAAATTTGTGGCTACCACTCGTAGTCGCAACAATGATCAGGTCGATATCATATTTATCAATGCCCGCCATTTCTATCGCGTTGACCGATGCGTGATATGCCATATCTGCAACAGATTCATCAGGGGCGGAGATGCGACGCTCACGGATACCAGTACGAGTAACAATCCACTCATCACTAGTATCTACCATTTTCTCTAAATCGGCGTTCGTACGCACTTGGGTCGGTAGGTAGCTACCTGTTCCTAAAATTTTGCTATTCATGAAGACTAATAGTGCCTCTCGAGTAAAACCGCTTCTAAACGATCGCTTATGCGGCTTGGAACCTGCTGTTTAACTTCATACACTGCTTCACCAATTGCATTGATCATAGCAGATGCATCAGCTTGTCCGTGGCTTTTAATAACAATGCCGCGCAATCCTAACAAACTTGCGCCGTTATACTGGTCGGGGTTCAGTGTTTTTAACTCATTAAATAAATGAGAGAGCAATTTTCGAGCAATCCAGCCTTTAATGTTAGACGACGTGAAGTAACTCTTTAATTTTTGATGAAATAAATGTGCGACACCTTCGCAGGTTTTCAAACACACATTACCGACAAACCCGTCACAAACTATCACATCTGCGGCATCATAAAAAAGCTGATTTCCTTCAATATAGCCACAATAATTAATTTCTTTGGTTTGACTAAGTAATTCTGAACAACGTTTAACCAAATCGTTGCCTTTAATTTCTTCTTCACCAACGTTAAGAATCGCCACCCTAGGAGAGTAAGGAAGGTGGACTTGAGCTAATGCACTTCCCATTACGGCAAACTGGAACAATGTGTCTGCATCAACAGAAACGTTAGCGCCAAGATCAAGCATCCAAGACTTTTTGCCCGATACAGTAGGCAGAGCACTCACTAAAGCGGGACGCTCAATACCCGGTAATAATTTAAGACGAAATTTTGATAAAGCCATCAAGGCACCAGTGTTACCGCCACTGACACACGCATCAGCCATGCCATCAGCGACATGATCCAGTGCGATACGCATAGAGGTACCCGCGCTATTTCGTAATGCTAATGATGGTTTTTCGGTATTAGAGATGCATCTCTCACTATGTTTAATGATGAGACGAGGAGTCGGAGTAAATCCGAGATGTGTCAGTTCTTTCGTGATTTGTTCACGATCACCAACCAAAATAACTTTCAGCTCTGGGAAATGTGACAATGCCTGCACGGCGGCAGGCACTGTTACGCGAGGACCGAAATCCCCGCCCATTGCATCAAGTGCAACGGTAATAGTTTGCAAAGGTCAACCTTACTTGTTGATAACCTTTTTGCCACGGTAGTAACCGTCAGCAGTCACGTTGTGACGTAGGTGAGTTTCACCTGAAGTTGCGTCTACAGACAATGCTGCTGTAGATAGCGCATCGTGTGAACGACGCATGCCACGCATTGAACGTGATTTTTTGCTCTTTTGTACGGCCATGACCCTACTCCTTCGTTTTTAAACCCTAATGCTGATGCACTAGCGCTTCAAATTTTTTAAAACGTCAAATGGATTCGGTTTTTCTTCTAAAACTTCTTTTGGAAGATCACCAAACACCAAATTGTTTGATTGTACGCTACATTCAGATTCGTCATGCATCGCAATTTGAGGTAATTCTAGAATGAACTCGTCTTCAACTAGTTTAATCAGATCCAACTCACCGTACTCGTTCAGATCTACCAAATCGTACTCTTCCGGTGCGTCTTGTTCACTTTTCTCGTTGTAATACGGAGTACAAGTGAATTCAACTTCGCACGAATGTGCGAATATCTCATTACAGCGTTGACATTCTAAATCGACTTCGACGTTAGCTTTACCAGAGATAACGACTAATCGTTGTTCATCCAACTCAAAGGACAATGATACTTCTGCGTCGCGTTTGACGCCTTCAGTTGACTCGGCTAATCGCTTTAATAAACTCACCTGAATTATGCCTTGATAATCCAAGCGTTTTTGCGCTGATTTTGCTGGGTCCACTGTACGCGGTATTTTTACCTTTTGCATAGGGCGCGAATATTATCCTCCAAAATGAATTTAGTCAAAGAAAAAGGCAAAAAAGTTACACTTTCTCATATGAGCTACAATGCGCTTTCTACATGACGCATAATTTCAATTAGTTTAAAGTGTGTTGCTGAATTTTCTAAATAAAAAAGTAAACGTTTATGACGCCAAAATTGATTTTAGCTTCCACTTCAAGCTACCGAAAACAATTATTAGAAAAACTTTCGCTTTCTTTTGAAACCAAACAGCCGAGTTGTGATGAAACGCCACTTGCGGGTGAAAGCGCTGAAGACTTGGTGCTGCGTTTAGCTCAGTTAAAAGCGAAATCCTGCGCGTCTAGTCAGCCTGTGCGGGAATTCATTATCGGTTCCGACCAAGTCTGCGTGATCGACGATAAGATTATCGGCAAACCGCATACACGTGAAAAAGCCATTGAACAATTAACCCAAGCCAGCGGCCAAACCATCACCTTCTATACTGGGCTCGCGCTATACAATAGCCAGACACAAAAATGCGATGTAAGACTTGATCGCTTTAATGTGCATTTTCGCCACTTAACTCGCCAACAAATTGAATACTATGTTGACGTTGAACAACCATTTAATTGTGCCGGTAGTTTCAAAAGTGAAGGCCTAGGGATTGCTCTATTTGAACGCTTAGAAGGCAAAGATCCTAACGCATTGATTGGTCTACCGCTGATTACCTTAGTTGACATGCTGTCGCAGCAAGGCATTCAAGTGCTGTCATAAATAGATAGAGAACTATGCTATGCGTTTGATAAATGCCTGCATAGCCTGAATGAATCCATTTATTAAGTGCGTAAGCTATTGACTACGTAAGCCTGCCAATACCTTTTCAAGTTTGTCTTCCATCTGTGCGGAAATATCCATCGGCTTTTCAGTCGCAGGATGAATAAACTTGATATTGGCAGCATGCAAGAATAAACGGTCAAGCCCCACCTGCCCAGTATACGCATCAAAGCGACGATCACCATAACGGTCATCCCATGCAATTGGGTGGCCAGTATATTGACAATGCACACGAATTTGGTGAGTGCGCCCCGTAATCGGACTTGCTTGCACTAACGTTGCCTGATTAAATTTCTCAAGCACCTTGTATCGGGTTTCTGAAGGCTTACCATTCGGATTAACACGCACAATACTATTGACTTCATTTTTCAACAATGGCGCTTTAACCACTTTACAACTCGCCTTCCACTCTCCCATCACCAATGCAAAGTAATACTTCTGGACGGTTTTATCGCGAAACTGAGCTTGCAAATGACGTAATGCTGACCGTTTCTTCGCGACCAACAAAATACCTGAGGTATCGCGGTCAATACGATGCACTAATTCTAAAAATCGAGCTTGCGGACGCAATGCACGTAGGGCTTCGATTGCACCAAATTTCAAACCACTGCCGCCATGTACCGCAGTACCGGATGGTTTATTCAGGATCAGCATGCTGTCATCTTCAAAGATTATGCAGCTTTCGAGCTCTGACACTTTATCTAGCTTTGTACTCACTGGCGCGGCATATTCCTCAGCCGAAATTCGGACTGGTGGGATTCGCACAGTGTCACCCGCTTGTAACTTGTATTCAGCTTTAACGCGTTTTTTATTGACGCGCACTTCTCCCTTGCGCAAGATTCGATAAACCATGCTTTTAGGGATCTGTTTTAATTGATTACGTAAAAAATTGTCAACTCGTTGTCCCGCCATATCAGCGTCAATATCGACAAATTTCACTTCAGTTTTAATCTCAGTCATGGCGCGTATTCTAACACTCAAACACTAAACTTTGGCACAAGATTCGTAAAATTATTATCACCATTTTATCCCCCATATCCGTTAGAAAAACGCAAATGACTAAAAACCCAACAACTTTCAACCTAACAGGCTGAAATATCAGCAAATGTCAAATTATTAACCATCAATATCAACCTTAGCTAGTGTGAGTTAATCACAGGTTTTCCTATTTATTTGTCCAGTTTGATGCAAAGCTGATTGCTGATATTTCTTGGCGCTGCTATAGTTCACAGCTGCAATGGTTGTATTGAACATTTTCCATACAAATTTAATGTCTTCCATTTGCGAAATGAGTAGAAGCTTCCGATGTCTGTGCAGCATTAGGCGTAAGACACAACGAACGAAGACCAACTTATCGCCTACTCACGTAATCAATGCAGAAGTAATACCGACTCGAATTCGGACCAAGCATTTCCATTTTGCTCTCTGTGGTTGAAGCCGTCATTTGGCTTCCCTACCTAGCATGGCATGAATGTTTGGTGGCTATTGTGTCCTAGTGCATCCCCTATACAGCCGTGAGGTTGAAGCCAAAGCCATGGGATCTGACACCTTTGATGCGACAAAAGCGATAAGCGATTATCACGAAGAAAAACAACGAGAATTTAAAAAATGAAAAGAATGTTGATCAACGCAACTCAAAAAGAAGAGTTGCGCGTCGCATTAGTTGATGGTCAACGACTGTTTGATTTAGATATCGAAAGTCCTGGTCATGAATCTAAAAAAGCAAATATTTATAAAGGCCGTATCACACGCGTAGAACCAAGTTTAGAAGCTGCATTTGTAGACTATGGTGCTGAGCGTCACGGTTTCCTCCCTCTTAAAGAAATTGCCCGCGATTACTTCCCAGCAGGTTACACCTACCAAGGCCGTCCGAACATCAAAGAAGTTCTTAAAGAAGGTCAAGAGGTTATTGTACAAGTTGAAAAAGAAGAACGTGGTCAAAAAGGTGCGGCACTAACCACCTTTATCTCACTGGCTGGTAGCTACCTTGTATTAATGCCTAATAACCCTCGTGCTGGCGGTATTTCTCGCCGTATCGAAGGTGATGAGCGTACACAATTAAAAGCAGCACTCAGCACACTTGAACTCCCTCAAGGTATGGGCTTAATTGTTCGTACTGCGGGCGTAGGCAAAAGCGCTGAAGAGCTTGAGTGGGATTTGAATATTCTACTTAAACACTGGTCTGCGATTAAAGAAGCCGCTGACACCGAAGCTGCGCCTTTCTTGATTCACCAAGAAAGTAATGTGATTGTTCGTGCAATTCGCGACTATTTACGCCGTGATATTGGTGAAATCCTCATCGATAGCAATACCATTTTTGAACGTGCTAAAGCGCATATTCAATTAGTGCGTCCAGATTTCGTCTCTCGCGTGAAGAAATACGACGGTGATGTGCCATTATTTAGCCATTATCAAATCGAAAGCCAAATTGAGTCAGCGTTCCAACGTGAAGTTCGTTTGCCGTCTGGTGGTTCAATCGTTATCGACCCAACTGAAGCACTGACCTCAATCGATATCAACTCAGCTCGTGCAACTAAGGGCGGCGATATCGAAGAAACCGCACTTAACACCAACCTAGAAGCGGCGGATGAGATTGCTCGTCAATTACGTCTGCGTGACTTAGGTGGTCTAGTGGTGATTGACTTCATCGACATGACACCAGTCCGTCATCAGCGCGAAGTTGAAACTCGTATGCGTGAAGCCGTTCGTATGGACCGTGCTCGTGTACAAATCGGCCGCATTTCTCGCTTTGGTCTATTAGAAATGTCGCGCCAACGCTTGAGCCCATCTCTGGCAGAAGCAAGCCATCATATTTGTCCTCGTTGTACTGGCACCGGTGTAATCCGTGACAATGAATCACTCGCACTGTCTGTTCTTCGTCTTATTGAAGAAGAAGCACTAAAAGACAACAGCTCACAAGTCTTAGCGGTGGTTCCAGTCCCTATCGCCTCTTACTTACTCAATGAAAAACGTCGTTCAATCCAACACATTGAAAAACATCAAGACGTTAATATCATTGTTGTGCCAAACGCAGACATGGAAACACCTCACTTTGAAGTGGTTCGTCTACGTGATGGCGAAGAGCATCAAATTCTGTCTTATTTAATGCCGAAGAAATTAGAAGCATTTAAAGAAGCAGAAGATCCAGCCTATGCAGATATCAAACCTCGTCGTATCGAGGAACCGGTATTAAAAGGTTTTGCACCATCAAGCGCCCCAGCGCCTACCCCTACTCCGGCAGTAGCAGAAGCTCAACCAAAAGTAGAAAAAGTAAGCAAAGAAAAATCGGGGGGGTTCTTCAAAGCAATCGCTAACTTCTTCTTCGGAAGTAGTCAGGTTGAAAAAGAAGAACAAGTGCAAGAAGCGAAGCCAGCTCAAAACACTCGCTCTCGTAATGACCAGCGTGACAATAACCGTCGTCGCAATAATCGCGATCGTAATGATCAACGTAACAATAAACGCCGCAAACCACGTAATGCCGATTCAGCAAACGCTGATAAAGTAGAAGCAACGGCAACAGCTCAAGCTGAAGTGCGTAACGATAAAAAACGCAAACCTAAGCAAGAGAAAAAGCCAGCGAAGAATACGTCGAAAGTGGCGGAGCAAGGCCAACAAATTGCCGCAGATGCACAAGGTAAAAACACCACTTCTGCTGAAGAAAAAACAACGCAAGTAAAACAGCGTCGTCAACGTCGTCAGATGAAAAAGAAAGTGCGTGTTAACCAACAAGCGACAGAAGAAGCACCGGTTCAAACCCCTGCTATTGAAAAACAAGCGATGGCAAATCAAGCTCAAAGCGAAGCTGTGACTCAACAGACTGAAGCGGTAAAACAAGCTGACATCGCAGAAAAAGAAGTCACCGGAAAAGATGAAAGTCAACAACGTCGCAACCGCCGTTCTCCACGTCACTTACGTGCCAGTGGTCAGCGTCGCCGTCGTACACGTGACCGTCGTCCTAATCCGTACCGTCTACGCAGTGGTGGTGTAGCCTCTCCTGAGATGGCAATGGGTAAAGTATGGCCTAAATATGTGCCTGAAAAACCAGCAGCTAAAACATCTAAGTCAGAAGTAGAAACGTCGACTTCAGTACAAGGTGGTTTTGCTTTCCCTGAGATGTCGATGGGTAAAATCATTGTTTGGTCTGCAAATGCCTCTCAAAGTAAAGCAGACGAAATCAAAGTAGAAACGCCAGTAGTTTCTTCTCCGAAGAAAAAAGCACCGAAAAAGCCTGAAGCGAAGAAAGCACAGGAAACCATCACCGAGGTGAGCGAACCTGTTACTTTGGATACGCCTCAAGCTGAAATGCAGCCATCTCATGTAGTGGCTCCAGCTCAAGAAACACCAGCTGTTGCTGATAATAACGCTGTCGTTACAGCGCAAGATATCGTTGCCGCTAGCACGCCAAAAGCACAAGTCGCGAAAACACCGAAATCGGTCAAAGTGAAAGCAGCGAAAGCCTCTTCGCACGTGAGTGCGCCAATGGCGAAAGCTTCTGGTACCGGTGTTTTAAATGACATCACAGTCGTGGCAGCACCTTTCCGTGAATCGACATTCAGAGGTAAAGTTGCAGGTAGCCAAGCGGCAACCAGTCAAGCAAAAGCAGACATGTCGAAAACGCTGAATGATTAATTATCATCCAAAGCTTTAATTTCAAGAGGGTCACAGTAGTGGCCCTTTTTATTTGTTTTTCATTTATGGTTTCTTAATCTACCCAATACAGAATAGGTTGAAGAAAATTCAACCATTCTGTAACATTCGCCAACCTTATTATTCGTACTCTAATCTTTAAAACCCTTTTATACCTGAGAGTGAAACGTTAAATTTCTCCTTCAAAGCGTATAACAACTCACTTTACTAGGATTAGAGCTAATTTGTTTTATATCTAACTGAGTGCTCATGTTCGAATTTCCACAAGTTTCTGGTCAATCTGTAAAAAATGATGTGTTATCTGGCCTAACGGTTGCTCTAGCACTGGTACCAGAAGCCGTTGCTTTTGCCTTTGTTGCGGGTGTTGATCCAATGATCGGCTTATATGCCGCGTTTATCATGGGATTGATGACCTCTATCTTCGGCGGTCGTCCTGGTATGATTTCAGGGGCAACCGGTGCCACCGCGGTTGTCATGGTCAGCCTAGTAGCCGTTCACGGTGTGCAATACCTTTTTGCAGCCGTACTTTTAGTCGGTGTGCTACAAATTACCGCCGGCTTACTCAAACTGGGTAAATTTATCCGTATTGTCCCTCACCCAGTAATGATTGGCTTTGTAAACGGGCTTGCTATCGTCATTTTTATGGCACAACTTGGTCAATTTAAAGCACCGGATATTAATGGCATCATGGATTGGTTACCTCAAGGCCAAATGATGATCATGCTAGGTTTAGTTGCCCTTACTATGGCAATTATTCACTTTTTACCTAAATTAACGACCGCAGTTCCCTCTTCTCTTGTCGCCATCGTTGGTGTGACTGCACTATGTCAGGTACTCGATTTAGATACCCGTACTGTGGTGGATTACCTACGCACTATGTCTGGTGATATGAATTCAACGCTTGCCGGTGAACTGCCTACTTTTGCCTTACCCAATGTGCCTTTTAACCTTGAAACACTGAAAATAGTGTTCCCGTATGCACTTATTATTGCGGCAATAGGCTTAATTGAATCTTTACTTACACTCACCGTTGTCGATGAAATGACCAATACTCGTGGTAAAGGTAATCGCGAATGTATCGGCCAAGGTTTGGGGAACTTAACTTGTTCCGTTTTTGGGGCAATGGGTGGTTGTGCGATGATCGGTCAATCGATGATCAACATTAACTCAGGAGGCCGTGGTCGTCTGTCGGGCATCACTGCGGCGATTGCGCTATTGTGCTTTATCCTATTTACTGCCACTTGGATTGAAATGATCCCTCTAGCGGCACTGGTTGGCGTGATGTTTATGGTCGTTATTGGTACATTTGAGTGGGCAACCTTCAAACTCGCTCGCCGCGTACCAAAACAAGACTTTTTCGTAATTATTTTGGTAACGGTTGTAACTGTATTAACTGACTTAGCCGTTGCGGTAGGTGTCGGTGTCGTCGCTTCTGCGCTGATGTTTGCGTGGCAACATGCAAAACACATCAATGCAATCACAAGCATCAATGAAGAAGGATCTAAGGTTTATCAAATCAATGGTCCAATCTTTTTTGGTTCAGCGACTAACTTTACTGAATTATTCAACGCTTTTGATGATCCGCAAGATGTCATCATAGACTTTGCTCAATCTCGAGTGGTGGACCATTCTGCCATTGAAGCAATAGAAACCGTTGCTGACCGTTACTCGAAACTAGGTAAGACCCTGCATCTACGCCACTTAAGCCAAGATTGTCGTACTCTTCTGCATAAGGCGGGTAGCTTGGTTGAAATTAATGTTAAAGAAGATCCAAGCTATAAAGTCGTGACTGATTTATTGTCAGACTAATCACTGCTTTGAGATCACTGCTTTTAAATCGCGCCCATGATCACTTATGATGATGGGCGCTTTTTTTATTCCCACTTTCAATCAGGAAGAATGATGTCAGAACAAAAACAGGATAAGCACCAGCAACGCCAGCAGAAACTAAAACAGCAGGTTGATCAACGTATCGATGCAGCACAGGAAGAACGTGGCCTTTTACTTGTGATCACCGGCAATGGTAAGGGAAAAACCACATCAGGCTTTGGTATGATTACCCGAGCGCTTGGGCACGGACAGACATGCGCTGTCGCTCAATTTATCAAAGGAACTTGGGATAATGGTGAAAAGAATCTACTGGAAAAATTAGGCGTGACCTTTCATGTTATGGCAACCGGCTTTACATGGGAAACTCAAGATAAGCAAAAAGATACCCTTGCTGCGCAGAAAGTATGGCAACAATGCAAAACACTATTAAGTGATGATTCAATTGATGTGATTCTGCTTGATGAACTGACCTACATGGTCACCTATGGCTATATTGAGCTTGAAGAGATTGTTCAAACACTAGAAAACCGCCCCTCTGAACAGTCTGTCATCATCACAGGCCGTGCAGCGCATCGCACTTTGTTAGAAATGGCTGATACCGTTTCAGAAGTACGCAACGTTAAACACGGCTTTGAGGCCGGTTTAAAAGCGCGTAAAGGGATTGATTGGTAATCATTGCCCCATAAAAAAGCAGCTTAAGGTCCTCACCTCAAGCTGCTTAATCCGAGTTAACCGTTAACTATTTTTTGAATAGGTTATTTAACAAATCACCAGCGGCTTTTTTGACATCATCCTTTTCTTTGGAATCATCATCACCAAGCAATTTGTCTAATCCTCTATCGACTTCTTTTTGCGCTTTTTCTTTAGCTCGATCTACTTCTGCCTGTACTTTTTGCTTAGTTTGATCATCTAACGCTGCGTTGAAGTCAGGTACAATTTTAGGTTCAGCCCAGCTCCCTTTAATGCGAATTGGTAAGGTAATATTTTTAAGTTCTTCGGTTTCTTTACCTTCTTGACCTTTTAAAGTCCCTACAATCGACGCTTTCACTAAGAAATCGACCGTTTCATTCACATAGTTAGCTTGTCCGTTTCCTAAGACACGTAATAGTGGAGATTTAACCGCAAGGTTGTCGGTTTTCATCACCCCTTTGGATAAATTCAGTGTTGCCGTCAATGCACTAAAATCGGTTTTCTTAGTCGTATCTGCCGCGGCTTTTTGCCCTTTAAATATTGCTTGAACCGAGCGAACTTCATGCGCCACGTTCACACCATATAACGCCCCATCAGCAAAATTGATTTTCACAACACCAGCAAGATTTTGCTTGGCTTTATCCACAATCAAGCTTTTACCATTCAGGTCAGCGGTGATGTTTCCTGTGCCCGCGATAAAATCCAATTGCGCAACATCGGTAAGCATAGGTTGAACTTGTACACCTTTAATTTCTTTATGGACGCTATATGTTGGCGTTGTCTGGCGGGCATCAATTTTTGCATTCGCCAGTACAGAACCTTGGTACAAATTAGCGGCAAATTTCTGCAAATCAATCACACCACGATTAACTTTAAATTGGGTCTGTACGTTTTGCATTTTGGCATTGCTTGCCGTCAATTTATCAATGGTGACCTTACCTGTTACGTCTAAATCCTTAGTAGCACTCAAATCCGGCTCTATCTCAGTGGTCGCTTTAGCAGTAGTCGCCGCCGCTTTCCCCGATTCAGAAGACGTTGTATTTCCCGCAGCGGATTTAGCGTCACCTTCCATCTGTTTCAGTAAGTTATCAACATTAATTTCAGGACTGTGAATATCAAATACTATCTTAGGAATACTAGATGCAAGACTCACTTGGGCAGAACCATCAAATTGCAAATCATTCGCCGCTAATTTTTTCAATACCACATCTAAATACTGCTTAGATAAATCAAAACTCACATCAGAGGCCATCTCTATATTTAATGGGTTCAAAGGTAAAGCTTTGCCATCAACCTTACCACTGACAGTCATATTATTAAGCTTCACCAAAGTGATAGCTTTATTCACTGCCAGCGTAGCCGATTGTTTAATATCGAGATTCATATCCGCAACTTTACCTTTCACCGTCACAGCCATGTTATTCGCTGTGTCAAATTGGAAGGTATCTAATTTCAATGTCGCATTTTGAATATCAGTAGAAGGATCTTTGAATTTAGCCTGTACATCCGTATTTCTCAGCTGATAGTCAGCCAAATCTTGAGAGACTTTAAATTCTGTTTTACCCGCCGCCGAAAAATGCTGTTGATTATTCTGGCCTGTGATATTGAACTCAGCGTTACTCCATTCATCAAAGCTAAACTCAGAAAGAGAGAAATTCACATCAGAAAGCGTTAAGTTAGATCCAACACTGTCATCTAACATTACTAATTTAGCATTATTAACCGTGATACCAGCTAAGTTAACTTTCCATCTGCTTTCAGCCGCCGGTGTAACAGGCTCACCATTCTCAGTTTGTGCTAACTGTTCTGAATCTTGAGCGGCTTGCTGCTCAGCTGACTTTTTGACGATATCGAGGTTCGAGCGACCATCTTTTAATTTCTGGATAAAGATATCTGCGCCACTCAATGTCACGTTACCAATATTGAGCTGACTCTCAAGTAAAGGAAGAACGGAAACATCTAAAGCCGCTTCGTCAAATTTGACCACCTGCTGCTGTTTAAAGTCTTTACTTGGGTTCAATACTTGCGTTTGACCAATAGAAAAACCGAGGTGCGGGAAGAAACTCCACGAAATGTCGCCATCAATCACCAAGTCAAAGCCTGTTTGTGCTTTAGCTTGTTCGATAATGAGCGGTTTAAATTGATTTGGGTTGACAAATAGAACTAGAGCTAAAATCGCAATCACGATGGCAGCAATAGGAACAGAAAGGAACAGTAGTACTTTTTTCATGACGATCCCTCAGTAAAAAAGAAAAAGTGGCAACACAGACGAGCAGCCACCTTTTTGAATCCAATATCAAAAGTCGCGAAAATACGCGCGACTAATCTTCATTTATGCGGCTAGCAACAGCACCTTGTTGATTTTTATACTTCGCATTATCTCGTTTATTATAGGGTTTTTCAGCATCACCGGATAGCACTTCAAAACTTAACGCCCCAATGGGCATCATAGGTTTTAATGCCAATGGTAAACGGCCTGAGTTATAAAACTCTAGCACGATACGGCCAGACCAGCCTGGATCAATTCGGTGTGCCGTCACATGCACCATCAAGCCCAAGCGAGCTAAAGATGAACGCCCATCAAGCCATCCGACAATGTTTGCTGGTAAATCGACAGATTCATAGGTCACTGCAAGAGCTAATTGACCTGGGTGCAAATAAAACGCTTCATCATCGGCAATTTCAATCTCATCACTCATCACTTTTTCAAGCTGAGCGGCAACTTGCTCTTTTTTGCCAGATAAATCGATATAAGGCGCACTATGGTCACTAAATACACGGAATTGATGTCCTAAACGAACATCAACCGTTAAACCACTAATACTGTCTTCAGAGGGCGCAGGGCTCATGGCAATTTTACCTTCGGCCAAATATTTTTTTATGTCCTTATCACACAATCTCACAAATGGTTCTCCTCGGGTGGCGATGACATGCCTCCCCGTCCTCAATATTAATTATGATTTTAAAAGTTTCGCAATGTGCGCTTTCAATACATCAATTGCAATTCGGTTTTTACCACCACGCGGCACAATAATATCAGCATGTTGTTTCGAAGGTTCAATGAACTGTAAGAACATTGGACGTACCGTCTTCTGATATTGCTTCAATACCGACTCCATAGTCCGACCACGCTCTTCCACATCTCGTTTCACACGGCGTAACAGACAGATATCAAGAGGGGTATCCATAAAAACAGAGGCGTGCATCAAATCACGGAGACGCGGTTCAGTCAGCAATAAAATACCTTCCAAAATGATGACTTTTTTGGGCGTCATTAACGTCGTGTTTTTAGTGCGGGTATGTTCTGAATAGCTGTACTCTGGAATTTCAACTGACTCACCTTGAATCAACTTTTCTAGTTGTTCACACAGTAAATCATGGTCTAATGCACTCGGATGGTCGTAATTGGTTTTAACTCGCTCTTCCATGCTCAAATGGCTTTGATCGCGGTAATAACAGTCTTCTGTAATCACGCCGATCTGATTATCACCCACTTTGGCACGTAATTCTTTATAAATGGTGCTTGCAATTAAGCTCTTCCCTGAAGCCGATGCGCCGGCGATTCCTACAATGACGCATTTGTTTTTTTCAGGCATGTTTTGTTGTTCTGACATGTAAAGCACCCAAGCTCAAAAGTGACAAGGAAAACCCAAACCGATGTCGATGGTTTCATCTCATCAAAATGGGTATTTAAACCGCTTGATTATATACCTAAACGTAACCGTGGTGCGAGTTGCAAAACGCATTTATTAATGGAATCAAACAATAGATGCCTATTTCTCAATCAATTAGTTCACCTCGACAAACATGATGTCGTCTACTCTCGGTTTTCCTTGCCAAAAAAGATTGGTTGAAATATTGGAAGCCAACTGAAAATAAATCGCACTGTGCTCACTATCTGGCCTTGAAGTAACGGTTGGGCAACCATTATCAATGTCAGTACGTAGATCGATATGTAGTGGGATTTGCGCCAAAAGAGGCAATTGCATATCCTGAGCCATCTTGTGAGCGCCACCCTGCCCAAAAATAGCTTCATGATGACCACACTGAGAACAAATGTGATAACTCATATTTTCAATCAAGCCTAAAACCGGCGTATCGACTTTTTCAAACATCGCCACCCCTTTTCTGGCATCAGCAAGTGCAAGATCTTGTGGCGTGGTCACCACTAAAGCAGAAGTAACCGGTACTTGTTGAGCGAGCGTTAATTGAATATCACCTGTACCCGGCGGCATATCCATGACTAGATAATCCAACTCAGGCCATAACGTTTCATTAAGGATCTGATTCAAAGCTTTAGATGCCATAGGCCCGCGCCAAACTGCGGCATCTTGATCATCAATGAGGTAGCCAATGGAGTTGGTATATAATCCATGTGCTTGTACGGGCAGCATCCATTTATTATCTCGTACCTCTGGCTTTTTACCTTTCGTGCCCAACATTAACGGCACGGATGGTCCATAAATATCGGCATCGAGCAAACCGACTTTTGCTCCAAGTGCATGCAAAGCTAATGCAAGATTCACTGCCGTTGTCGATTTACCTACCCCACCTTTTGCCGACGTGACAGCTAGAATGTTTTTCACGCCTTTAACCGGCTGAGCTAACTTGGTTTCTAAAGGTTTAATCTTAGTCGTGACCTCCACAGTAGGAAAACCCAATGTCGTCTGCTCATCGCACCATGCTTGCATGGCTTCGGTCAGACCTTGATAAACAAAAGGTAAATTGATGATCACATGATTATCTTGGTTAATACCGACCATATTTGGTGTGTCAGCCCAACCATCAACGAGCGCCTCATGCTGAAATTGATTTAAGTGTTGTATGCATTGTTGCTGCATAGTGAATGCTTCAGAATCACGAGTAGACATAATTTCCCTTACCAAACGGTTTCAACCTGCAACTATGCTAACAATATTTCGCTTACATCAAAATAGCGTCACCAAACAATAAAAATTAAGCCGGGCCTTGTGCTATAGGTGAATGGCAGCATAAAAATCCTTTTCTTACACGGATGTTTTCTTGAAGTTAGTTAGGTATCGGGTAGAATCATTGCCAATATAATGATGACGATAAACCCACCTTTAACACCTGAATTGATTTCATGTGTGGCTTGGGCTTTCCCCATCTTCAAAAACATCTTAAAGAATAAGAAGCGAAATAGACTATGGCAACTGACCCAAGAAAAATTTTGGTAACCTGCGCACTTCCATATGCAAATGGCTCAATTCACCTCGGCCACATGCTTGAACACATTCAAGCTGACGTTTGGGTTCGTTATCAGCGCCTACGTGGTAATACAGTAAACTTTATTTGTGCTGATGACGCACACGGCACGCCAATCATGTTGAAAGCGCAACAGCTTGGCATTAAACCAGAAGATATGATTGCCGAAGTCCAAAAAGAACACGAGCAAGATTTCGTCGGCTTCAACATCAGCTTTGACAACTACCACAGCACTCACAGTGAAGAAAACCGTGAGTTAGCTTCGCTGATTTATCTGCGTTTAAAAGAAAATGGTTTTATTACTAGCCGTACCATTTCGCAGTTATTCGACCCTGAAAAAGAAATGTTCTTACCAGACCGTTTTGTAAAAGGGACTTGCCCGAAATGTAAAGCCGAAGACCAATACGGTGATAACTGTGACGCTTGTGGTGAAACATACAGCCCAACCGATCTTATCAACCCAAAATCAGCGGTTTCTGGTGCGACACCAGTCATGAAAGATTCTGAGCATTTCTTCTTTGACTTACCTCAATTCCAAAGCATGCTAAAAGAGTGGACTCGCTCTGGTTCTCTACAAGCCGAAACTGCCAACAAAATGCAGGAGTGGTTTGAAGGTGGCTTGCAACAATGGGATATTTCTCGTGACGCACCCTATTTTGGCTTCGAAATCCCAGGCGAGAAAAATAAGTTCTTCTACGTATGGCTCGATGCACCGATCGGTTACATGGGGTCATTCAAAAACCTATGTGACAAACGTGATGATTTAAACTTTGACGATTACTGGAAGCAAGACAGCGATGCAGAGCTTTACCACTTCATCGGTAAAGACATCGTTTACTTCCACAGCCTATTCTGGCCAGCCATGCTAGATGGTGCGGGTTTCCGTAAACCAAACAACGTATTCGTTCATGGTTATGTAACGGTTAATGGCGCGAAAATGTCTAAATCGAAAGGCACTTTCGTAAAAGCAAGCACTTACTTGAAACACCTAGACCCTGAGTGCTTACGCTATTACTACGCGGCAAAACTCAACAGTCGCATTGATGATTTAGACTTGAACCTTGAAGACTTTACCCAACGCGTAAACTCAGATGTGGTCAACAAAATAGTAAACCTTGCGTCCCGTAATGCAGGCTTTATCACTAAACGTTTTGAAGGCAAGTTATCAACGCAATTTGCTGAACCAGCACTTTATCAAGAATTTGCTGATGCGGCTGATCGTATTGGTGAGTTATACGAAACGCGTGAATTTGGCCGTGCTATTCGTGAAATCACAGCGCTTGCCGATAAAGCCAACCAGTACGTTGATGAAAAAGCCCCTTGGGTGGTAGCGAAAGAAGAAGGTAAAGACCAAGAGCTGCAAGACATCTGTACTGTCGGTATTAACTTGTTCCGTGTATTAATGACTTACTTGAAGCCTGTCATGCCTGAATTGGCCGCTCGAAGTGAAGCCTTCTTAAATGAAACATTAACTTGGGAAAACATCGCGCAACCATTAGTGGCGCATGACATCACTAAGTTTAAAGCTCTATTTAATCGTATCGATCCTAAACATGTTGAAGCCATGATCGAAGCCTCTAAAGAAGATGCGGCAGCAGAAATGGCAGCGAAAGAACAAGCTGAACAAGCCGCGCAATCTGAACTGGACAAAGAGCCAATCGAAGCCGAAATTGAATTTGATGATTTCGCCAAAATTGATCTACGTATTGCCAAAATCATTTCATGTGAAGAAGTACCAAAAGCAAACAAACTGCTTAAGTTCCAACTCGATATCGGTGGTGAAACTCGCCAAGTATTCTCTGGTATTAAAGCCGCTTACAAGCCAGAAGATTTGGTTGGTAAGTTAACCGTAGTCGTTGCGAACCTAAAACCACGTAAGATGAAGTTTGGTATGTCAGAAGGCATGATTTTAGCTGCTGGCCCTGGTGGCAAAGATTTATGGATTTTAGAGCCGCATGAAGGTGCTCAACCAGGTATGCGTGTGATGTAATTCGCTTCACCTTCCATCATTCAAAATAAACACAGGGCGCTCATCATTATGATAAGCGCCCTGTTTGTTAATTGATTTGTTAATTTCTTAACTTTATTAAATTTCTTAGCTTAAAACTTGTATTCAAAGCCAGTTGAAAGAGCAAATACCGTGTTATCTTCAAACGATGCATTGGGTACATATGGGTTATCAACCGGTTTGGACACCCCATCTTTTAGCCAAATGTAACTGCCCACCATAAAGAGTGAGAAATCACCAATATCATAGCTACCACCTAATTTAAAGGTTGTAGTGCCGTTACCCGGAGCGAATGGATTTACAATGCCATCTTCCCCTACACTTTCGCCGTATACCCCTTCAGTGAACATGACAAATTTAGGTGTAAATTGATAAGATAAACCTAAGCCATAATCAAAAGTGTTATTCGCAAAGGTTACAAATGGGCCACCATACATTGGCTTAGTAGCCTCCGTTTCAATGGTGTGCGACTCCCAGTTTCGCCAGTGGATATTAGCAAGCAGCAAG
This sequence comes from Vibrio gangliei, assembly GCF_026001925.1. NCBI lineage: Bacteria > Pseudomonadati > Pseudomonadota > Gammaproteobacteria > Vibrionales > Vibrionaceae > Vibrio > Vibrio gangliei. The sequence continues at coordinate 996,086 of NZ_AP021869.1, read as the reverse complement.
GTTTTTGGTGCAATACCGGTCTGGATCATTCCCTGTCGGTTGGCCATCTGAACTTGTACCAGCAATATCATAAGTAAACCAAGTGTAGGCAGCAGAGATCTTAGTATCTTTACTGTAAAGATTCGTATAGTTGAACCGAGCAAATTCATATCCTGCACTCCATGCTGGTGCACTAAGAAGAGGCAATAACGCACCAATAAGGATCTTTCTTGTCGTATTCAGCATCATTTTATGTACCTCTCCATGTACTTTTATAATAATTTCGATACTTCTCATGGCAGGTAATTGAATTGAATACCTGTCTTGTGTTCAAAATTACCACTATTGATACTTCTATCAAGTAAAGCCTTGATCGTAGACTTGGACTCTCCCCCAAAGAAAAAATAAAATTAATGATTTAAATTCAAATAATTCATACAAGTTTAAAGGTTGTGTTACTTTTAATTGCGCTTATTGGCTTTTCTATCAAAAGGAGATGGCGGTAACATTTTTTTACATCGCTCTATCGGCAGTAAAAATGTGATCTTGGTTCACTTCTTGCTTACTTATGAGTAAACATTCATGGAAGAAGGAGGTCATTGATGTTTATTGCCATCAGCTTATTATTGGCGATTGGGGTTATCGCCAGCCTTTTTTATCTGAATATTATTCGAGAAAAAAGCCATCAATATCGCTATCACTTAGTTAACCAACTTCGCCAATTGATTTTTCATGTACGCGAACACCGAGCATTAAGCCATGCTCACCTCGCTTCCCATGAATATTCAGTTCAATCACTAAAACAGACGAATATTGCTATTGTCGATATATTGCAAAGTTTAAAAGCCAGTGCAGGAGCCGATACGGGCCCAGAGATTCGTGTACTTTTTGATAAAACTCAAGCCGTGCTACTCAATTGGACTGAATTTAATGTTGCCAAAAATCAGCTTGAACACGGTAAGTTAATTCGTCAGATGATGTTTTTAACCGATGAAGTGATGATCAAATGGTTAATTGATACTCGTAATGATGAAGTCGCAATGGAGTACCATTTTCGCTGGCAAAAAGTGCTGGATACTTTAGAAAGTTTGACCCGCTTTAGAATCTGTATTCAAGACATCGAATCAGCAATGGGCAAACAACGCTTTCGCCATCACGCGGTTATGCTTGGCCGTAGAATGAATCAATTATCCCTTATTTGCCCTTTAATCATCGCCGATAATGATAGAAATGGATTAATTCACAAATTAAAGCAATGGGAAGAGGTAGAAGTGATTGAAGACGATGTTGAAACTTTATATCAACTATCACTCCAAGCCTCATACCTTATCTTCAACGTTTACGACCAAATTCTGTCTGAAACATGTGAAGAAATTTATTTACCACTAGAAGCGCTTTCTATAGGTACAAAAAAGCCTGCGTATTAAGCAGGCTTTCCTTTAATTAGAGCAACTTAACTATCATCTTCTGTGAAGTTACTTGGTAGGTTTTGCTTCATTTGCATCCAAATTTGACCACTTTCAATACCGTAGCGACGAATCGCAGTCGGTAATTCATGGTATTCACCTTGTTCACAGAGATTCAATAGATCTTTATAAAACTGTAATGCTGACGTACGAGCTTGTGGATTTGAGAAATAAAAACTGCCCACACGGTCATACAGCTTTTTAATCCCATTAAAGATCAAACCGTAAATTTGGTTACCAGAATGGAATGCCAATCGTTGGAAAAGCATGTAATCGTAGAAATTAAAGGTCTTGGCAAACAAGATATCATCACGCTTAGATTCATCTTGCTCGTTATCCTCTTTGACTGATTGCTTAATCTTTTCCGCATAAGGCGATTCGGCAATAAAGGATTCCCAAGAATCGTGAGACAGCAAAGTCTCACATGAGCTGATCACACGGTTAAGGGTTTTAATACACGCTTCAGAATTATGTTTAAAGGCATAGCGCATAAAAATTGGGCTGATACTAGTGCGAACTGCCAATAAATCTTCAACAATACTGGTAGCGTTATCGGTATCCAGCGTCATTAAAGTATCAAGAATATGCAGGCTCGATGTTTCCATGAAGTTATTTACTTTTGTTGGCTTACCATGCTGAATCGTCAACCAACCATCACGGGCCAAACGCTGCAATACTTCACGTAAAGTCGTACGCGTAACACCAATTAATTCAGATAACTCTCGCTCTGCAGGTAAAATAGAGCCGGGTGGAAATCGGCCATTCCATATACTTTCTATAATGTACTTTTCCGCAAATCCTGCTGGGCTCTTTGCCTTAATAACCATGTATTCACTTTACTTAATTTAGAATTCGAAATTGCACTCATCATACCACTACTATCAACAGACTGAAAACCTGCAATCGAAGTTAAACGAATTTGTCACTATTTGTATTTATGAAATGAATATATGACATAGCACTCGAACTGCTCAGTTTTTTACATAAAAACCTAGCATAGTTCCACTTATTTCAATTTTTCTATTTACTATCAAGCATGAAACTGTATTGTTTTTGCCCAAACAAATATAACAAGCACAGCACACATTAGCCCATAATGCTCAACAAATAACGATAGTGACCAACAATCAAAGACTTTTCTTTTACATTTTTAACTATCGGATATATTTGTTTAGTCATTAATTTGATGGTTTTCACATATTGAAATGAAAATCTCGGCATACTGTGCATTGGTTCAAACTTTTGGAGTGGAAAAAGTAAATTCATGAGTATGTCTTTAGGAAACGCTTTCGTTAAAAACTTCCTCGGAAAAGCCCCTGACTGGTATAAAGTGACAATTGTCGCTTTTTTAATCATTAACCCGATTGTCTTTTTCTGGGTTGACCCTTTCACCGCGGGTTGGTTGCTGGTGGTTGAATTCATCTTTACCTTAGCGATGGCACTTAAATGTTACCCTCTACAACCTGGTGGCTTATTAGCCATTGAGGCGGTCGCTATTGGGATGACCAGTGCTGAGCAGATCAAACACGAACTTGCTAACAACATTGAAGTTCTGTTGCTTCTTGTCTTCATGGTTGCAGGTATCTATTTCATGAAGCAACTGTTGTTGTTCGTGTTTACCAAAATATTACTTGGCGTTCGTTCTAAAGTTTTACTCTCCATTTCATTTTGTGTCACTGCGGCATTTTTATCTGCATTTTTAGATGCTTTGACCGTGATTGCAGTCATCATTAGTGTTGCGATCGGCTTTTATGCTATCTACCATAAAGTCGTATCTAATCCAGATTCTAGTGCTCATCACGACCATACGACGGATGAAATGATCCCAGAAATCACACGTAATGACTTAGAAGATTACCGTGCTTTTCTACGTTCTCTACTCATGCATGCTGGTGTCGGTACAGCGCTTGGTGGTGTAATGACCATGGTCGGTGAACCACAAAACTTAATCATTGCTGACCAAGCAGGTTGGCAGTTTGGTGAGTTTATTCTACGTATGGCGCCCATCACTTTCCCTGTTTTCATTTTTGGTGTTCTCACTTGTATTGCCGTTGAAAAATTCAAAATCTTTGGCTATGGCGCAAAACTACCAGATAACGTTCGTAAAATTCTGATCGAAGTGGATTATGAAGAACAGCAAAAACGAACCAAGCAAGATGTAGCAAAACTTTATGTTCAAGGTTTCATTGCCATCTGGTTAATCGTAGGCCTTGCCGGTCACCTTGCAGCCGTTGGTTTGATCGGTTTATCCGTGATTATTTTAGCCACCGCTTTCACTGGTATCACAGAAGAGCACGCCCTTGGTAAAGCCTTCGAAGAAGCTCTGCCCTTTACTGCCCTGCTAGCGGTGTTCTTTGCTGTCGTTGCTGTGATTATCGATCAGCATTTATTTAAGCCAATCATTGAAGCGGTATTAGAGCTCGAAGGTGGCCAGCAAATCAGTATGTTCTATATCGCGAACGGTTTACTTTCTATGGTTTCCGATAACGTATTCGTTGGTACGGTCTACATCAATGAAGTAAAACTTGCGCTACTTGAAGGCACAATCAGCCGTGACCAGTTTGATTTATTGGCTGTCGCAATCAACACAGGTACTAACTTACCGTCAGTGGCAACACCAAACGGACAAGCCGCATTCCTATTCCTGTTGACTTCAGCACTTGCGCCGTTAATTCGTTTGTCATACGGAAAAATGGTATTGATGGCATTGCCGTATACCATCGTATTAGCCGTCGTAGGCTATCTAGGCATTAATTTCCTACTCGAGCCGGTCACCGCCTACTTCCATGCCATGGGTTGGATTACCTCATCGACAATTGAAATTGCCACTCAAGCCACTCCGATTGTAGGCCACTAAATATAAAATGTTGGATAAGGCTTAAAAAATTTAGCGAGAATAGAGGTTTACACGCTTCTATTCTCGCTTCATAATTTTGAACTTCTCTCAACTTTAACGTTCTGATGTATCAGACATTATCCTGCTATATGCCTATGGATAGTTTGACTATTGTTTAAATTAAAAGGACTGCTTGTGGCCTGGTTATCCGCTGTTCATTCATTTTCACAAAAACGCCTTTCTTGGCTACTGCTTCTCTCCTTCGTTGTTTTCTTCGAGCTATGTGCTCTCTATTTTCAACATGTTATGTTACTTGCGCCTTGTGTTATGTGTGTATACGAGCGGGTGGCAATGATGGGAATGGGTGTTTCCGCTCTTATTGGCTTATCAAAACCAAGTAATAAATGGATTCGCTGGGCAGGGCTTGCTAGTTGGGGATATACAGCTTATCGAGGATTACAGCTTGCAATGGAACATGTCGGCTACCAGTTTAATCCTTCTCCTTTCGCTACTTGCGATATTTTTCCTAAATTTCCAAGCTGGGCGCCACTCAACGACTGGGCCCCCTGGATGTTTGAGCCAACCGGTGATTGCTCAAAGATTGTTTGGCAGTTTTTGACCTTATCCATGCCACAATGGCTGGTTGTGATTTTCAGTGCCAACTTAGTGATTTTAGCGGTTATCGTATTGGCTCAGTTTGTTAAACCTAAAGCCGCTTAATTACCCCAAAGCGTCTTACCCAACAAACACCAAGCAGCGAGCACTAAGAAAATTGAAAAGAGCAAGGCAAAACTGGCCTTGCTCTTTTGCTTAACATTAATGTAGGCGTGCACCACAACACTGCTTAAATTTCTTACCACTGCCACATACACAAGGATCGTTTCTCCCCACATCTTTATACGGGTTCACGCTTTGTGCTTTCATGCCTTGCTGCGCATCATCTGCCGCTTTAGCGACTTCATTAATCATCAAATCAAGTTGCGGTAGTAAACTCGCCAGTTTTGGTGGTTCTGTAATACCGGTTTGTTGCATTTGTTCATGTGTGGTTTCTTCATCAATGGCTAACATCATGCTTGTCAACAACGCCTGTAACATGCGAACGGTTCCATCAGCTAAAGTATCCACTTGGCTCCAATTTGGCTCGATCACTGGCCATACCGTCATAAAACCTTCAGCGAAATCGGCTAAACGCTCTGATTGATTTTCCCCCGAACAAAAGGTAGTTACACATTCATACTGACAAGACATAAGCAAGGCATATTGCTGTTCATAATGGCGTGTCAGTTCACTTTCAGCTTGTTGCTTATCGAGTTCAAGTAATGGTGCAATCCAAGTTTGAGCAGCCATTGCTTTCGGATTCATATTGGCTGCCAGCACTGCCCCTTCAATAAACTCTGCGGTGTAATCGGTAAGGCTCAGTAATTCAGTTTCAATTAATTTCATTTAAAATCGCCATCGCATAAATTTCGCTTAATTATTTTCCTAGTCTACCCAGATGTCTTCCATCTGCCAAATCATCCATCTGCCACATCAACACTCAATCCTACCGGCATAATAGTGACAATTCAGCCGTAAGCCACTACAATCTCGCCCCACTCTTTATTACTTCAATGAACTTTTTATTGCATTTATCTTGGGAGACGGCATGCGACTGATTCTCGGTCCGATGGAAGGCGTATTAGATCACTTAATGCGTGAACTACTGACGGACATCAATGACTATGACCTTTGTGTCACAGAATTTGTACGTGTTGTTGATCAGCTTCTCCCTGAACATGTATTTACCCGCCTTTGTCCCGAGTTAAAGCAAGGCTCAAAAACCAAATCTGGCACCCCAGTTCGATTGCAGCTTTTAGGTCAGTCTCCTGAATGGATGGCGGAAAATGCGGTACGCGCGGTTGAACTTGGCTCACAGGGGATCGATTTAAACTTCGGTTGTCCAGCTAAAATGGTCAATAAAAGCAAAGGTGGCGCCGCTTTATTGCAACACCCAGAATTGATTCACAATGTCGTTTCTGCTTGTCGTAATGCCGTACCAGACAATATTATCGTCTCGGCCAAAATTCGCTTAGGCTGGGAAGACCCAAATGATTGCTTCGAAATTGCCGATGCCATTGAACAAGCAGGTGCCTCAGAGCTGACTGTACATGGACGAACCAAAATGGGCGGCTATAAAGCCAGTGAAATTAAGTGGGAGTTTATTGAGCAAATTAAGCAGCGCAGCAAAATACCCGTTATCGCCAATGGTGAAATCTGGAATTATGCTGATGGGCAAACCTGCTTAGCGCAAACCAAAGCAGATGCCTTAATGGTATGTCGCGGCGCGTTTAACCTGCCAAACTTAGGCAATGTAGTCAAATACAATCAAGCTGCTATGCCTTGGCAAGACGTCGTCACACTTATGCTGAGGTATTCTCAGTATGAAATTGAAGGTGATAAAGGGCTTTATTACCCAAACCGTATTAAGCAATGGCTTGCCTACCTACGCCACGAGTATGAACAAGCTGATGACTTATTCCGTAACATCCGCCGTTTCAACCAAGCTCAACCAATTGTGGATTATATCCAATCCATTCAAGAATAAAGATTCTCCTCAAATAAACAATAAGCCACTACATCATCATGCAGTGGCTTATTCCGTAACAACACAGCTAAAGTTTTACCTATATCGCAACTCGGTCTTTCCCTTGACGTTTCGCATCATACAATTTGCTATCAGCATCTTTGATCAAATCTTCTAATGTACTCTTTTTACTGGTTAACTGAATTGTCATACCAGCAGAGACCGTATAGCCTTGCTCAAGCACTCGTTCGGATAATCGCCCTATCTCTTTTTGTACGCGCTCTATCGCTTCGAGCATCTTATCGGTATTGTTACCTTGCATATAAATAACAAACTCTTCACCACCGAATCGTGCAACCACATCCGTCGCACGGGTATTACGATTCAAAGTATGCGCTACCGCACAAATCACATCATCCCCAATATCATGGCCATAGGTATCGTTAATCTGTTTAAAGTCATCAATATCAAAAATGGCTAATGCTTCGTAGTTCTGTCCATTAGTCCCTTTATAAGCCACTTCAAACCCTCGTCGATTCAACAGCGACGTCATAGGATCTCGTTGCGATAAGTTTTGAAAGTGTTTCTTTTCACCGCTAACTTTTAAATAAATCAAACTAATCATGGCAATGACATAAAGGATCACAAGCATAAGCAAAGAAACCATACGTTTTTCTACAAATGCTCTAATTTCATGCAGCCAATTCCAATCAAAATACATCATTTGATTGGTTTGAACGCCATCAATCAATATTGCGAGTGGACGCCAGCCCGTTGATGGAATTTCAGAGTTTGAAAGCTGAATAAACTTTATTTTCTCACCAATAATTGAACCTTCAGTAAATAATTTGGACGTGAGAATATCCAGCGCAACAACACCCCGAAACTTATCCTTATCGAACAAGCCCGCTGAAATGGTTAAAATACGCTTACCAGTGGCGATATCTTCAAACGGACCATTAACCCGAATAGTACTAATACCATTACTGGCTTCTTGCCAATATTCTCGCTTTTTTATAATCGAAGAGGCATCTATGTGTATTTTATTAACAAGATGCGTAGGTGAGCCGATGAGGTACCCTTCAGGTGAAAGGTAATAAAGCCCCAAAATGAAATCAGATACACCATTAAGAAACGAGAATGTGGGAGCGAGAACCACACGCTTTTCAATATCTTGATACAGTTGAGTTTCTGGATCACATGCTTCTGGTAAACCTTTAACGGCATAATCTAACTGCAAAACTTTGCGAGCATCAGCACGATAAGCAGATTGAATCTCACGTTGTTTAGGAAGCCACACGCACAATCCATCTTTGCCGATAGATTGAGTGTGTTGAATTTGTTCGGAGCCAATATGACTTCCGTCAGTAAAGTACACTGCGAAGCTGTAGTCCATACCACTAAGTAGCTTGACTGAATGGGCAAGATTTTTATTGATATTTTTGTATTCAGTATTCAAGTCATCACTAAAATTTTTTGCGTAACCTAATACCATGAAAATTAATATGGTAGAAATAAGAGCTAATGGAGCAAAAAAAATTAATTTATATGTGATGCGAGAACGATACGTCATGTAATCTGAGCCGAGTCCGAGGGTCTGTTGACCTTTCGTGGTTAAATTTTGTTCGAGATAAAAGCATTTTAGGCGAGACAAGTCGATTGTAGCCTAGTTACTCTAAGTAAATGAGACTTAACGAAGTATAAAATGCTTTTAGCCGAACCCTTCGGGCAGCGTTTGTTGGGTATTTGTACTGCGTTATCGGCCCCTCGTGTAGGCTAGCTACACCACAGAGCCTCTGCCTTGTTCAAATACCCAACAATTCGCTGCAAAAATCATCACGAAAGGTCAACAGACCCTAAATACTGCAAAATAAGGTCGGCTATTTTACGTGCTATACACTCTAATGTAAAACCACAAAAAGAAAAGGGCTAACATTCTTTTAGGCTAAAGCCCAACGAGATGTAACCCTTCAATAAAGCAAAAATGAAATCAATTAACCCAATAACAGGCTGTCATCAGCTAGTTCTTCACCACGCACTTTACTAAACATTTCTAATAAGTCAGAAACTTGCATGCCTTGTCTTTCATTGCCATCGACATCCAACACAATTTCACCTTGGTGCAACATGATAGTTCGATCACCACAATCTAAGGCATCTTTCATTGAGTGCGTTACCATCATGGCAGTAAGGTCGAACTCTTTAATCACGGTTTTAGTCAAATCGATAACGAATGCTGCCATACGCGGGTCAAGCGCAGCTGTATGCTCATCAAGCAGTAATAGTTTACTGTCTGAAAGTGTCGCCATGATCAAACTCACCGCTTGACGCTGACCACCTGACAGTAAACCGATATTGTCACCTAGGCGGTCTTCTAAACCTAATCCTAGGATGCTGATTCGCTCTTGAAATAATTTACGACGCTTATTAGTCAAAGCCATCGTCCAACCACGACGTTTACCTCTCATATAAGCAATCGCCATGTTCTCTTCAATAGTCAAATCACCACACGTACCAGCCAGTGGGTCTTGGAACACCCGAGCACACATATTGGCTCGTTGATCGACACTACGTTTAGTCACATCCACATTATCGATGATCACATTACCACCAATCATGGGTGTTTCACCGGTTACAGCACCTAATAGCGTCGATTTACCCGCACCGTTCGAGCCAATCACAGTCAAGAATTGGTGTTGTGGTACATTCAGAGACACTTTGCGTAATGCGCGATTCTCAAGCACAGTACCCGGGTTAAACGTCACTTCGATATTCTTTAACTCGATCATAGTGCCGCCCCCTTCGCTGCTTTCTTGGCTTTCATATTACTTTTGATTTTTGGTGCAACCAAAGCAATCGCCACCAAAATAGCCGTGACCAGGTTCAAATCAGACGCCTGCATACCGAACATACCGGTATTTAAAGCAAACTGAATCGCGATACGATATAGCACCGAACCGACAATCACTGCCACAACCGCTACCCATATTTTACGACTAGGGATTAATGTTTGACCTAAAATCACCGCGGCGAGACCAACAACAATGGTACCCGCACCTGCCGTTACATCAGCAAAGCCGTTAGTTTGCGCCAAAATCGCGCCCGCAAAGCCCACTAAGCCATTCGAAAGCGCCAAACCAAAATAAGTATAAAACCCTGTACTCGCACCTTGTGCTGCCACCATACGCGCATTCACACCGGTTGCGCGCAACGCAAGGCCAAAGTCACTGTTTAATAAACGGATAATGATGATAGCTGAAATCAAAACAATAATAGCGACCGCTAATGGTCGAATGAACAAGGCTCCACCTAAGGTGTCCAGTGGCGTGAAGATAGTATCTTCGCCTAATAGAGATAAATTAGGACGCCCCATGATACGGATATTGATAGAGAACGCCGCAAGCATCGTCAAAATGGAAGCGAGAAGATGAAGAATCCCACAACGCACCGCTAAAAATGCCGTCACTAAACCGCTAAGACCCCCGACAACGAATGCCATTGCAGTCGCGATCCATGGATTAACACCCGCCACCAATGCCGCCGCAGCCACTGCCGCGCCCATTGGAAAACTGCCATCAACCGTTAAGTCAGGAAAGTCTAAAACTCGAAATGTTAGATAAACGCCTAATGCCACTAAGCCATACACTAGGCCTAGCTCTAAAGCGCCATAAAAAGCAAAAGCAGACATACACACTCCCTCGCTGCTTAGCTCTACGACATCGAAATACTCATTTTTGCTATTAAGATGCCGTAGAATTCCTCCTATCCACAGGAAGATTGAATCAAAAACAAAAGGTAAGCAGTCGAAACGACTTACCTTCTACTACTTATTTTTTGAATACTTCAGCTCGATCAAGGATAGACTGAGGAATTTCAACACCAAGTTGTTTTGCTGCTTGCTCATTAATAATCAGATCAGAAGCTTTCGCCACCTTCACAGGCAACTCACTAGGCTTTTTACCTTCAAGCACTGCCGCAACGTAATCCGCCGTTTGGACACCGACTTGATAGTAATCTGCACCTAAGCCGATAACCGCACCACTTGCAATGTACGTTGTTGATGCAGCAAAGACAGGTTTCTTCGCTTGGTTTGCTGCTGCGACCATGCCATCAATCGCACTGGCAACCGTGTTATCGATCATGGCATAGATCACATCCGATTTAGCCACAATAGCTTGTGTCGCTGATTGGACATCCGCACTCTTGAGCGCAGTACTTTCCACCACTTGAACATTGCGAGATTGCGCTTCTTTTTTCAGTAAGTTAATCAAAGCCACCGCATTCGCTTCACCAGGGTTGTAGACCACACCAATGGCTTTCATGTTAGGTAGCAACTCTTTCATTAAATCAATATGCTGACCAACAGGAGAAAGATCCGACAACCCCGTTACGTTACCTGAAGGCTTATCCATGTTTTTTACAAGTTTAGCTTCTACAGGATCCGTTACCGCGGTAAAGACAATAGGGATATTTTTGGTGGTCGCGGCTAAAGCTTGCGCAGAAGGCGTTGCAATACCCACTAATACGTCAGCACCTTCACCAACGAATTGACGAGCGATTTGTGATGCAATAGCGGGATTTCCTTGAGCCGTTTTATAAACAAACTCAAGATTTTTGCCTTCCACGTAACCTTTGGCTTTTAACCCATCCAAAAGGCCATTTCGAGAGGCATCTAAAGCTGGATGTTCCACAATTTGTGACACTGACACTTTGTAAGTTTCAGCCATAGCACCTGCAGTAGAAAATAACGCTGTCCCTGCAATCACTGCGGTCGCGAAAAGTTGTTTTGCTTTCATCTTGACTCCTTGATTCAGCAATAAAATGTTGTGTTTATATTATTATTTTCAGTACGACTGCCTTTTACAGTCATCCCATATACTTACCAGTTAATTTCAGTAAAAGAAAGAAGCAGATAACAAAATAGCAACAAAGCCCTAATAATCACTTATTAGGGCTTTAATTTGAACTTAAAGAAAGGCTTACAGAAGTAAACTTAAAACCAGCGTTCTAATGCGGTTTCATCAAGCTGTCGAAAAGCACGCTTGAGCATCAGAGCGAGTTCTTTATAGCGAGGTTTCGATTTAATCGGTTCTTGCGCTGCACCCGACTCTGCAACCTTTTGATACAATTCTCGATACCAACTGGCCAAACTTGGCGGCAGTAACGTATTTGCTCTTGTACCAAGCCACCAAATCCCTTGCAACGGCAAACTAATCGCAAACAAAGCAATCACGATCGCTTGTGGCATGGCGCCATAATTCTGCAAACTCATTTGCATCAAAACACTGATTGCAGCTACCGCTGGCATCACTTTGATACCAAATTTAGTGGCTTTAATGATGCGTTGTTCTGGAAAAATAGGAGCGAGCTCTTTACGGACCGGCCAAAGATCCATGTACTGCTGACCATCTTTAAAACGATGTATGAAACCTTTTTGACTCATAAGCCCTCCCGCCACTAAAATATCTCAGCAAAAAATCAAAAAAAACTGCAATAAAATTGACTAAAGTTAATATTGATTAAAAATTTTTTGTTATCTTGAGATATAATCGTTATTCTTTGCGCACTTTTGGTCTCTCTCGCGGTCTGATTTCAGAACAATTAGAGAGATACGTCGCATAAAACCAATTTTCGCCTTGTTTTAGCTATGCGCATGCAAAGAAAAGCACGGCACCTTTAAAGAATAATACGTCGATCTAAGATTGTCGTCTATTCTTGAAATTGTTTTATTTCATTATAGTCATTTTGAACGAATACAGGTATTCACTCATGTCAAAACTAGTCCTAGTTTTAAACTGCGGTAGTTCTTCACTAAAATTTGCCATCGTTGATGCAGAATCTGGCGATGAGCTTCTAACTGGCCTTTCTGAATGTTTAGGTCTTCCTGAAGCACGTATTAAGTGGAAGTTAGATGGAAAGCATGAAGCTCAGCTAGGTAACGGCGCAGCTCATGCAGAAGCATTGAAATTTATCGTTGAAACTATTCTAGCCTCTAAACCTGAACTAGGTGAAGGTCTTGGTGCTATCGGTCACCGTGTTGTACATGGTGGCGAGAAATTTACTTCATCTGTATTAATTGATGACTCAGTAATGCGCGGTATCGAAGACTGCATTACACTTGCACCTCTTCACAACCCAGCGGCTGTTGCAGGTATTGAAGCTGCAAAACTGGCTTTCCCTGGTCTGAAAAACGTAGCGGTATTTGACACTGCGTTCCACCAAACTATGCCAGAAGAAGCGTACCTATACGCGCTTCCATACAGCTTATATAAAGAAAACGGCATCCGTCGCTACGGCATGCACGGTACTTCTCACCTATTTATTGCTCGTGAAGTTGCGGTTCAACTCGACAAGCCAGCTAACGAAGTAAACGTGATTAACTGTCACTTAGGTAACGGTGCTTCTATCTGTGCAATCAAAAACGGTCAATCAGTTGATACTTCAATGGGTTTAACGCCTCTTGAAGGCCTAGTAATGGGTACTCGTTGTGGTGACATCGATCCTGCGATCATCTTCCACATGCACGATGCACTAGGTTACTCTGTTGAGAAAATCAACACTATCCTAACGAAAGAGTCTGGCCTACAAGGTCTAACTGAAGTGACTTCTGACTGTCGTTTCGTTGAAGACAACTATCAAGACAAGCCAGAAGCAGCACGCGCAATGAACGTGTTCTGTCACCGTCTAGCGAAATACATCGCTGGTTACACAGCAACACTTGATGGCCGTCTAGACGCTATCGTGTTCACTGGTGGTATCGGTGAAAACTCTGCGCCAATCCGTGAGCTAGTTCTTAACCGTCTTGCGCTTCTAGGCGTTGAAGTCGATAGCGAAGCAAACCTTAAAGCTCGCTTCGGTGGCGAAGGTGTTATCACAACTGAAAACAGCCGCGTACCAGCTATGGTTATTTCAACCAATGAAGAGTTGGTCATCGCAGAAGACACTGCACGCCTAGCAGGTCTTTAATATTCACAGGCTAACGTAAGTTAGCCTGTTTTCTTTCCGGGTAAGGAAAGCGTTCTTTACCCAATTAAATAGTTAGAGGAAATTTGTCCATGTCTCGTACTATTATGCTTGTTCCTATCAGCTCTGGCGTTGGTCTTACTAGCGTGAGCCTTGGCGTACTTCGCGCAATGGAACGTAAGGGTGTAAATGTTTCATTCTTCAAACCTATCGCACAGCCACGCAGCGGTCAGGATACTCCAGATTTAACGTCATCGATCATTTCTGCAAGCAGTGACATGAAAGTGGCTGAGCCAACGCCAATGTCTGAAGCAGAATCGTTGATCAGTAACGAAAAAATGGATGTGCTTTTAGAGCAAATCGTTGAACGTTACAACACGATCAGCAACGCATCTGAAGTGGTTCTAATTGAAGGTTTAGTCCCTACTCGCAAGCACCCATTTGCAAACCAAGTGAACGCAGAAATTGCTAAAACACTTGGCGCTGAAATCGTATTCGTTGCGACTCCAGGTACTAACAACCCTGCGCAGCTAAAAGAGCGTATCGACGTTGCTTGCTCAAACTTCGGTGGCACTAAGAATAAATCTATCTCTGGTGTTATCATCAACAAATTGAACGCACCAGTTGATGAAGCTGGCCGTACTCGCCCAGATCTTTCTGAGATCTTTGATGAGAAAAACAATGCGTCTCAAGCGAACATCGAGGTAATGCAAATCTTCAACTCAAGCCCGATCCGCGTACTAGGTTGCGTGCCTTGGAAAATTGAGTTAATTGCAACTCGTGCTATCGACATGGCTAAGCACTTAAATGCTGACATCATCAATGCTGGCGAAATCAACACTCGTCGCATTAAGAGCATCACTTTCTGTGCACGCTCGCTACCAAACATGATTGAGCACTTCAAACCAGGTTCATTGTTAGTTACCTCTGCGGATCGTCCTGACGTTATCGTTGCAGCGGCACTGGCTTCAATGAACGGCGTAGAAATCGGCGCAATCTTGCTAACCGGTGGTTACGACATTCCTGAGCAAATCGTTGACCTATGTAAACCTGCATTTGAAGCCGGCCTACCAATCTTCAAAGCGCAAGGTAACACATGGCAGACTTCATTGAACCTACAAAGCTTCAACCTAGAAGTCCCAGCTGACGATAAAGAGCGTATCGAATTCATCAACGATCACGTTGCTAGCCACATTGATGGCCCTTGGATTGATTCTCTGTCTGAAGGTACTCAAGGTATTCGTCGTCTAAGCCCACCAGCATTCCGTTACCAGTTAACTGAATTTGCTCGTCGTGCTGGCAAGCGTATCGTTCTTCCTGAAGGTGATGAGCCACGTACAGTAAAAGCAGCAGCTATCTGTGCTGAGCGCGGTATTGCAACGTGTGTACTTATCGGTAACCCAGAAGAAATCCACCGTGTCGCAGCGCAACAAGGTGTTCAACTTGGTGCTGGCGTTGAAATCATCGACCCAGAACAAGTTCGTGAAAACTACGTTGAGCGTCTCGTTGAGCTACGTGGCGCGAAAGGCATGACTGAAGTTGTGGCGCGTGAAAAACTAGAAGACTCTGTGTTCCTAGGCACAATGATGCTTGAGCGCGGCGAAGTGGATGGTCTTGTTTCTGGTGCGGTTCACACCACTGCAAACACTATCGTACCTCCGTTCCAAATCATCAAAACAGCACCGGGTGCGTCTATCGTATCTTCTGTGTTCTTTATGCTACTACCTGACCAAGTATTGGTTTACGGTGACTGTGCAATCAACCCAGATCCAAACGCAGAGCAATTAGCTGAAATCGCAATTCAATCTGCGGATTCAGCTAAAGCATTCGGTATCGACCCACGCGTTGCGATGATCTCATACTCGACTGGTACTTCTGGTAAAGGTGCAGACGTTGATAAAGTACGTGAAGCTACTCGCATTGCTCAAGAGAAACGTCCTGATCTTGTGATCGACGGTCCTCTTCAATACGACGCAGCGATCATGGAAAACGTCGCAGCTTCTAAAGCGCCTAACTCGCCTGTAGCGGGTAAAGCAACGGTATTTGTATTCCCTGACCTAAACACGGGTAACACAACATACAAAGCGGTACAACGTTCAGCAGACCTAGTATCTATCGGTCCAATGCTGCAAGGGATGCGTAAGCCTGTAAACGACTTGTCTCGTGGTGCATTGGTTGACGATATCGTGTACACAGTAGCACTAACAGCAATTCAAGCGGCTCAAGCTGAATAAACACACCGCCTATTAAGCTGTAACAATTCATCCCCAGTAGCCTGTGTTACTGGGGATTTTTTGTTTTGAATTTCGAGTTTCGAGAGAAATGAAAACAGATAAACTAGCCGTTACTGCAACAAAAAAGCCAGCGGATTCACTCCGCTGGCCTTATAGTTTCAAATCTATATAGAAATATTAAGAATTGGTTTGAATACCAACAATCAACCAAGGCGCGTTTTGAACGGTCAAATTACGCTCTAAATGCCACACTTCATCAATGTCTTCTTCCACACCTTCAACCGCATCACGGTAACGTCCGGTAAACTGCAAGCTAAGTTCTGCTTTAGTCGTATCATAATCACCGCGTACAATATCAGCATCGACATACATAACGTCAGTATGTTGGTCACCGTGCAATTGGGCACGTTCTGCTTTCAATTGTTCAAACAAACTTGGGCTGACATATTCTTCAATCTTATCAAGCTGATTAAAGTTCCACGCACCTTGAAGAATACGATAATGCTCACGTGAACCTTCAATAAATGCAGCACGGTCAAACCCCGGTGGGTAATTGTGCGGTACATCAGAATGTCCTGTTGCACCAAATCCGCCCATAGATTGCGGCTGCTCGAAGTTCTGTACATTCGGTTGCTCGAACTGTTGACGATTCATGGCACCTGAATACGCGGCTTGTGGCCCTCGATTCATTGAACCTTGTTTCGCCCCCATCATTCCGCGCAAGAATTTAAAGGCGACAAAAGCGAGTAAACCAATGATTAAAATATCGAAGAATTGAATGCCTTCAAAACCACCGCCCATGAATAATGAAGCCAGTAAACCACCAGCTAATAAGCCACCTAGCATTCCCCCCATCATGCCACCACGGCGAGGAGTCGTTGCGTCAGGCTTTTTATTAATTGAGTTGGTATTTTGAACATTTTGTTTTGGCGCAGGCGCAGTTTTAAAGCTTTTCCCAAATGATTTACCACCGCCAAAGCGTTTTGCTTCAGCAATAGGTGCTGCTACAACTGAAACCATGATCAATGCGGCCATGATAAAAAAACGGTTCATAAGATCCCTTTTTATTGTGATTATTTAAGACTGATTTCATCATAACGGTAATAAAGTCGGTGTACACTATTGCTATGTTTCAGAATATTGCAACTTGTTCACTTAATAATCAGCTCATCATTCAACTGCTCAAGGATGAAAATGGATAATCAACCTTCACCCACATCTGTTTTTTTATCACGCCGCTTTTTTCCATATTTCGTGACGCAATTTTTTGGTGCCTTTAACGACAACATTTATAAAAACACCCTGTTGATTTTTGTCGCATTCGCTAGCGTCGATGCCATTCCCATGTCGAGCACTCTATTCATTAATATGGCAGCTGGCGTATTTATTCTGCCTTTTTTCTTATTCTCAGCCAGTGCCGGCGTTTTAACCGATCAATATGAAAAGTCGACGTTAATCCGCTGGGTTAAGTTTGCAGAGATCATGATTATGTCTTTAGGCGCAATAAGCTTTGTCACTCACAGTTACATTGCGTTACTGATTCTTCTATTTCTGATGGGGACACAATCTGCTTTTTTTGGTCCAGTCAAATACGCATTACTGCCTCAACATTTGCACCCAGATGAATTAATTAAAGGTAATGCTTGGGTAGAAACGGGGACTTTTCTTGCCATTTTATTCGGTACGATAGGCGCCGGTTTTTTAGTCGCTGCGCCACATGCTTATACACTCACAGCAATCGCCGTAGTGACCTTTGCCATATTCGGCTTTATTTCAAGCCTATTTATTCCTAAAGCGAACACTCACATTGCTCAAGCTCGATTTAGTTGGCAACCAATTGTGCATACGAAACAAACCTTCCGCTTAGTCAAAAGTGACAACACCATCTATACCGCTATTATGGCCATCAGTTGGTTTTGGTTTTTAGGAGCCAGTTATCTCACCCAGTTTCCTAACTTCACGAAACACAACTTAAATGGTGATTCCACCAGCGTGTCATTTTTGTTAGCGCTATTCTCGGTTGGCATTGCAATTGGATCTTTACTTTGCGCCAAATTATCTCACCATAAAATTCGCTTATCATTGATGTTTATCGGTGGGTTCGGTATTTCACTCTGCAGCTTATTGCTTGGCATCACAACACCGGCTACTTCCCCTACTCCTCTCACCATTACCAACCTACTCTCCCATGTTGAAGTTTACTTCGTCATTTTATCTTTACTTGGGCTAGGCGTGTGCGGTGGGCTGTTTATCGTGCCTCTTTATACCTTGATGCAAACCTCTGCCAGCGATCAAACTCGCGCTCAAGTCATAGCCGCGAATAACATCTACAACGCGCTGTACATGGTTGGTAGTGCGATTGCGGGCATTATCTGTTTATCTCTGCTTGCCATGACCATTCCGCATTTTTTCATTCTGCTTGGCGCGGTCAATTTATTAATGATGCTCGTATTTGTAAATCGCTTTAAAGGGCACACGATTAAACAACCACATTAAATATGTTTTGGAAAACAAAACTCATAGTTTAATTTATTAAAACTTACTAAACCTGATTTTTGCGATAAGCTGCACACTCTTTCTTACTGCAATCATTTAGGTCTCAGATGACATCTTACATTCGAAACTACGGTGTATTTGTACTGGCAGCATTAGCTTGCTTTACACCTTGGGTGAGCTCACCTATCGCTTTAACGTTAGGTTTTTTATTGACTAGCTTTGGGTTTGTCCCACACAGCATTCCGGTTACCAAGATCACCAAAAAGCTTTTGTCTTACTCCATTATCGGTCTTGGTTTTGGTATCAACATTGACCAAGCGATTCATGCGACGGCTCAAGGTTTTGGCATTATTGTCACTAGCATTTTCAGCACCTTAATTATCGGCACACTGGTTGCTAAAAAAATGAAACTCGACCGCGAAATAGGTCATTTGATTGCGTCAGGTACAGCAATTTGTGGTGGGAGTGCGATTGCCGCGGTTGCGCCTGCGATTAACGCCAAAGATCAACCGGTTGGTATGGCATTGGCTGTGGTGTTCGTATTGAACTCAGTGGCTTTATTCCTGTTTCCAGTAGTCGGTCATGCTCTAGGGTTAAGCCAGACACAATTTGGCACATGGGCGGCCATTGCCATTCACGACACATCGTCAGTCGTGGGTGCCGCTCAAGCATACGGTGAACAATCACTGCAAATTGCCACCACATTGAAACTTGCTCGTGCGTTATGGATTGTGCCAGTCGCGTTCATTAGTGCCATGATGTTTAAGAGTGAAAGTAAAAAAATTACCATTCCATTCTTCATCATCTTCTACTGCTTAGCGATTGTATTTTGTGACCAAGTACCTCAGTTCTCAACGATTTACCATGGGATTTATAGCATCGCGAAGCAGACACTGGTGCTATGCTTATTCCTAATTGGTTGTGGCATATCGGTTGGTAAACTAAAAGAGGCTGGGCCTAAACCTATGCTGTTTGGTGTCATTTTATGGGCGATCATTTCTATCAGCTCACTCACTTACATCATGACGCACATTCAATAACACGTAACTAACTTGACTTCAGGTTAACTGTATTACACATGAGGCTCGGTATGGGCCTCATTTCTATGTACCGCTTGCTTACTTTTCCAAGCCCATACAATCACAGCAGCAAAAGCCAATAATGCCGCTAATGCCGCCACTAGCCCTTCTGTCGAAATAGAAACTCCGAATAAAGCCGCTACAATCGCAACCAGTAATAATTTCATCATTGTCATCCTTTTATACTTACGCTCAAATTATTCAGTCTTTACAGATAATTAATCTGTATAGATAAATAGTGAGTATCCTTGTTTAAGCATTAGGATTTAGTATGAAGGCATTTCACTAAAGCCATAAATACACTTTTGTGCTAATACATAACCAATGTTGATAACTGTTCGACAAGAAGATAATTAAGACAGGTGTTGTTGGTAGTAGGCTTTCAATGCTGCGCGAGAGATTTTAATCCCGGTATTCATAAGCTCTTGCGGCAATAAATAGTAGCGTTCTGGGCACTTAAACTTTTGTAGGTATTGCTGCAAAAAAGCTTGATATGCTTGGGTGTCAAGCGGGCTCTCAGCATCAATAAAAGCCACGGGACGATAGCCATATTGTGTATCTTCGACTGGAATCACCAAGGCTTGTTTGATGTCAGGGTACTTTAATAAAGCAGACTCAATTTCCTCACAATGAATATTCTCACCACCGGAAATAAATTGATTATCGGCACGCCCCACAATAATAAATTCATCGGGTTTGCCATCTTGAACATATCGCTGCGCCAAATCTTTCGTATCAAACCACGGCTGTTCTTCACTCACTAAAGGCGTTAATTGCCCGTGAGCTAAATACCCTGCTGCAAGCGTGTCACCAGCCACATAGATTCGACCATTTTCAAGTTTGATTTTGCGATAAGGCAATAACCAACCTGCTGATGGGCTACCATCAACCGGCTTGGCAATAACCGTCGAAGCGCTCTCTGTCATCCCATAACCTAGCCAACATTCAATCCCTTTTTGTTGGGCTTGCTCAATAAGCGGCATCGGAATATGAGAACCTCCGAGCAACACTCGTTTTAAGGGCAACGGTATGCCAGAGTCGAATAAGCGTTGCAGTTGGATAGGCACCAAAGAAGCATGTGTCACTACGCTAATATCTTGTTCCAGTTGACCAGAACCAATCGCCAAGCACGCCCTTTTCGCAAGCCAACGCCAAATGATGGATAAACCCGAGACATGGTACATCGGCAAACTGAGTAACCATGTATCACGGTTGGTAAATTCAAACTTTTCAGTCAAACCTTTTGCACTAGCAAGATGATGTTTAGCAGCATGTACCACCGCTTTAGGTACACCGGTTGAGCCAGATGTAAACACAATACTGGCCAATTGTTCAGCGTGAAAGGTATGTGAGGATGCCATTAAGCGGGTGTTGCGACCGACATGCTCTAAATGCAATCGTGTCTGTGGTAATTCAGCAAGCTCATGATTATCAATATCACCGGACCAAATAAAATCCGCCTGAATGATATCGAGTTTTTGTTGCAT
Source organism: Vibrio gangliei (assembly GCF_026001925.1). Lineage (NCBI taxonomy): Bacteria > Pseudomonadati > Pseudomonadota > Gammaproteobacteria > Vibrionales > Vibrionaceae > Vibrio > Vibrio gangliei. Next base: position 974,983 of record NZ_AP021869.1, on the reverse strand, counting down.
CGCCATTTTAGGTTGCGGTGGCATCAAGGCACAAAGCGCACCTAACCGAAGGGATGCGAGATACAATAACAGCGCTTCAACATTATTCTTACTCACTAAAGCAATGACGCTGCCAGCAACCACACCTTGGGTTTGCATGATTAAAGCGATGGCATCAACCTGTTCATCTAACTGTTGCCAAGTATAGGCTCGATTTGGTGTCTTTAACGCTATCGGATTAGCTTGATATTGAGGTGTTTGACACACTTGCTGAATAAGGTCCACAAGCCATTACCATTGTTGAATAAGCTGCTGATCTGAAAGTAAAGTAACCGGCAACGGACAGCCTGGCCAAGTAACTTCCAATTGAGTTTGGAATAATTGTAAGGTATCTAGCCCCGGTGTTTGCTCAGGGGTTTTCCATGCGGACAAACGGGCTAATTGATTGAGACCTAAGCTCGATTCAATACTCGAACTGATCACGGTTTGAATGCCATGCTGATGAGCAAAATCAATCAGTTGATTACAACGTTCCAGCGAACCAATCAAGGTAGGTTTTATTACCCACGCGCCGACGTGTTCACCAAGAAAACGTTCACCGAGCGATTCTTGGCCAAACAAGGAATCTAATTCGATTTCATTAAAATCCGTTTGTTGTAACGCTTCATCCCACGCAATTGTGATACCGGTTTTCTGAGCAAAATCCCTGCTTAGGCTTTCGGTTTTACAAGGCTCTTCCAAAAATGCAATGCGTGCACGATATTCCGGTGATACGTATTGAGCAAATTTGAGCGCTTTTTCTAATGTCCAACTACGGTTTGCATCTAACCTTAATTGCAAATCAGGAATCGATTCTAAAAATAAGTTCACCAGCATGCCATCGCGAATCGGTTCGTATAAGCCGACTTTCACTTTGGCTACTTTTTGCCTGCCTGTTTCTTCCATTGCATCAAACACTGGTAATAATTCATCCGGATCGCCAGAACATAATGGTGCAGCACGATATTCACCTTGTTCCGGCAAAAGATTCGAAAGTTCTGCTTGCGCCATCGACAAAGCAAATGCCACACTCGGCGCATATTGATTCCAATCAGACCACAGGCCAGTTTGATACCAGTGTTCTAAAGCTTCTTTCAGTTGTACCTCAACTTCTTCGAGCGTTTCTTGGCTAAAACCGGGTAAAGGAGCGCATTCACCATAGCCAATCTTACCGGAATCTTTTAATTCAATAATATACCCATTTCGCTGTAATAAACGTTGATCGCGTACAATCACGCCACTGTCCATAGGAATTTGATAACGATAGAGTTTTGCGCTACGTGCGCCAGATTGGTCTAAAGGCATAATAATTTCTTCAGTTATAAATCGTTACTTACGTTATAAAGTATTACTTAGAAGATGGATGAAATTGGTGAATAAACTCGGCAACGATGGCCGCAAATTTTGCCGGCTGCTCATGGTGAACATTATGACCAGCTTGGCTCACGGAGTGGTAAGTCAGGCCACTTTGCTTTGCGAGAGACTGAAATTTGTCGTCCTTCTCTCCACAAATATACAGCAGAGGAATCGGGAGTTGTTTGAGGGTGTCTAACAGATAAGGCTGTTTAGCCAGTGAAGTCGCACGCAACATACAGCCGAGTTGAGAACCGAGATTATCACTACGCAGTTCAACCAATTCGGCCCTTTGCGTCGCGGTCAGAGAAGCAAATACCCCTTGCTGATACCAATC